>DATFWO010000248.1:0-2343 GCA_035259205.1 Burkholderiales bacterium | reverse complement strand
TGCTGCGAACTGCGTGGCGACCTGGTCGCTACCCTGAGCGACCTGTATGTAAAGCGCCGCGACGGGGCCATACCGCCTTTTGGGAGGGTCTTGATCGAGACTACCGGGCTCGCCGATCCGGTGCCCATCCTCCAGACCCTGATCACGGACCGGGAGCTGGCGTCCCTCTACCGGCTGGACAGCGTCGTTACCCTGGTCGACGGCGTGCACGGGGAAGCCCAGCTCGAATCGAGCGTGGATGCAGTCAAGCAGGCTGCGCTCGCCGACCGGTTGCTCATCAGCAAGGCGGACGTTGCACCGGCCGTCACTCTGCGCCAGCTGGAAGCGCGACTTGGCCGGCTCAACCCCGGCGCCGAGATGTTTTCCATCGCGCGCGGTTCGATCGAGCCGCAGCGCCTGTTTGGAGCGGGACTGGATGATGTCACGCCCCGCAATGGAATTACACGCTGGCTCAATGCGGAACGCTTCGATGGGCTCGGTGCGCATGGCGTCGGCCACGGGGATCATGGGCACCATTCCATCGATACGCACATCCGCTCGTTCTGCGTTTGTTACGAACGGCCAGTTACTTCTTCGGGGCTGGTGGTCTGGCTCAATCTGCTTGCCGGGCTGCGCGGAGCGAACCTGCTGCGGGTCAAGGGATTGCTCAACGTCGAAGGCAGGCCGGTCGTGGTTCAGGCGGTGCAGACGCTCGTGCATGAGCCCGTCACGCTCGAGAAGTGGCCGGATGCGGAGCGCCGTTCGCGTCTGGTGTTCATTACGCGCGACATGGAGCGCAGCGACATCGAGAAGACGCTCGCTGCGCTGGCGTTCGACGGCGCCCGCGAAGCCGCCCCGTCCGCGTTCGACGCCGAGGCATACGCACGCTTTGTCGCCGTGGCGGGCAATTTCCGCTGAGCATTGCCGGCCCGCGCAGGCAATCAACCATCCTCGTCTCGTCAACGCCGCTTTTGAAGTATATTCAGGGTTCTCCGGCTGCGATGATTCCCGGAACATTGCGGCGCCGGTTGAGAAAGAAGGAACCAGCGACATGGAGATGAAGGCTCTTCCCGAGCAGGGGCCGTTGCGCTACGTCAAAGGTGGCGCGCTCATCGACGGCACCGGCCGCAAGCCCGCCAAGGATCCGGTGATCGTGCTGCAGGGCCGCCGCATCAAGCAGGTCGGCACCCGCCAGTCGGTCAAGGTTCCGCCGCGCGCCGAGGTCATCGACTGCGCGGGCTGCACGCTGCTGCCCGGAATGATGGACCTGCACATCCACACCATGATGTTCAACTGCCTGACCTTCCACAATTACCGCGTCGCCCAGTGGGAGATCACGCCGCAGCTGCAGCAGATGTACTCGCTGTTTCATGCGCAGATGTGCTTCGACATGGGCTTCACGACGTTGCGCGACCTGGGATTGAACTCGAGCCGGGGGCTGCTCACGAGCGAGCTCTGCGCCGTGCGCGACGCCATCAACGCGGGCATCGTGGAAGGTCCGCGCATGCTGGTTGCGGGATTTACCACCATTACGGGCTCGCACCTGGATCTCATACAGCCGCGCGCGATGCAGCGTTTCGGGTTCCAGACCGCGGACGGCCCCTGGGAGCTCAGGAAGCTGGCGCGCACCAACCTGCTCGCCGGCTGCGACGTGATCAAGACCTGCGCGTCGGGCGGCGGCGGCACCGACAAGGAAGAGCCCGATATCCGGAACATGACGCAGGAGGAAATCAACGCGATCGTGGACGAGGCCCACGCCTTTCACAAGAGCTGCGCCGTGCACTGTTTCACCACCGAGGCGCACCGCATGGCGATCGAGGCGGGGGCGGACACGATAGAGCACATGGTGTTTTCGGACGATGAGACCATAGACATGATCGCCGAGGCGGGCATACCGGTGACGCCGACGCTCTCGCACCGCACCGACCACGCGATCCAGAACCGCAAGGAACAGGGCACGCCGCTCTTTATCCTGAACAAGATGAAGACCTTGCAGCCCTACTGCTTCGAGACCTTCCAGAAAATGTACAAGGCGGGAATCAAGATCGCGCTGGGCACCGACATGGGCTACGACCCCGAGATGGGCACGAATGCCGGAGAGATGAAGATCTGGGTCGATCTCGGCATGAAGCCGATGGATGCACTGGTTGCGGCGACGCGCAATGCCGCGCAGGCGCTGAAGCTCGACCGGGATCTCGGCACGGTCGAGAAAGGCAAGCTCGCCGACATCGTCGCGGTGGACGGCGATCCCCTGAGGGACATCGGGTGCCTGGCGCACAAGAGGAACATCAAGCTCGTGATGAAGGAAGGAAAGATCTGCGCGGATCGCCGGCCGGGAAAGAACCGCAACGTCCTCAACGTCAA
>DATFWO010000247.1:0-26102 GCA_035259205.1 Burkholderiales bacterium | reverse complement strand
TATCCTCGACCGCGGGCGCATCATTGCAGAAGGCGCACCGCGCGAGTTGATCGAGCGCCATATCGAGCCGCAGGTAGTGGAGGTTTACGGTGATGGAGCGGAAAAATGGGCCGCCGATTTCGGTCGGTCTCACAGCCGGCGCTGCGAAAAAGCGGGGGAAACGGTGTTCTGCTACACACGCGACGCTGATCCCCTGGTGCGCGATCTCGAGCATCGCCGCGATCTGCGCTACCTGCACCGTCACGCCAATCTGGAAGACGTATTCCTGAAGCTCACGGGCCGTGAGCTCCGCGACTGATTAATACGTGACTAGAACGAGCCGAGGGGTTCCAACGATGACATCCAAGCTTCTGGCGTTGCCCGCATTCAGTATCCGGCATTCCTATGTCTGGCGCCGCAATTCCCTGGTATGGCGCAAGCTCGCGATCCCGTCGATGCTCGGCAATCTCGCCGACCCTATGCTGTACATGCTCGGACTGGGCTACGGGCTGGGCGCAATGCTCTCCGATGTGGGCGGGACCTCCTATATCGCGTTTCTCGCCGCGGGAACGGTGTGCTCGAGCACGATGATGAGCGCTTCTTTCGAGGCCATGTACTCGGGCTTTTCGCGTATGCACGTGCAAAGGACGTGGGACGCCATCATGAACGCGCCGGTGGCTCTGGACGATGTGGTGCTGGGAGAAGCGGTGTGGGCCGCGAGCAAGAGCTTGCTTTCGGGCCTGGCGGTGCTGCTCGTGGCGTGGGCCCTGGGCCTCACGCATTCTGCGCTGGCGCTGTGGGCGATACCGATCGTGTTCCTTACCGGTTTCGCCTTCGCCAGCATGGGGCTGGTCATGACCGCCTTGTCCCCCAGCTACGATTTCTTCATGTATTACTTCACGCTCGCAATTACGCCGATGATGCTCGTGTGCGGCGTATTCTTTCCGCTCGGCCAGCTACCTGACGCGGTTCAAGCGGTGGCGCACGGCTTGCCGCTCACCCACGCGGTGGCGCTCGTGCGCCCCCTGGTGAATGGGGCGATCCCCCCGAACGTGCCCGTCCATTTGGCCATCCTTGCCGGCTACGCAACGCTCAGCTTCTATGCCGCGGTGGTGCTGACGCGACGCCGCCTGCTGAAATAGGCCCAATCCGGACGCCCAACGCCGGTTGACCCCCGCGTGATGGAACGGACACAATCCGCCGTTCATCACGAGGGCGCGACTCATCCCATCACTCATCACGGTCCTGAAAATGCTGTGGATCAAGGCCTTGCATGTCGTCTTCGTGGTGACCTGGTTCGCGGGCCTGTTCTACCTGCCCCGGCTGTTCGTTTACCACGCGATGGCTGAGGACACGGCAAGCCGCGAGCGCTTCAAGGTCATGGAGCGCAAGCTCTACTACGGCATCATGACTCCCGGGGCGGTGTTGACCGTCGCGTTCGGGACGTGGCTGTGGCAGGGCTACGGCATTACCGGCGGCTGGCTGCACGCGAAGCTCGTGCTGGTTGTCGTCCTCATCGCCTATCACCTCTGGTGCGGGAAGTTGCTGCTGGATTTCAAGCGCGACCGCAACACCCGCAGCCATGTCTGGTACCGCTGGTTCAACGAGGTTCCCACGCTGATCCTGATCGCGGTTGTCATCCTCGCCGTCGTCAAACCGTTTTAGTACTTTGCCGGCAGGATTGGCTGGCAGACCTGACGGGTACGGAACAGTGCAGGTACGCTCCGCGATCGGCCTCGCCGTTGCACTCTGCGCCCCGCTCGGCTGGGCGAGGGAGGCGGTTATCGTCGTCCAGCGCTCGCCGGTCGCCGGACTGCGTCACTACGAAGCCCGCGAGGTATGGCACGACATAAGCGTGGGCGACCGCATCAAACTGGTGCGCGAGCCCGACAATCCGTATGATCCCAACGCCATCTGCATAGAGTGGCGTGGCCGTAAGCTGGGCTATCTGCCGCGCCGGGACAACGCCGCCGTGGCGCGCCAGATCGATCGCGGTGAGACGCTCGAAGCCAGGGTATCGGGGCTCAAGGAAAATCGTAACCGTAGCGTCCGGCTGGACCTCGAAGTGATAGCGCCGCTGGAGCGGGAGGCGAACAGGGAATAATTGTTGATGACCGTGACTGGTGAGGCGTGACTGGTGGTGCGTGACTGGAAGCTCGTGACTGATGCGGCGTGAGAATCTCACGCAGTACTAGTCACGCTGCATCAGTCACGCTTCATCAGTCACGCCGTTTCAGTCACGCCGTTTCAGTCACGTCGTATCAATCCCAAGTGGAACGTTTCTTCGCCACCTGCCCGCGCGGTCTCGAACAGGTGCTTGCCGCGGAGTTGTCGGCGCTCGGCGCGCGCGATGTGGAAGCCGTTGACGGCGGCGCGGCGTTCGCGGGCGAATTTGCGCTTTGCTATGCGGCGAACCTCGAAAGCCGCGTGGCAAGCCGCGTGCTGTGGCAAGTCGGCACCGCCCGCTACCGCAGCGAGCAGGACATACACGACGCGGCGCGGCGGCTGGAATGGCCGCAGCTCTTCGATGTCCGCCGCTCCATCCGCGTCAATATCTCAGCCATCAAGTCTCCGGTAAAAAGCCTAGACTTCGTTACTTTGCGCGTGAAGGACGCCGTGTGCGACGTGTTCCGCGCGAAGCTGGGCAAGCGTCCGGACGTGGATACGCAGGCGCCGGAAGTCCGGATCCATGCATTTCTCACGCACGACCAGGCGACGTTTTATCTCGATACTTCCGGCGAGCCGCTATTCAAGCGCGGATGGCGCGTCGCCACGGGAGACGCGCCGCTGAGGGAGAATCTCGCAGCCGGCATCGTGAGCCTTACGGGATGGGTGCACACCATGCCGCTGGCCGATCCCATGTGCGGCGGGGGCACGTTTCTGGTGGAAGCCGCGATGATCGCGCTCGATGTCGCCCCGGGTTTGAGCCGCGCGTTCGGCTTCGAAAAGCTCGCGGGCTACGACGCCGGTAAGTGGCATGCTCTGCGCGAAGCCGCGCGCGCCCGCCGCAAACCTGCGCGGCCGCTGCCGATCCATGGGAGTGACAAGTCGGGAACCATCCTCGCGCGCGCGCGCGCGAATATTTCGGCGGCAGGCCTCGATGGGGTGGTAACCCTGAAGCAGATGAGCATGCTCGACGCAAATCCGCCGTTGCCGGAGCCTGGGACGCTCTTGATGAACCCTCCGTATGGCGAGCGCACGGGAGAGCGGGATGAGCTCGCCGCGTTCTACCCGAAGCTGGGGGACATCTTGAAACGGCGCTACACCGGCTGGACGGCCTGGATCTTCACGGCCGACCTCCGTCTGCCCAAGCTGATCCGCCTCGCCGCGACGCGGCGCATACCGCTTTATAACGGCGCGCTGGAGTGCCGGCTCCTGAAGTACGAGCTTGTCTCCGGCAGCCGGCGGCGCACCAGGACCGCGGTGGCTGCCTCAGCACGTCCGTTCACCAACCCTGCAAAATGAGATCGCTGCGGCTCCCCATGGAGTGGCAAGCGCCACACCGGCAAGTCGTGGCGCATCGGTGCTGATCCCAAGAACCTGGCCTGCCTTCGACACGTTAACGCTTGTCGATGAGCGGCGATGACAAGCATGCGTCGATTACTGCCCCGGCAATCCGGCGGCAATACTTTCGGTCCATGCGTCAACTTCCGGACGGCTCGCCGCGTTGCTGCGTACTCGCGGGCCGGATGCGGCTCGCATAAACACAACCATAGAGGGGAAAGACCATGGAAAAAGATCTTGCGCTCAGAATTCTCAATGCGCTGGCCAACGGCGTGCATCCGGCAACCGGCGAGAAGTTTGGCGGGGACAGCCCGTACCAGCATCCCGACATCGTGCGCGCGCTGTTCGAGGCTGTGCGAGCCTTGGAAGGCGCTACCGCGGCGGCGCCGGAGCGAAAGCCCGCGCTCCCGCAAAGCGGCTCCGGCTCGCGCTGGAGCCCCGAGGAAGAGCAGCGGCTCGTCAGTGCTTTCGATTCCGGCCGGACGGTGGACGAGCTCGCCCGGAGCCACAACCGCAGCCGCGCGGGTATCGAGGCTCGATTGGTGAGGCTCGGCAAGATGGACGCTTCGGCGGTCACCACGCCGCTGCGCTATCCGCCGAAACCACCCGGCAGCCAGGCACGCCAGGGCACGTAGCCGTTACGGCGGGTCGATTCTGTGGCTGCCTGCGAATCGAACGGGACGACCATCTACGCAAAGAAGGCGCCGATTCGTGCCGGCGCCTCTTCCCGCTTCTGCGCCGGTTGAACAGCGCCTTGAACGCGTCCGTTCGAACCGGCGTACCTGCCTGCGGATCGAACAAGCGACCGTGTACGTAAAAAAGGCGCCGGTTCGTACTGGCGCCTCTTCTCACTCCGCGCCGGTTGAACGGCGCCTTGAGCGCGTCCGTTCGAACCGGCGCATCTGACCCGGCGCGTAGCGTCCGGTGTCAGACTATGTTCAGATGCTCGATCCCGGTCATGACGTCCTTCTCCTTCGCCTCCTTGCCCTGGAGCTTGATCATCAGCCGCAGCTCGTTCACCGAATCGGCGTTGCGCAGGGCATCCTCGTAGCTGATTTGGCCCGTCTCGTAGAGCTCGAAGAGATGCTGGTCGAAGGTCTGCATCCCGAGCTCCCGCGACTTCGACATGATGTGCTTGATCTCGTGCACCTCGCCCTTGAATATCAGGTCCGAGATCAACGGGGAGTTGAGCATGATCTCCACGGCCGCGACGCGCCCTTTCCCGTCCTTTTTGGGGATCAGCCGCTGCGAGACCAGCGCGCGGATATTGAGCGACAGGTCCATCAACAGCTGGTGGCGCCGTTCCTCGGGGAAGAAGTTGATGATGCGGTCCAGCGCCTGGTTCGAGCTGTTGGCGTGCAAGGTAGCCATGCACAGGTGGCCGGTCTCCGCGAACGCAATCGCGTAGTCCATCGTGTCGCGGTCGCGAATCTCCCCGATCAGAATCACGTCGGGGGCCTGGCGCAGCGTATTCTTCAGGGCGGTATGCCAGGTATCCGTGTCCACGCCCACCTCGCGCTGCGTGATCACGCAGTTCTTGTGTTCGTGCGTGTACTCCACCGGATCCTCGATGGTAATGATGTGGCCATAGCTGTTCTCGTTGCGATAGCCGATCATGGCCGCAAGCGAAGTGGATTTGCCCGATCCCGTGGCGCCCACCATGATGACGAGGCCGCGCTTGGTCATCACGATGTCCTTCAGCACGGCCGGCAGATTCAGATCCTCCATCTTGGGGATCGCCGTAGTGATCGTGCGCAGGACCATGCCGATGCGGCCCTGCTGGTAGAAGGCGTTCACGCGAAACCGCCCGATGCCGCTCGGACTGATCGCGAAGTTGCACTCCTTGGTCGCTTCGAATTCGCCGGCCTGCCGGTCGTTCATCATCGCGCGCGTGAGCTCCGCGGTGTGCTGCGGCGTCAGCGGCTGGTTGGCAACCGGTGTCATCTTGCCGTCCAGCTTGATTGCAGGCGGGAAGCCGGAAGTGATGAACAGGTCGGAGGCCTTCTTGGCCGCCATGGCCCTCAACAGATCGTGCATGAACCTGACTGCCTGGTCTCTTTCCATTGAATACGCTCCATCAAAGACGCGACATGGAGGCCGGGGACCCGCTCCAGCGCGTTACCCGCGCTGCCTCCGCGTCACCGGTCGTGGTTCCCGAAACGTCATCCCTTGAAATTATCCTTATTGGCGGCTCTGGAGCGCGCCTCGTCCACCGAGACGATATTGCGCTTCACCAGCTCCTGCAGATTCTGATCCAGCGTCTGCATGCCGTACTGCTGGCCGGTCTGGATGGCGGAATACATCTGCGCCACCTTGTTCTCGCGGATCAGGTTGCGGATAGCAGGGGTGCCGACCATGATCTCGTGCGCGGCCACGCGCCCGGTTCCGTCCTTGGTCTTGAGCAATGTCTGCGAGATCACGGCGCGCAGCGATTCGGAGAGCATCGCCCGCATCATTTCCTTTTCCTCCGCGGGGAACACGTCGATGATGCGGTCGATCGTCTTCGCCGCCGAGCTCGTATGCAGCGTGCCGAACACCAGGTGCCCGGTTTCCGCCGCCGTCATGGCCAGCCGTATCGTTTCCAGGTCGCGCATCTCTCCCACCAGTATGATGTCGGGATCCTCCCGCAGCGCGCTTCGCAGCGCATTGGAGAACGACAGCGTGTGCGGCCCGACCTCGCGCTGGTTGATCAGACACTTCTTCGATTCGTGCACGAATTCAATGGGGTCTTCGACGGTGAGGATGTGCCCGTATTCCTCCTCGTTGATGTAATTGATCATCGCGGCGAGCGTCGTGGACTTGCCCGAACCGGTGGGGCCGGTCACCAGCACGACGCCGCGCGGCTGATCGGCGATCTCGGTGAATACTTTCGGGCACTTCAGGTCCTCCAGCGAGAGCACCTTCGACGGTATCGTCCGGAACACGGCGCCCGCGCCGCGGTGCTGGACGAAAGCGTTCACGCGGAAGCGCGCGAGATTGGGGATCGCGAACGAGAAGTCGCATTCCAGATTCTCTTCGTAGAATTTGCGCTGGCCGTCATTCATGATGTCGTACACCATCGCGTGCACGTCCTTGTGCTCCAGCGCGGGAAGATTGATGCGGCGCACGTCACCGTGCACGCGGATCATCGGGGGCAGGCCCGACGAGAGATGCAGATCGGAAGCTTTGTTCTTGACGACAAAAGCCAGCAGCTCGGATATGTCCATTATAATTCTCCGCGAGCGAACGTACGGGCGGGAAAACAGGAATTAACGTGCTGATTTTGCGTCGAACATTCTCCCCGTATCCCACAGGAATTATGGCCACAATCGCCGCCAACTTGCAAGCCGTCCGCAGCCGCATCGCTCACGCGGCTCAGGCGGCGGGAAGGCGCACCGATGCCATTGCGCTGATCGCGGTAAGCAAGACATTTCCCGCGACCGCTATCGCCGAGGCATACGCCGCCGGCCAGCGGCTCTTTGGCGAGAATCAGGCGCAGGAAAGCGTGGAAAAAGTCACTGAGCTCGCTCGCCTGCCGCTGGAATGGCATTTCATCGGACCGATACAGAGCAACAAGACGCGCAGTATCGCCGAGACCTTCCACTGGGTGCACAGCATCGAGCGGGAGAAGATCGCGGCGCGGCTGGCCGCAGCGCGGCCCGCGGCACTGCCTCCGCTCAACGTGTGCATCCAGGTCAACCTGAGCGGCGAGGCCAGCAAGAGCGGCGTAGCGCCGGGGGGCGAGCTCGCGCTCGCGGAAGCGATCGCCAGCCTGCCTCGCCTGCGGCTGCGCGGGTTGATGGCGATTCCCGCGCCGACCCCTGATACGGCCCTCCGGCGCCGGCAGTTCGCGGCGCTGCGTGACCTGAAGGAGCGGCTGGTAAATCGCGGTGTAGAACTCGATACGCTGTCGATGGGAATGTCGGATGATCTTGAGGCGGCGATACTGGAAGGCGCAACCATGGTCCGCGTAGGCACCGCGATTTTCGGGCAGCGGAGACGTGAACGGTGATCAGTGATCGCCAAACCGGTCGTCTTTCCCGCTGCTAAGATAATGGCATCGATCAGCCGTTACCGTTCACCGTTGACCGTTTACCGTTCACCTGACCTCGAATGAACGTCACCTTCATCGGCGGCGGCAATATGGCGTCCGCCATCATCGGCGGACTGATCAAGAAGAAGTGGCCCGCGAGATCGATCAAGGTGGTCGAGGTCGCGGCGTCTGCCCGCGACGCACTGCAACGCGAATTCAAGATCGAGGTCTTTGCGGCAGTCAGCGCAGCGGCGGCGCAGGCGGATTGCATCGTGCTCGCGGTGAAACCGCAGCAGATGCGCGAAGCCGCACGCGAACTGGGTGCTCGTCTCGAGTCTCAGCTGGTCGTAAGCATCGCCGCGGGGATACGCCTCGCGGATCTCGGCCGCTGGCTCGGCGGCTACGTACGGCTTGTTCGCGTGATGCCGAATACGCCCGCGCTCGTTCTCGCAGGCGTCAGCGCTCTACATGCCGCACCCGCCGTGAGCGCAAGCGAGCGGCAGTCCGCCGAGCGGATACTCGGAGCGGTCGGTGCGACGGTATGGGTCGAGCGGGAAGAGCAGATGGACGCGATCACCGCGGTGTCGGGAAGCGGGCCCGCTTACGTGTTCTATTTCACCGAGGCCCTCGAACAGGCGGCGAGAGAGCTTGGATTGCCGGCGGATACCGCCCGCAAGCTGGCGCTGGAAACCTTCGCGGGGGGGGCGCGGCTCGCCCTCGACAGCTCCGATCCGGTAGCGGCGCTGCGCGAGCGCGTGACCTCGAAGGGCGGCACCACTGAACGCGCCCTCAAGTCCATGGCAACAGACGGGGTGCGGGAGGCCATCATTCGCGCCGTGCATGCTGCGGCGGAGCGCTCGCGCGAATTGGGCGACGAGCTGGGGAAGGCGCCGTGAGCTGGAGAGGAACGGTGGTGGCGGCGGAGGGAATCCTGGAGGCCGAATTGAGGAACTCTGGAGCGGGTCCGCGCCTCGGCGCCGTCACGCTGGACGATCGGGGCCGCCCGTGATCTCCTCCGCGCTGATCTTTATCGTCGATACCGCATTCGGCCTGTTCACGGTAGCGCTGCTGCTGCGGTTCTACCTCCAGTGGGCGCGCGCACCGTACCGCAACCCGCTCTCGGAATTTCTGGCCGCGCTCACCGATTTCATGGTGCGCCCGACGCGCCGCGTGATACCCGGGCTGTGGGGTCTCGATCTCGCCACCCTGGCGCTCGCGTGGCTCCTGCAATTCGTCGAGCTGTTGATCGTGCTCTACATCAAGGGGCACCAGCTCGGCTCGCAGGCCGGGCTGGCGTTGGCAGCGCTCGCGCTGATGGCGGTGATCATGATCGTGAAGCTGATGCTTTACATCGTGATGGTCACCGTCATCGTGCAGGCGGTGCTCACGTGGATCAATCCCTACAGTCCGGTGATGCCGCTCTTGAACAGCCTGTCGCGGCCGTTTCTGCGCATCTTCCAGCGGCGCATCCCGCCGATCGGAAACGTGGATCTGTCCCCGCTCTTCGTGGTGATCGTCTGCCAGCTGCTGCTGATGGTGCCGATAGCGTTGCTCGAAGGGTCGGTCGCGCACTGGTTCTGATGCGACAACGGTGCGATCCGTGAGCCGAAATTCGACCTGCTGGCGCTACAATCCAGTCAGGCAGCGGCTTACGGTGACCTTGCATGTCCAGCCCAACGCACGCAAGAACGCGGTCGGCGGGCTGCACGGCGACGCGATCAAGCTGAAGATCGCGGCGCCGGCGACCGACCACAAAGCCAATGCCGCGCTTATCGATTTGCTGAGTAACGTGCTCGATGTACCGAGATCCTCGGTCTCGATCCGCCATGGCACAAACTCGCGCCGGAAAGTAATCGAGGTTTCGGGCGGCCCTGTGCTGGTTGCCCGCCTCGACGACCTGTTGAGCGGGTCAGGTCGCGGAATGCTCTGACCCTGGTGACGCCGCACCTACATCAGGATGATGTCGAACTGCTCCTGGTTATAGACGGTTTCGACCTGCAGCGACACCGGCTTGCCGATGAAGTCGGACAGCATGGCGAGCGACTGCGACTCCTCGTCCAGGAACATGTCGATCACCTGCTGGGACGCGAATATGCGGAATTCCCGGGCGTTGAACTGGCGCGCTTCGCGCAGCAACTCGCGCAGGATCTGGTAGCAGATCGTCTGCGCGGTTTTGAGCTCACCCCGTCCCCCGCAAGTCGGGCACGCTTCGCACAGCACGTGGGAGAGCGATTCGCGCGTGCGCTTGCGCGTCATCTCCACCAGACCGAGCTGCGTGAACCCGTTCACGGTCATCCGCGTGCGGTCGCGCGCGAGGGCCTTGCGGAACTCGTTGAGGACGGCATTCTTGTGGTCCTCGGTGTCCATGTCGATGAAGTCGACGATGATGATGCCGCCGAGGTTTCTCAAGCGCAGCTGCCGCGCGATCACCTGCGCGGCCTCGAGGTTCGTCTTGAATATGGTGTCGTCGAAGCTGCGCCCGCCGACAAAGCCGCCGGTATTGACGTCGACCGTGGTGAGCGCTTCGGTCTGGTCGATGATGAGATAGCCGCCCGACTTGAGATCGACGCGCCCCGCGAGGGCTTTTTCGATCTCGTCTTCCACGCCGTGAAGGTCGAACAGCGGCCGCTCCCCCTGGTAGTGCTCGATCCGCTCCGCCACGTTCTGGGTGAACTCGTGTGCGAACTCGAGCATGCTTTGATAGGTCTCGCGCGAGTCGACCAGGATGCGCGCGGTTTCCTCGTGGACGAAATCCCGCAGCACGCGCTGGG
Organism: Burkholderiales bacterium; assembly: GCA_035259205.1. Lineage (GTDB taxonomy): Bacteria > Pseudomonadota > Gammaproteobacteria > Burkholderiales > SG8-41 > SG8-41. The sequence continues at coordinate 15,836 of DATFWO010000247.1, read as the reverse complement.
CCAGGTTGAGATCCTGATAGAGCAAAGCCAGCGGCCCGGAGGACACGGCCTTCTCCTGTATGCCGCGCCACAGCTTGCGCAAGTACTCGACGTCGGAACCCAGCTCGTAGTCGGATGCCGCCTCGGCCATGGTGCGGATGATGAACCCGCCCTTTTCCTCCGGCGGCAGCAGGTGCTGCAGCTTGTCCCGCAGGTGCGCCCGTTCCTCCTCGTCCTGGATGCGTTGCGAGATCCCGATGTGGGATTCCTGGGGCAGGTATACCAGGAGCCTGCCGGCGATGCTGATCTGCGTCGACAGTCTCGCGCCCTTGCTGCCGATCGGGTCCTTGACGACCTGCACCATCAGATTCTGGCCTTCCGCGAGCAGGCGTTCGATCGGCCGCGAGGTGTCGCCGCTGTGGCGGTTGCCCCAGATATCGGCTACATGCAGAAACGCGGCGCGCTCCCCTCCGATATCGATGAACGCCGACTGCATGCCGGGCAGGACACGCACCACTCTCCCGGTGTAGATGTTGCCGACCAGGCCGCGCGCCGAGGCGCGCTCTACGTGCACTTCCTGCGTCACGCCCTGCTCGATCACCGCCACGCGCGTCTCCTGCGGGGTGACGTTGATGAGGATTTCTTCGGTCACTGCCATGGCGCAACCCGACGCGTCGGATCAAAGCACTGGAATGTTGAACCGCTGCAGGAGGTCGGCTGTTTCCGCCAGCGGCAATCCCATGATACCGGAATAGCTGCCCTCTATCCGGGTAACGAACGCCGCGGCGCGGCCCTGAATCGCATATGCGCCCGCCTTGTCGAGCGCCTCGCCGCTTGCAATGTAGAACCGGATCTCGGCGTCCGTGAGCTCGCGAAACCACACGCTTGAGACCGAGATTTGCGTTTCAACCTGGTCCTTGAGCGCGAGGGCCACCGCGGTCAGCACCTGGTGCTCGCGGCCCGACAGCGCACGCAGGATGCGCGCCGCGTACTTCTCGTCGTCCGGCTTGCCGATGATCCGGTCGTCGAACACGATCGTCGTGTCGGCGGCGAGCACGGGTCGCTGCGGCAGAACCCGCTGCGCGATCTGCTGCAGGGCGATCGCGGCCTTGGCGCGCGCGATGCGCAACACATAGATACCCGGTGATTCGTCCGGCAACGGCGTTTCGTCCACATCGACGCCGCGCCGCAGGTCTTCGCGCACCAGCAAAGACTCGAAGCTCACGCCGATCTGCTTCAACAGCTCGCGCCGACGCGGACTGCGCGAGGCGAGATAGATGCGGTTGTCGCCGACGCCGATCCGCGACAGAGTGCTGGGTGATGGGGAGGGCGACATGCGAACTAGGACTCAGGACACTTTAGGTCATTTGACCATCGCATAGGCCTTAGGAGAAACACATTCTTCGGAAGCTAGTCTGTGCCGAGATCAATCCTCTCGCGATCCGCAACGTGCTTTAGGTCGAGGGGTCTATCCCGGCCCTACACTCGGTCAAATAAAAGCACCCCCGACACGAACAAACCTGAATACACACGCTTAGTCTCTATGGTAAGGGTGATTGTGCAATATCGAGACCGCCCGATAAAGCTGTTCCGCGAGAACAACGCGCACGAGGCCATGCGGCAAGGTCAGCGGCGTGAGCGACCATTTGAACTCCGAAGCGCGCTTCACACTCTCCGCAAGGCCGTCCGCTCCGCCCACGATAAAGGCGATGTCGCGGCCCGTGTCGCGCCAGCGCTCGATGCGCCGGGACAGCTCTGAAGTCGAAAGCAGCGCGCCACCTTCGTCCAGGACGACTTTTACGCTGCGGGCGGGAAGCGCCCCAAGTATGCGCTTGCCTTCGGCTTCGACCAGACGCTCGACCGTGCGCCCCTCGCTGCGGGCCTCAGGCTTGATCGCAATCAGCTCGAGGCGCGCCGCGCGCGGCATACGCTGCGCGTACTCGTTGAAACCTGCATCCACCCACGCCGGCATGCGGCGGCCGACTGCTACAACCAGCAGCTTCATTCACCCGGGCGTTTCTTTGCTGCGGCGACCCGCCGCCGCCGCGCCGGTGCCGGCGGGGCCCACAATTCTTCGAGGTTGTAGTACCGGCGGACAGCGGGCTGCATGATGTGGACGACGAGCTCTCCGAGGTCCACGAGGATCCACTCGCCGGTCTGCTCGCCTTCCACGCCGTAGATCTTCGACCCGAGCGCCTTGACCTTCTCCTGGACGTTGTTGGAAAGAGCCCTGCTCTGGCGTGCGGAATCGGCAGTCGCGACGATGACCGTATCGAACATCGCGGTCATGCGCCTCACATCGAGAACCACTATGTTGTGCGCCTTGACGTCCTCGAGCGCCGCGACGGTAGCGTTGACCAGCTTGCCTTTTCTCATCGACCTCCGGAATACAGACCGTTCGCCCGAATATAATCGAGAACCGAATCCGGTAGCAAATAGCGGGGGCTTCCGCCGTCGCCCACGAGCGCGCGTATCGCCGTGGCCGAGATGTCGAGCGCCGTGAATGGAACCACCACGATGCCGCCGGCAGGGGCGAGATGCACTGCCAGCGGCTGATGCATGAGCCGTGCGTCGTATTCACGCACCAGCGGCTGCGCCATTCCTTCCCGCCAGCGCTCCACCGGGAAGCGCGGCCGATGCGCGACCGCCACGTGCGCGAGCCCGAAGAGCTCGTGCCACCGGTGCCACGTCACGAATTCGAGGAAGGCATCCGCGCCCAGCATGAGCACGAGCGGGAAGGTCGCGCCCAACTCGGAGCGCATTTCGGTAAGAGTGTCGAACGTGTAGGCGGGCCCGCTACGGTCCATCTCGCGCACGTCCACGGCAAACAGCGGATTGCCGGCCACCGCCAGACGCACCATGGCCAGGCGATGCGCGGGCGCCGCATGGGGAGCCGCCCGATGCGGGGGAGTGCCGCTCGGCACCAGGCGCACCTGATCGAGTTTGAGCGTGTGCGCAAGCTCCTCGGCCAGGCGCAGGTGGCCGAAATGGATCGGATCGAAGGTACCGCCGAGGAACCCTATGGGGGCCGTTGACACTTCAACGGCCCCGGTGACGGGTGACTACCATCAAAGAACGAGGCGGCGGATGTCGGAAAGCACGCCGCTCAGGAACGAGATGAAGCGCGCGCCCTGGGCGCCGTCTATCACGCGGTGGTCGTAGGAGAGCGACAGCGGCAGCATGAGCCGCGGCTGGAATTCCTTGCCGTCCCACCGCGGTTTCGTCGCCGACTTCCCCACGCCGAGTATCGCGACCTCGGGGGCGTTGATGATAGGCGTGAAGTGAGTACCCCCGAGCCCGCCCAGGCTGGAGATCGAGAAGCAGCCGCCCTGCAGGTCGGCGGGGGACACCTTGCCCGCGCGCATGCGCGCGCTCACCTCGCCCAGGTCCTTCGCGAGCTCGAGCAGGCCCTTCTTGTCCACGTCGCGGATCACCGGAACCACGAGGCCGTTCGGCGTGTCGACCGCGACGCCAATATGGTAATAGCTCTTGAGGATCAGGCTCTCGCCGTCGGGCGAGAGCGATGAATTGAATTCGGGGAACTGCTTGAGCGCCACCACCGAAGCTTTCAGGAGAAAGCCGAGCATCGTGAATTTGATGCCGCTCCTCTTGGCCTCGTCGGCCTGTGTCTTGCGAAACGCTTCGAGCTCCGTGATGTCGGCTTCGTCGTTCTGCGTGATGTGCGGGATGGAGAGCCAGTTGCGGTGCAAGAACGCGCCGGAGAGCTTCTTGATGCGCGACAGCGGCTTCGTCTCCACCGGGCCGAATTTCGCGAAATCGACCGGCTGCAGGGGCGGCAGGTCGAAGCCCAGGCCGCCGCCCGCGGCGCGGCGCGGCTGCGCGAGCTCGCTCTTGACGTAATTCTGCACGTCCTCCTTGAGAACGCGTTCCTTCGGTCCGCTGCCCTTGACGCGCCCGAGTTCCACGCCCAGCTCGCGCGCGAACCGACGCACCGACGGACTCGCGTGGGCACGGGCAAAGCCCGCATCATCGACGACTGCAGCCACCGGGGAGGGCGCCGCCACCGGACGCGGTGCCGGCGGCTGTCGCGGCGGCGCCGGCGCTGCCGGAGCGGCCGCTTGCGGCGCTCCTTGGGGCGCCGATGCAGCGATGGGAGCCGCTTCTTTCGCCGCGCCAGCACCGCCCGAATTCGCCTCCAGGGTAAACACCACCGCGCCCTGCGAAACCTTGTCTCCCACCTTGACCCGGACGTCCTTGATCACTCCGGCAGCCGGTGAAGGCACGTCCATGGTCGCCTTGTCCGACTCGAGCGTGAGCAGCGAGTCCTCAGGCTTGACCTGGTCGCCAGGCTTCACGAACACCTCGATCACGGGAACGTCCGTGTAATCGCCGATGTCGGGGATTTTTACCTCGACGACGTTGCTCATTGAAGGCCCGGTGACTCGTGACTCGTGATTCGTGACTCGTATGATGAAAACCTCTTCAGACCCTGGCGGACTTCCTGCAGTCACGAGTCACAAGTCACAAGTCACTCTCTCAAACTTTCGAAGGATTCGGCTTTTCCGGATCGATCTCATATTTCCTGATCGCTTCCGCGACCGTCTTTTGCGGGAGCGCCTCCTGATCCGCCAGCGCTTTCAACGCGGCAACGGCCACATAACGCCGGTCGACTTCGAAGAAGCCGCGCAGCGCCTGCCTGGTGTCGGAACGGCCGAAGCCGTCGGTGCCGAGCACGTTGTATTGCGCCGGTTGCGGCAGACACGCGCGTATCTGATCGGCATACGCTCTCATGTAGTCCGTTGCCGCAATCACCGGGCCCGTGTGGCCGCTCAGGCACTGCTCCACGTAGGAGCGGCGCGGTTCGGCTTCGGGATGCAGGGTGTTCCAGCGCGCGGTCTCGACGCCGTCGCGACGCAGCTCGTTGAAGCTGGTGACGCTCCAGACGTCCGCAGAAACACCGAAATCCCGCTCCAGCAGCTCCGCGCCCGCGATCACCTCCCGCAGTATCGTGCCGCTGCCCATGAGCTGCACTTTCAGGCGATTCTTGCCGGACTTGCTCTCTTTTTTCCCGTCGCTGTTCGCGGAGGGCAGAAGGTACATGCCGCGGAGTATTCCGTTCTCGGCGCCCTCGGGCAGCGCCGGATGCGCGTAGTTCTCGTTCATTACGGTGAGGTAATAATAGACGTCTTCCTGCTCCCGGTACATGCGGCGCAGGCCGTCCTGGATGATGACCGCGACCTCGTACGCGAAGGCCGGATCGTACGACACGCAGTTCGGAACGGTCGCGGCAACGAGCAGGCTGTGGCCGTCTTCGTGCTGCAGCCCTTCGCCGTTGAGCGTCGTTCGCCCGGCGGTGCCGCCCAGCAGAAAGCCCCGCGCGCGCATGTCGCCGGCGGCCCACGTGAGATCGCCGATGCGCTGGAAGCCGAACATCGAGTAGAAAATGAAGAACGGGATCATCGGATAGCCGTGCGTCGTGTACGACGTGGCCGCGGCGATCCACGAGCACATTCCGCCCGCTTCACAGATGCCTTCCTGGAGGATCTGCCCATTCTTGTCTTCCTTGTAGTACATGAGCTGATCGGCATCCTGTGGGGTGTAGAGCTGCCCCGCATGGGAATAGATGCCGAGCTGCCGGAACATGCCTTCCATGCCGAAGGTGCGGGATTCGTCCGGCACGATGGGCACCACGAGCTTGCCGATCGCCTTGTCGCGGATGATGGTGTTCAGGATACGCACGAACGCCATGGTGGTGGAAATTTCGCGCCCATCGGTCCCTTTCAGCTGCTGCTCGAAGGCCGATAGCGGCGGCACTTCCAGCGAACGCGACTTTCTGCGCCGCGCCGGCACGCTGCCGCCCATCGCCTGCACCCGTTCCCGCAGATACTTCATCTCGGGGCTGTCTTCAGCCGGCTTGTAGAACGGCACTTCCTCGAGCTTGTCGTCCGGTATCGGCACGCTGAAGCGGTCGCGAAACGCCTTGATGGAAGAGGTGCCCATCTTTTTCTGCTGATGCGTGATGTTCTGCCCCTCGCCGGCCTCGCCCATTCCATAGCCCTTGATGGTCTTGGCGAGTATCACGGTAGGCTGGTCCTTGTGCTTCACCGCCGCCGCGTACGCGGCGTACATCTTGTGCGGATCGTGGCCACCGCGATTGAGCCTCCAGATCTCGTCATCCGACATGTGCGCGACCATCTCCAGTAGCTCCGGGTACCTGCCGAAGAAATGCTTGCGCACGAACGCGCCGTCGTGCGATTTGAAGGCCTGGTACTCACCGTCCACCGCTTCTTCCATGCGCTTCAGCAATATCCCTTTGGTATCGCGCATGATCAGTGGATCCCAATACGAGCCCCACACCACCTTGATCACGTTCCAGCCGGCGCCGCGGAAATCGGCTTCGAGCTCCTGGATGATCTTGCCGTTGCCGCGCACCGGCCCGTCGAGCCGCTGCAGGTTGCAATTGACGACGAAGACGAGGTTGTCGAGCTTCTCGCGCGCTGCGAGCGAGATGGCGCCCAGCGATTCCGGCTCGTCCATCTCGCCGTCCCCCATGAACGCCCACACCTTGCGTCCTTCGGTGGCAAGGTGCCCGCGATCCTGCAGGTAGCGCATGAAGCGCGCCTGGTAGATCGCCATGATCGGGCCGAGCCCCATCGACACCGTCGGAAACTGCCAGAAATCGGGCATCAGCCACGGATGAGGATACGAGGAGAGACCCTTCCCGCCGACCTCCTGGCGGAAGTTATTCATCTGTTCTTCGCTGATGCGGCCCTCGAGATAGGCGCGCGCGTATATGCCCGGCGCCGAATGTCCCTGGAAATAGACGAGGTCGCCCCCGAAGCTCTCGCTTGCCGCTCGGAAAAAGTGGTTGAAGCCGACATCGTAAAGGGTCGCCGCAGACGCGAAGCTCGCGATGTGGCCCCCCAGGCCCGACGATTCCTTGTTCGCGCGCACCACCATCGCCATCGCGTTCCAGCGCACGAGCGAGCGTATCTTATGCTCGAGTTCCGCATCGCCCGGAGAATGTTCCTCCTGCGCGAGCGGTATCGTATTGATGTAGGCGGTGTTGGCGTTGTACGGAATGTACGCCCCGCTGCGGCGCGCTTTTTCCGCCAGCTTTTCGAGCAGAAAGTTCGCGCGCGCGGGGCCTTCCCGCTCGAGTACCGAATCGAGCGCCTCTAACCACTCCCGCGTCTCTTCCGGATCGACGTCGGGCTGGATGTCTCGCATATCCATGGCAAGTACCTCGGGATTTGATCGCGCCGGCTGCACGGATCAAATCTTCAAATAGAACTTCAAGTTCGGATGGACTACCGGTTGAGCGTAGCTCGGCACCGCGGCCGAGCGTGGTCGGGGGAACGATTATAGTCCCGTCTGTATTTTTCCTTCCATGCTGCGGCGCACTATGTGATCGCGGAAATGAAGGAAACTGCACGCATTCCTGCATGATGCACACCCGCACCGCATTGTGCACGACGCACCAAGATCCCGCGCCCGGACTCGCCGGTCGGACCTAGATTTGGCGGGCGGTCACCAGCAGCTCGAGGGCGCGCGCCAAGCCGATTCTGCGCGGCAGCCGTTGCGTGCCGCCAAACGCCGGCAGGATGCCGAGGTTCAACTCCGGCTGCAGCAGCGCGCGTCCAGTCAGGCACCAAAAAGCAGGCGCACCGCGATTCCGAGCGCGGCCATGATCAGCACCGTCTCTACGAGGCCGCGATGCAGCACGAACGCCAACACCGCGGCGACTGCGGCGAGTGCGGACGCCTCGAGGTCGAGCGCGCCGGGATCGAAGGAGTACCAACGCACCCAGCCGGCGTGCCGCTGCTCGATCTGGCCGAACAGGACGTTCAGCGCGAACCACACCGTAAGGTTGAGGATAACCCCGACGACTGCGGCCGTGATGGCCGCCAGCGCGCCCGAGAGGCGCTGATTGGAACGCAGCTGCTCGATAAAGGGCGCGCCGGCAAAAATCAAAAGCATCGGTGGCACGAACGTGACCCAGGTCGTCATCGCCGAGCCGAAAACGCCGGCGGCGACCGGGGAAAACGGGGCGGCATCGCGGAACGCCGCCAGGAAGCCTACGAATTGCGTGACCAGGATGAGCGGTCCGGGCGTGGTTTCCGCCAGCCCCAGTCCATCCACCATTTCGGGCGCAGTCATCCAGTGGTGGGTCTCGACCGCCTCCTGCGCCATATAGGCGAGCAGCGCGTAGGCCCCGCCGAAGCTCACGACCGCGAGCTTGGAAAAGAAGGTGCCGATATCCACCAGAACATGGCGCGGTCCCAGCGTCGCGAGGACCAGCACGAGCGGCGCCCACCACAACACGAAGCCGGTCACCGTAGCAACTACGGCCTGGCGCCACCGTCCGGGCGCGCGCTCGGCCGGATCGCCGACATGGGCTTTCAATCCGAGAAGGCCGGCCGACGAGCGTGCCACGAAGAAACCGGCGATCGCCGCGCCGGCGACGATCAGAGGAAACGCCAGCTTGAAAAAGAAGATGCCGACAAACGCCGCGCCCGCCAGGCCCATCAACAGCGGAGTCGTCAGCGCTCGGCGACCGATGCGAATCAGCGCTTCGACCACAATCACCAGCACCGCGGCCTTGATGCCGAACAATGCGCCGTCCACGACCGGGATACCGCGACCGAGCGCGTAGAGCGCACTCAGGCCCAGCATTACGAGCGCGCCCGGCAGCACGAACAGTATGCCGGCTGCGAGCCCGCCGCGGGTGCCGTGGAGCAACCAGCCGGAATAAGTCGCGAGCTTCTGTGCTTCCGGGCCGGGCAGCAGCATGCAGAAATTGAGCGCGTGCAGGAAGCGCTGCTCGTCCACCCATTTCTTTTCCTCCACCAGGATACGGTGCATCAGCGCGATCTGGCCCGCCGGTCCGCCGAAGCCGATGCAACCGATCTTGAACCACACTCTGAGCGCCTCCGCGAAGGAGATACGCGAGGTGTTTTCGTTGACTGGAATTGCGACGACCATGTCGTGAGGCTATAGCATTCGCGGCCAGGTTCCCTACTCCCCGCCCCTGCTCACTGCTCTCCGCTTATAGCTATTTGGCCGCCATGCGCAGTGCGCCGTCGAGCCGGATCACCTCTCCATTGAGCATCGTATTCTGCACAATATGCTCGACCAGCGCGGCGAATTCCTCCGGCTGGCCGAGCCGCGGCGGAAACGGCACCTGAGCCGCGAGGGAGGCCCGTACTGCGTCGCTCATACCCGCCATCATCGGCGTCTCGAAGATGCCCGGCGCGATCGTCATCACACGGATGCCGAGGCGCGCGAGCTCGCGCGCTGCGGGGAGCGTCAACCCGACGACACCCGCTTTGGACGCGCTATAAGCGGCCTGCCCCACCTGCCCGTCGAAGGCCGCAATCGAAGCTGTATTGATGACGATGCCGCGGCTGCCTTCCCGGTCCGGCGGATTGTCCGCCATCGCCTGCGCCGCGAGCCGCAGTACGTTGAAGGTGCCGATGAGATTGATTTCGACCGTACGCCGGAACGTATCAAGCCGGTGCGGACCGCCCTTGCCCAGTACGCGCTCGCCCGCGGCGATGCCCGCGCAGTTTACTGCTCCGTGGAGCGCACCGAATTTTTTTCGTGCGACGGCAATGGCCTCCGAGACCTGGGCCTCGTCCGCTACATCGGCCGCCGCGAAGCTCGCGTGCGGGCCCATCTCGCTTGCCAGGTTTGCGGCCGCGTCCAGCCGGTTGTCCGCGATAACGACATTGGCTCCGCCTGCGACGAGGCGACGCGCTGTCGCCGCACCCAGGCCCGATGCTCCGCCCGTCACGAAGAAGGTGCTGCCCTTGATTTGCACGTCTCGAGGAAACTCTCGGAGGCCGCGAACCTATTTCTCGATTTCAGTCTTCGCGACTGTCCTGCGCGGCCGTAGCGGCGTCTTGGAATCACCACGCACCCTGACGTAGGAGCCGGGTGCGTCTTCGATCGCTTTCAGCTCGCCCTTGCCCGGAATGCGCGCCGGAACCTTTCCCCCGCCATGGCGCGCGATCCAGCTCGCCCAATCCGGCCACCACGATCCGGGGTGCGCTTGTGCGCCCTTCAGCCATTGCTCGGGATCTTCGGGCAACACCCGACTGGTCCAGTACTGATACTTGTTCGCGGCGGGCGGATTGACGATGCCGGCGATGTGGCCGGAGCCGCCCAGAACGAAATGCGTCGGGCCCGCAAATAATCGCGCGCCGGCGTAGGTCGCGTGCCACGGTGCGATGTGGTCCTCGACGGTCGAGGTGAAGTAGACGGGGATCTTGACCTTCGAGATATCGATCTCGACTCCGGCCAGCGTGATGCCGCCCGGCTTGCGCAGCAGGTTCTTCAAGTACATGTTGCGCAGGTAGTAGCTGTGCATTGCAGCCGGCATCCGCGTCGAGTCGGAGTTCCAGTAGAGCAGGTCGAAAGGAAACGGATCGCGCCCGAGGAGGTAGTTGTTGACCACGAACGACCAGATGAGGTCATTCGAGCGCAGCATGTTGAATGTGGTCGCCATTTCGGCGCCCTCGAGATAACCGCGTTTCTGCATGCGCTGCTCGAGCGCCGCGACCTGCTTCTCGTCTATGAACACCTCCAGCTCGCCCGCTTCCTCGAAGTCGATCATCGACGCGAAGAACGTGGCCGACGCGATGCGATCGCTCTTTTTCGCGGCCAGATAGCCGAGCGTCGCTGCGAGCAAGGTACCGCCCAGGCAGTAGCCGATCACGTTGGCTTCGCGCTCGCCCGTCGCCTCCTGGATCGCGTCGAGCGCGGCGAGCGCCCCGTCGGTAAGGTAGTCGTCAAAGCGCTTGTGGGCGAGCTTAGCGTCGGGGTTGACCCACGAAATGACGAACACGGTCAGCCCCTGCTCCACCGCCCACTTCACGAACGAGTTGTGCTCGCGAAGATCCAGTATGTAGTACTTGTTGATCCACGGCGGAATGATCAGCAGCGGTCGCCGATCGACTTCGCGCGTCGCCGGAGCATACTGGATCAACTGGAGCAGGTCGTTCTGAAATACGACCTTGCCGGGCGTGACGGCTATGTTCACGCCCAGCTTGAAGGCGTTCTCGTCGGTCATGCTCACGCGGATCTGCTCGCCTCCGCCGCGCTCGAGATCCTCGAGCAGGTTGTGCAATCCCCGCAGCAGGTTCTGGCCGCCGCTCGCTACGGTTGCGCGCAGCACTTCCGGATTGGTCGCGATGAAGTTGGTGGGCGCAAGCGCGTCTATGTACTGGCGGGTGTAGAACTCGACTTTGCGCGCGGTGCGCTCGTCGAGCCCCGCGACGTTGCCGAGGGCGCCATGCAGGTGCTTCGCCGCTATGAGATAGGACTGCTTGATGTAGTCGAAGGGAAAGAGCTGCTGCCAATCCTCGTGCTTGAAGCGGCGGTCGCTCTTCGCCGGCTCGATCACCGGCTGCACCGCCTGGCCCATCAGCCGCAACATCGAGTTCTGCCACAGCGTGGCGTAATCCTGCCAGAACTTCAACTGCGCTTCGGCAAGCTTCAACGGGTCGGCGAGCAGTCTGGCCCACGCCTGGAAGAATGCCTGGGCAATGCCCAGCTCGTCGGCGGCCTTGAACGCATCGCCGTCTCGGCGATGCTCCGCGAAGGCAGTCATGAGCTCGCCGCTCTTGCGCGCGATGTCGGCGTAGAGCCGAGCGAGCTCGGCGGGATTGACGCTAGACAAATCGGATTGTTGCTCGTTGGCGGCCACTGCCTGCTCCTACGCAGCGCGGACGAAGCGCCAGACCTTGTCCGCTCCGTCGACGCGCCGCAGGACGTCGCGGTGCCAGAGATGATTCAGGTGCGCGATCGTCTCGCCCATCGCGAACAGCAATTGATAGTCCGTGAACTCACGTCCGAACAGCGCCGGCACCAATTCTGCCGCAGTCTTTTCCCGATCACAAACCTTGGCCAGCGCTTCCAGCCGCTCGGCGTGATGCGCCTTGAGCTCGGCGACGCGTGCCTGGATGCCGCGAAAGGGACGCCCGTGAGAAGGCAGCACCAGGGTACCGGCATCGATGCTGCGCAGCTGGTCGAGGGCCTCGAGGAAGTCGCGAAGCGGATCACCGTCCGGCTCCGCCGGCCAGACGCTGACGTTGGTCGAGATCCGCGGCAGCAGCATGTCCCCGGAGATCAGCACTCCGGCGCGCTCGTTGTGAAGCGCCGCATGTTCGGGCGCGTGGCCGTAGCCGACGATCACTCGCCACGGCTGTTTGCCGACGGTGATGCGCTCGCCATGCCGGATCCGGCGAAATGTGTCCGGCAGCGGTTCCACGCCGCGGCGGTAGGTCCCCTCCTTTACGCCAGCCGCTTCCAGGCGCGCCGGCTCCAGGCCGTGTCGCGCAAAGAATTCGCGCAAGCGCGCGAAGCCCGTGCCGCCGACCGAATGGCATGCGGCGTGCGCAGTCAGGAATTCTCCCTTCGTCATCCACGGCACGAGATTGAACCGCGCGCTAAGCCAGCCTGCGAGTCCGATATGGTCGGGATGGTAATGGGTGACGATGATGCGCCCGATCGGTAGCCCTGCGAGGTCGCGCGCGAGGATTTCGTCCCACAGAGTTCGCGTGGTATTCGAAGCGAGACCGCAGTCCACCAATGTCCAGTGGAACCCGTCGGCCAGCAGCCACAGATTGATGTGGTCGAGCGCGAACGGCAGTGGCATGCGCACCCACAGTATGCCCGGCGCGATTTCCTTACAGGTGCCGGTTGCGTGCGCTTCAAATGGATACTCAAGCTCCTGGCGCCGCTCGATTCGGGTTTTTGGGGTCGTTGCCATTCTTGACGTTAACGTAAACGTGAGATATTCTCTAATGCCCTCATATTACAGCGTTTTGTTGCGACGCACAATGAGCGCCACCTATACGATTTCCGAACTGGCAAAGGAGTTTGGCGTTACCACGCGGACCATACGCTACTACGAAGACCAGGGTTTGCTCAGTCCCAAGCGCGAGGGAGTCAACCGCATTTTTACGCAGCGCGACCGGGTGCGCTTGAAGCTGGCGCTGCGCGGTAAGCGGCTTGGTTTCAGCCTGAGCGAGATCCGCGAGCTCTTCGAGTTGTACGATGTCTCCCGTGACGAGCGGCGTCAGCTGGAGGAATTCCTCGCCCGCCTCGAGCGGCGTCGAGCTCTGCTCGAGCAACAGCGCGAGGATATCGAGGTCATGCTCAATGAGATCAACTTTTTTGCAAGCCAGTGCTTGCGCTTGTTGAGGACCAAGACCGACGATGCCACAAAAAAAGTAGTCGCCTGATCCCGTCGTATTGCCGTGCAGCATTACTTGACGTTTACGTAAACGTGGCGTACAGAGAACTCACTTTCGAGCTAGGCGAAAGCCTCGACATATTACGCGCATCGGTGGCGAATTTCGCAACCCGCGCGATTGCGCCGCGCGCTGCCCAAATCGATCGCGACAACGATTTTCCGCGCGATCTGTGGCCGCAACTAGGCGCACTGGGGCTGCTCGGCATCACGGCCGACGAGGAATACGGCGGCGCCCGCATGGGGTACCTTGCGCACGTCGTGGCGATGGAAGAAATCAGCCGCGGTTCGGCTGCCGTCGGACTCTCGTACGGCGCTCACTCCAACTTGTGCGTCAATCAGATCCAGCGCAACGGTTCAGGTGCGCAGAAGCGCCTCTATTTGCCCAGGCTGATCTCCGGCGAGCATGTCGGTGCGCTCGCGATGAGTGAACCGGGCGCCGGATCGGACGTAGTCGCGATGACGTTGCGCGCCGAAAAGCGCGGCAGCCGCTATACCCTGAACGGCACCAAGATGTGGATTACCAACGGCCCCGACGCCGATGTGCTCGTCGTCTACGCCAAGACGAATCCGGCGGCCGGCGCGCGCGGCATCACCGCATTCATCGTGGAAAAAGGCTGCAAGGGGTTCACCGCCACAAAGAAACTCGACAAGCTGGGCATGCGCGGATCCAACACTTGCGAGCTCGTTTTCGACGATTGCGACGTGCCTGAGGAAAACGTGCTGGGCGCCGAAGGCAAAGGCGTCGAAGTGCTGATGAGCGGCCTCGACTACGAACGCGCCGTGCTGGCCGGGGGGCCGCTCGGGATCATGCAGGGCTGCATGGACGTCGTGCTGCCGTACTTGCACGAGCGCAAGCAGTTCGATCAGCCCATCGGCGAGTTTCAATTGATGCAGGGGAAGCTCGCCGATATGTACGTCACCATGAACGCCTGCCGCGCCTACGTTTACGCGGTCGCGCGCGCCTGCGATCGCGGCGAGGTCACCCGCAAGGATGCCGCGGGAGCGATACTGTACTCGGCCGAACGCGCGACCTGGATGGCCCTGGAAGCAATACAGTGCCTGGGCGGAACCGGCTATATGAACGACGCGCCTACGGGGCGGTTGCTGCGCGATGCCAAGCTCTATGAAATTGGCGCCGGTACATCGGAAATCCGGCGGTGGTTGATCGGGAGAGAGCTCTACGAAGAAACCCGTTAGACGTCGGCCCGTAGCCCGATGCCACCACCTGAAGTGACCACTAACTGACGATACAAATCAACTACATATGCTCGAAGACCCGGTAGTCATCGTAGGCTCGGCCCGCACCCCGATGGGTGGCTTCATGGGCGATCTGAAAGCGCTTTCCGCCCCCGAGCTCGGCGCCGCGGCAATCCGCGCGGCCATCGAGCGCGCGGGCGTGCGACCGGAAGAGATCCAGGAAGTCATCATGGGCAACGTTCTTCCTGCGGGCCAAGGCCAGGCCCCCGGGCGCCAGGCCGCGCTCGGCGCGGGACTGCCGCCCGCGACAGGCTGCACGACGATCAACAAAGTATGCGGATCGGGCATGAAAGCGGCGATGCTGGCGCACGATCTCATCGCGCTGGGTACGAACGAAGTGATGGTAGCGGGCGGGATGGAGAGCATGAGCAATGCGCCCTATCTGCTCCCGAAAGCGCGCGCTGGGCTGCGTTTGGGCCACGCCGAGATCAAGGATCACATGTTTCTCGATGGCCTCGAGGATGCATACGACCGCGGGCGCCTGATGGGGACCTACGCGGAGGATTGCGCCGCACGCTACCAGTTTACGCGGGAGTCACAGGACCGTTACGCCATCACTTCACTCCAGCGCGCACAGCTCGCGATCAAGAACGGCTATTTCGAGCAGGAAACCGTGCCTGTGAAGGTTACCGAGAGCAAGACGGAAACCATAGTCAAGACCGACGAACAGCCGCTCAAGGTCAATATCGACCGCATCCCTCAGCTCAAGCCTGCTTTCAGGAAGGACGGCACGGTCACCGCGGCGAACTCGAGCTCGATCTCGGACGGCGCGGCTGCCTTGGTACTCATGAAGCTCTCCGAGGCGAAACGCCGCGGCGCGGCGCCGCTCGCGCGCATCGCGGGTCACGCTACTCATTCGCAAGAACCGCAGTGGTTCACCACGGCTCCGGTAGGGGCGATCCGCAAGCTGCTCGAAAAAACCGGGTGGGACGCAAAGACCACCGATCTCTTCGAGATCAACGAGGCATTCGCGGTAGTTGCGATGGCCGCAATGCACGATCTCGAGCTGCCCCACGACAGGGTCAACGTCCACGGCGGGGCGTGCGCCCTGGGGCATCCTCTCGGCGCATCCGGCGCGCGTATCATGGTCACGCTGCTGGCTGCGCTCGAAACGTACCGCGTCAAGCGCGGCATTGCGGCGTTGTGCATCGGCGGCGGGGAGGCGACCGCGATTGCGCTCGAACGAATTTGACGTCCGCGTAAACGTCGATTCGCCGAGCAAAAGCACAGGAGAGCTGGCATGGGAACCGCTCCGATCGACTTCTATTTCGATTTTTCTTCCCCCTATGGCTACTTCGCGAGCAACAAGATAGACGAGCTTGCAGCAAAGCACGGCCGTACGGTCATCTGGCGACCGATCCTCCTGGGAGCCGTGTTC
>DATFWO010000246.1:0-19493 GCA_035259205.1 Burkholderiales bacterium | reverse complement strand
GGGGAGTCGGGTGGGGCCGCGCCCAGCATCTCGCCCACTGCGTCGGCCCAGGCGAGCAGCCGGGGTGAGCGCACTGGCGTAGGATCGACCCGCGTATAGCAGGAATTGCGCACTGTGCGGGAAACATTGTGCAGCAGCGGATCGGCCGGCAGCGCCCGCACGAAGGTATTGTCGAAGCGCAGCTCCCGCAGATCGACCAGCGCAGTCCGCCGCCTGGCCTTGCTCTCGATCACTCACCCACCTCGAAGAAAGCCGAGACTTTATCGCAAATGAGCGTCGAAGTCCTGCGGGTGCAGGCCGTCTTCCAGGTTGTGTATCATGCCCAATTGGCGCTGCGCTCGTCTTGACGCATCATTCCGCCCGCCAACACTCGTCACTCATCGCTCATCACCCAGGAGAGGAGTAGCCATGCCCAGAATGACTGGAAGCCGTTTCTTCGCCGAGGCCATGCGAGGGTATGGCGTGACGCATCTTTTTTACGTCAACTCGATCGCGCGGCAGGCGATGGACGAGATGAACAACGTGGGCGTTACGAGGGTGGTCACTCACGGCGAGAAAGCGGCGGCGTACATGGCAGACGGCTACGCCAGGGCCACGCACCGGCCGGGCATCTGCCTGTGCCAGGACATCGGCACGACCAATCTGGCAGCGGGGCTGCGCGACGCACACATGGCCGGTTCGCCGGTCATCGCGATCACGGGCGGGCAGAACGACCAGCCGCGCTACCGCCACGCCTATCAGAACGCGGAAGACTTCGCTGCCTGGGACGGCGTAACCAAGGCCAACTATTCCGTCGATACGGTCAAGCGCTTCGCCGATCTGTTGCGTCAGGCGTTCCGGGTGTCGACGAGCGGCGCGCCCGGTCCGGTGCACCTGGAGTTGCGCGGCAACGCGGGGCAGATGCTGGAGGGCGAAGGCGATTTCGATCTCGTGTTCGAAAAGCGGTTTGCGCGCTACCCCTCGTTCCGGCCGGAGGCCGAGCCGGATGCAGTGAAGGCGGCGGCCGCGGCGCTGACGCAGGCTGCAAAGCCCATCATCGTGGCGGGGGGTGGCGTCGTGTCTTCCGGAGCCGGGGCCGAGCTCATCAAGCTCGCCGAGATGCTGCAGATCCCGGTAGCGACGAGTCTGCATGCGAGGGCCGTCGTCCCGGACGACCATCCGCTGTCGGTAGGCGTTCCGGGAAGCTACTCCCGCTGGTGTGCGAATCAGGCCATCGCGGCGGCGGACCTGGTGTTCTTCGTCGGCAGCCATACGGGCGGCCAGGTGACAAACGGCTGGCAGATTCCGAGGATCGGAACCCCCGTCATACAGCTCGACATCGATCCGGACGAGCTGGGGCGCAATTACCCGAACACGGTGTCCCTGCACGGCGACGCCAAGGTGACTTTGCAGAAGCTGATCGACGCGACGGGCAAGCAGCCGCCGCGCCGGGCGGAGTGGCTGGAGCAGGTACGCAGCTACGTTGCCGACTACTGGACGGAAAGCGAGCCGCTGCGCAGCTCGGACGCGGTGCCGATGCGGCCCGAACGCATCTGCAAGGAATTGGGCGACTGGCTGCCGGCCGGCGCGACGCTCGTGGTGGATACCTTCCACGCGGCGATCTGGACCGCCCAGATGGCGCGGCTCACGAAACCGGGCCAGCGCTATCTGCGGTGCGGCGGCTCGCTGGGCTGGGCATTTCCCGCCACGCTCGGGGCGAAGGCGGCGCTGCCGGATAAACCCGTGGTCGGTTTTTGCGGCGACGCGGGCTTCTACTACCACATGGCCGAGCTGGAAACGGCGGCGCGCCTGAGGCTCAACATGGTGATGGTGGTGAACAACAACTACTCGGGCGGCGTGATCGAGAACGCGCGCTTCGAGCGCTCCGTGAACTTCGCGAAAGTCGCGGATTCGATGGGCTGCGCCGGCTTCCGGGTCGAGAAGCCGGCGGATATCTCATCGACCTTGGAGAAGGCGCTCGGCGCCGGCAAGCCGGCGGTCGTAGAAGTGCTGAGCGACCATACGATACGCGCGAAGCGTGGCTGGGTGCCGGCGGCGGTGAGCGGGGAGTAGATGATGCGCGGCTGCAGCGCCGCGCAATCCCCGACAGCGCAACTTGGTCAACCCACTATCCGTTTCAGCAAGGCTGCCACCGCCGCCTTCTCGGTTTGAGACGCGCGTTCGGCGTAGCGGGGAAGCACGAACCGCAGCTGGTCGTATACCGAGGCCCACATCCAGGCCGCGCTCACGCGCTCGCGCAGCTCCTCGTACTCGGCTTCGATCGAGGCACGCGCCGCGGCAAGATTCCGGCGCGCGAGCGCCTCGTAGAGGCGCAGTTCGATGAGGCCTACGGCGCTCCAGAAATCGGGATCATCGCGCATCTTGTCGCTCAGGGTCTTTCTCACCTCGGCCGTGCTGGCGCGCTCGAAACCCTTCCAACCGCCCTTTGCCCCGTTTACTATGAGCTCGGCCGCCATCCGGTTCAGGGCGGGATAAAAGAGGTCGGGCTGGCCGGCCTCGCGCGCGAGTTTTTCGGCCTTTTCGTAGTACTCTCTCATCTTCGCGAGCGCCTCGGTTTCCCCGGTTGAGTTCTTTGCAATAGTTTCGAGCAGGGCCTTGCGCTTCCACACAGAGCCGCAAAGACTGTTGCGCTCGACGGTGGGCTGAATGCCGGCGATCCGCTCCAGCATGGCGAGCGCGTCCATGAGGTCTACGCGCGCGCCGTCGAGCGCAGCGCGCGGCATTCCCGCCGGGCCGGCGGCACGCGGATTCTGCTTCGTCCGGCCTCTCCGCCTTCGGCTCGCGGGCGCTCCCGACTGGGGGGCATGTTCCCCGGAGCCCTGCTGCGCGCCTCCCGCTTTCGTCCACGCCTGGCGCGCGCGAAGATTGCCGAGCTGCTCGATCGTTCGCAGCGACGCCGTTCCATCGTTAGCTGCCAGGGCTTTCTCGTACCACTGGATGGCCTGCGCCGGACCGCGGGCCGCTGCCCAGGCCGCTCCGAAGGCCTCGGCGATCCTGCCGGTCGCGCCCCAGGACCGCGCAAAGCGCTCTTCGAGATGCCGCAGCTTGGCGCGCTGCTCCTCGGCGGGCGCTTTCTGGTAGTTGCTCTGAACTTCCAGGGTATTCAGGGCAAGGACGAGGCCCGTCTGGGAAGCCACGCCCGCGAACTCGTCAGCGGCAGACCGCGTCGGGCGTTGGGGATCGACGCCTTCGCGCCGGAGATACCAGTCCGGGTCGCCGTAGCACTGGTACGCGGCCCACGTGTTGCTGCCCGGAGCACGCGAGGCCTCGCGCGCCTCGGCCACCGCGTCGATGAAACGTTTGTTATCCAGCAGTGCGCGATAGAACGTGGTTGCGAAGTCCTTGGCCGGCTTGTCCTCTACCGCCCAGCCGGCCGCTATCACGCAGCGCACGCCGATCATTATGAGCGCCTCGGCCACTCCCGCCGCGAAGCGCGAGCGGTCGTAGGGCCCGCCGCGCCCCGTATCATCCTTCGCGAGCACCTGGGCCGTGTCGCGGGCGCCCAGGTAGCAGCAGTTCACGAACACCAGCTCGGGAACTACGCGCATGCTGCGGATCTCGCGCGGGCCCAGGAAGGCGCCGTCGGACAGCACCACTCCGCGTGGGTCGCCGCCCGGCTGCGGGGGTTCACCGTGCCCAGCGATGTGCACGATGCGCCAGTCGCGCTCCATCAGCGCGTTTATAACAGCACGCGCGTCGGGACCAGGCTTGCCGGGGCTGTCGGACACGAGCTGCTTCATGCGGTCGGCACGCGCGACGCCGGTGGTCAGACTCTCGGCCACGGCGACTGCCTCCGCCCGCGCGCCGGGCAGCCGCGGATACACGGCGGGATCGCATAAAGGCTCCCCGATCACGAGCATGCTCGCTTCCGGAGTGGCGTCTCTTACCTGTTCGCGGAAATCCGCTGTGCGCAGCTTGCGCAGCAGCTTGGAGCGGATGGCCCACGGCCGCCGGTCTCCCCCGCCGGAGCCGCTGGTGTCGAGCAACTCCCAGGGGATGCCCGCAGTTCCGCCGTCAACCTCGATTACGATGTCGGTCGCGCTGCCAAGAAAGGGCTCCAGCTCGATCGGCACCAGCAGCTGAAACAAGGTGCGCCCGATCTGCGGATCGCGGTTGAGATCGTTCGACGCCTTTGCGACCAGCTGGCGCAGGAGCGGGGCCTGCATCTGCTGCGCGCGTACCTCGGAGCGCGCGCGCTTCGTGTCCACGCTGTAGACGATCCTGTCGTCGCCGGCGCCGGTCACCGCGCTGATGAAGTCGTAGTCCGCGCCCCGGTAGTCCGAATCGAGCGGACGCGTCAGCGCGCCCACACCGGGCTGGATCTCCCCGATGACCCGGTATTGCGCGGGAGCGGCGGTTGCCTGCGCTTGCAGCGCGCGCCAGGCTTCACCGGCGCGGTCGAGATAGAGTTCAACGAGGTACAGGCGGCCGACTTGTGGAAATGGCCGGAAATCTTCACCGCCGCCTCCCGCTAGACGCTCGTTGGCCTCCCGCACGCCCTGCGCGATGAGTTGAGCCGACTGGCCGGGGGTCATGCCGATGCCGCCGCTGCCGATGAGCGTCGCGGCCAGCTCGAACTCCTGCTCGATCGGCACGCCGGAAGATGTCTCGGTGGCGCGCAGGGCCCAGGCGATCACGGCCCGTCTCACCGAGTGCACGAGATCGGTTCCGCGCAGCTTTCCCTCCTCGCCGAGCCCGACCACGATCACCGCCTCCGGCCGCGGCATTCGCCACGGGTTCTCGGCGTCGGTGTTCCGATTGACGAATACCTGGTGCGTGCCCGGCGCATCGGGGTACAGCCCCGCGCGCAGGGAGTCTTGCATCATTCCGCCGATGAGCCTGTTCATCGCAAACTCGGTGCCGGTGAGCCGCTCCGAACGGTAGTGACCCAGGAGCAGGGGTTGCCGCACGAACGTGAGATCGCCGTTAATGACGGTGACTTGAAGCGCCGCGCCGCGGGCCGGCGCCGGAATTTCTTCATCCGCCGCGGGCGAGAGAAGCTCTTGCTTCGATTGCGGCGGCTGCTTCAAGCCGGGCGTCCGCGACGGACGGCTCACTACGTGAGCTGGCGCGAAAGCGGGAGCGCCGCGCGAAGCGTCGGAAAGAGGTTTGAGGATTTCGTTGAGCGTGCTGCCATTCTGCAGAAGCTCGTCATACGCCTTGAACGCGGCCGCCAGGTCGGGCAGCTTGTCGTGCTTGCAATCGAGCTGCCAGGCGCGGACGCCGGGCAGCAGGGCGCTCTGCAGCGTGACGCGCCCATCGCCGCCGTCCTGGGCATCGAGATAGAAAAGACCCTTCTCGCCCGTCTCGTAGCCATCGGGCGTGAACTGCGCCTTGCCCACGACGAGCAGCAGCTTGTCGTGAAATTGGGGCAGGACGCCGTCGCGCTGGGCATCGAGCCGCCCGCGCAGGGCCACGGCGCGGTCCAGAATATCCTGGGGCGGGATGCCCCACTGGTAGACGTTGAACTGGAAGTCCTCGCTGTGCCACTGGTTGTACTGCCGCAACCGGTCGAGATCATCCTTGGCGAGCTGTTGCCAGGTGCTCTCCAGTCCCAGGCTATGCGTTGCATCGAGCAGCCCGGCCTGAAGTTGAATGAAACCGGGGAGCCGCGCCATCAGCATGCGCGCCTGGTGATCCTCGAACGGCGCGCCTACGCTCACCAGCAAGTTGCCGAAGGCGTCGTCGCCGGAGAGCACCTGCATGGGTGCCCACGACCCGCCGTTCGGTGTCCCGAGCATGAGCATGCGCGCGTCGGAATGCGCCATCAGGCGGCCCCAGACGTCCGGGCACTCGAGCTGCATGACGCGCGCGAGCAGTCCGCCCATGGAGTGCGCGATGATACGCACCGGCTGCCGGCTCTCCGCGCGCGCCGCGAGCGCTGCGTCGACGGCGGCGGCGAAGCGCCTCGCCTCGTCCTCCAGCGGCTTGCGCCAGTCGTAAGCGAACGGAATGACCTGGTGCGTCGACGAGAGAAACGTCATGAGGTCGTCGTAGAACTCCTCGATCGGCCCGTCGGGCTCCACCCCGTCGGCCCGACCCTGGACGTAGTCGAGGCGTTTCAATCGGTTGACGAGGTGCAGGCTGACCCAGATCCGCTCGCCGTCGGCCTTTAGGTTGCTTCCCAGGATGCCGGGCAGCATGAAGAGCGCCGGCTTCGTACCGTCATCCGCGGCTTGTCCAGCCCGCGTGCCTTCGGCGGCTTCGCCCGCCCAGGACAGCGGTCCGATGATCCGAAACCCCTGGGGTTTCTCCGCGGTGAGCGCGTCAACGATCCCGGCAGCAGTGCGCTCGTTGCTGAAGTAGTTGAAGTGCGTGACCCTGCCGCCCTGGTCGAAAAGAAAGGTCGCGCCGCCGGCGCGCGGCATGCCGCCATACATCGAGCGCGTCTGGACGACGAGGTCGTTGTCGGTCCAATAGTAAGCGTCGGCAAGCAGCGTTTTCAGCCAGGTCGTGACCGAGTCGCCTTCGAGGTCACCGGCCACGACACGCAGCTCTCCCGGAACCGAGCCGTTGGCGGCGTGCAGCCAGCGTACCAGCGGGCTTCCTGGCATCTGCGCCGCGAGACCCGGAATCTTCGCTGGATCCGTTCGATACTGCGCGATTTCACCGAGAAACTCGACCAGCGCCGGCGCCACCTGAATTGCGGCGAGCTCCAGCGTCCATTTGAGTACGGAGAGATACGCGTCCAGACGTTTCGACGCGAGCAGGGTACCGCGCACCGGACAGGCAACCCGCACGATGCGCTCGACCTTGATGTCTCGCGCCTTCACCTCGGCAGCAAGCGCGCTCAAATCGGTGCGCTGCCTGGCGTAGCCGGCGTCCTGGACGTCGTCGAGGGACGCGAAGGCTTCAGGCGCGCCATCCGGATCCGCGCACACGCGCGCCAGTGCTTCGGCGACCAGTCCGCCCCGTGAATGCGTGAGCAGGTGCAGCCGCTCACCGGCGGGCAGGGCCTTTGCCAGGGTCAGGGCGTTAGCGATGGGGCTCGCGCCGAGCGTCGGGTGGTCCAGTGCGTAGACGCGGTCCTTGTAATATTTGAACAATGCACGCACGCGCTGTGGATGTTGCTTCCACAGCTTGCCGAAAGTGCCGGGCGTGTCGGAGAACGTTCCATGCACCAGTATCAGCAGCGGCGCGCCGGCGGGTGCGGGCGGGACGCTCGCGACCAATGCGCCGCCGTTCTTCAAGGCCGGCAAGTTCTCGGGATTCAGCCCGTACACACCGGCCTGCACGTGGTCGTCGAAACGCTCGACTATCTTGTCCGCGGCGAATTCCGCCGCCGGACCGCTCGCGACGCCCGTTACCACTTCGATCGCGGTGAGCAGCACGCCGCCGAGACCGCGCGTTGCGGCGCGCGCCGGCGCGGCCTCCTCCAGCCCGCGCCAGCGCAGTTGCGTGGGCACTCTCACTTCATTGAGGCTCTGCGGCTCTTCACCACGACTGCCGCGGCTGCGCCCGGCTTCCTGCGCCAGCATGAGGTCGCGCGCGCTTTCCGGATGCAGGGTGAGCACGGGGCCGCCCGCGATATGCAGCACGACCACATCCTCGCCCGGCACGGCGGAAACGCGCACCTCGCCTCCGGCCCCCCGCTGTGCGCCGACGCGCACCGATTGCTTGAGACGTCCCCGCGTCAGTCCGGATGCCAGCGGCGTCGCGGTCGCGCCCCGGGTAGCGCCGGCCTCGACCGGCTGCTCCTGGCCCGGCACGATGAAGTCTATGGACGATGTGGCCATCCGGTGTTCTCCTGTACGGTGCGTTGCGCCGGTCGGACCACGACCTGCATCGATTCAACCGGTCCGGGTGCCTGGGACTGCGTGCAGGGCATCATGCCAATTGGTCTTTGGGATACTCCCATCGTATCTTAACGTCGCGGCGGGTCGCATAGGCCTCATGACCGGTCGGCTGAAATCTCGGCGGACACCGCCACCATGGGAGACAGTATGTTCACGGAGGAGATGCCGTGGCTTTCCGGCGACGATCTCGCCTGGATCATGGGCCGGGGATTGTGCGAGTGGATCGGATGGAAGTGATGCGGCAGGGGCGGCGAGCCGCCCCGAATTGCCGGTCAATCCACCACAGCGACCACCTGAATTTCCACCAGCTGCTCGGGCTCGCCAAGCTCCAGGACCGCCATGTTGGTCGTGGCCGGCTTGTGGTTGTAGGGCGCGAAGTACGAGTTCACCACCGCGCTTGCCTTGCCGATGTCGCCCATGCGGGGCCGGGCCCGGAAGATGAACACGTGCACCACGTCCCGGGGAGACCCGCCCGCGGCCTTCAAGGTTTCCATGATGCCGTCCATCGTCTGGCGCACCTGGCCCTCCAGGTCGTTCGCCAGGTATTTCAGGATCTGCTCGCGCTTGTGGGGATGGTCGTGATAGACGGGCAGCGCGGTTCCCCCGGCGAGCCAGAGCAGCTTGCCGCTCTTGATCTTGATTGCGGGGGAAAACGGCATGAAGACCGATTTGTCGTAGTTCGGGTGGTGGATGATCTCCAGGTGTTGGCTCTGGGCCAGAGCCGGTGCGGGAACGATTGCGGCAGAACCCAGGCCGAGCGTCGCAAGCCCCGCTGCAATGCGCATCAACTTCGTCGTCCTCATCATTTGCCCCTCCTTCGCGGTTAAGCTCGATCGCCGAGCCTGCAAATGATATCGGGTGAGTACGGGGCCTGCGCAAGCCGCTGCCGCGGCGCGAAGCGACTCGCTGGAGCTACCAATCGCGGCTTTCCCAGAACCTTGCTGCGTACGACGTTTGGATTAGAGCTTGGCCTGCGCGATCAGCGCATCGAGCGCGGCGATGGCTTCATCCATCTCAGCGGTGGAAATTTCCAGAGACGGGGCGAGCGTGATCACGTTCTTGTAGTAGCCGCCGATATCGAGTACCAGGCCGACGGTTGTCCCGCCCAGCTGCAACTTTCCCGACAAGCCCAGTTGAAACATTCGGTCGGCCAATCGCCGATTGGGCGTTATGCCGTCGGCCTCGCACATCTCCATGCGCAGCGCCAGCCCCAGCCCGTCGACCTCGCCCACTTCGGGGTGTTTTCCTTGAATCGACTTGAGTCCGCTCAGCAGGTACCGGCCTTTTTCCGGGACCGAGGTCCCGTACTCTCCTTCGCTGAAGATCTTCATGACGGCCAGCCCGGCGGCGGTTCCCAGCGTGTTCGAGGAGAAAGTGGAGTGCGTGGAGCCGGGACCGAACACCGCCGGGTTGATAAGCTCCTCGCGCGCCCAGATGCCCGAGAGAGGATTCATGCCGTTGGTCAGCGCCTTCCCGAAGACGATGATGTCGGGCTGCATGCCGAAATGCTCCATCGCCCACATCTTCCCCGTGCGAAAGAAGGCCATTTGAATCTCGTCGTCGACAATCAGGATCCCTCTGTCGCGGCATATCTTTTCGAGGCGCTTGAAGTACCCTTTCGTAGGGAAGATATAGCCGCCGGTACCCTGGACCGGCTCCACGAAGAACGCGCCAAACTCCGAGCGCCCGGTCTTCGGATTCCAGGCCCCGGTGTACTCGTGCTCGAACAGGCGTTCGATGGCGGCGATGAAATACTCCTCAGCCTTTTGTTCGTCGTGTCGGTGAGGTGAGCGGAACACGTAGGGGAACGGCAGGAACTCGGCGCGGTCTCCGAACTCCCCGTAGGCTTCCCGGTAGCGGTAGGCCGACGTGATGGCGGACGCCGCGAGAGTCCTTCCATGGTATCCGCCCTGAAACGCGAGCATGTGTTGCCGTCCGGTATGCTTGCGGACGAGCTTGAGCGCGTCCTCGACGGCCTGGGACCCGCCGACGTTGAACTGAACGCGCCCTTTGAGCCCGAAGCTCCGCTCGATGCTCTTGCAGATCATCTCGGCCAGCTCGATCTTCTCGCGATGGAGATACTGGCAGGCGAGCTGCGGCAGACGGTCTATCTGCCGTTTCAGGGCGGCGCACACTTTCTGGTTGCCGTATCCCAGATTGACGGCGGAGTACCACATTTGCAGATCGAGATAGCGGCGGCCGTTCAGATCGAACAGATAGCTTCCCTCGCACCGCTCGAAGATGGTCGGCTGCTCGGCATAGTGCACGGTGTCGCCATAGGAGCAAAAGCGGCTTTCCTTGGCCAGCAGCTCCTGTTCGCGCGCCTGCAGCATGTTTGGTTCAAGCGTCTTCGTGTCCACGACAGTTCCTCAACAAAAAATCCCGAATCCCGCTATGCTTGCGGCTGACTGCCTGCGCCCGCCGCCGCCTCTCCATGAAATCAAACCACAAGTACGAACCACGACCATGTCTGTCGAGTGGGCGTGTCTGAGTGATCAGCGGCCCATCGCCGCCGCCTCGAACGATCTTACGCTTCC
Source organism: Burkholderiales bacterium (assembly GCA_035259205.1). Lineage (GTDB taxonomy): Bacteria > Pseudomonadota > Gammaproteobacteria > Burkholderiales > SG8-41 > SG8-41. The sequence goes on along the minus strand of DATFWO010000246.1, from coordinate 9,160 downwards.
GGACGGCGATCGGGGTTACGTTCTGCTGTTCCACGGGCTCACCGGCTCGCCGAGCGAATTCGCCTATGTTGCCCACTATCTGCGTCACCGGGCGGGCCTTTCCGTGTGGTGCCCCCAACTGGTGAATCACGGCCAGCCGATCGGAGTGCTGGCGCGCACGCGGTGGCAGGAGCTCGAGAAGTTTGCGCATGGCTGCTATGAGAAGGCCCGCGCCGAGGCCCGGGCCCGGGGAGTCCCGCTATTTGTCGGGGGGCTGTCGCTGGGAGCCATCCTCGCCCTGCTGCTCGCCGCGGAGCCCGCCGGGGACATCCAGGGCGCGATCTGCCTTGCTCCCACGCTTTTCTATGACGGATGGAACGTGCCCTGGACCCACAAGCTGATCCCATTCGCCGCCTATACTCCGCTCAAGTACTTTGCTTACTTCCGGGAGGAGGCACCCTATGGGCTCAAGGACGAGGTGCTGCGGGAGCGCATTGCGCAGCATTACGCAAAAGCCACGCTGCGCGACGACGTGGGTGCGGCGGGCTACGCGCACTTTCCGGTTCGCTCGTTCTGCGAGATCCGTAATTTGTTTGCGCGATGCATAGCCCGCCTCCACCGCGTCGTCTGTCCCGTGCTCCTGGTTCAGGCGGCGGAGGACGACATCACCGGGCCGGAGAACTCGGCATTCATACATCGTAAAATCGGATCGACGCACAAGAAGATCCTGTTGCTGAGCAACTCCTATCACATCGTGACGGCGGACCTTGAGCGTGAGAAGGTGGCGCAGGAGATCGTGCGCTTCTGCGCGTCGATTGCCGAGCCGCAGCCTTCCCCGGGTTCCTGATCCGGATTGCCATGGACACTGCGCGTTCCAGGCTCGTGCTCTTCCTCGACTTCGACAATACGATCACACAAGGCGATCTGCTCGATGCCGTTCTCGAACGCTACTCACGGGATGCCTCCTGGCTCGCTTGGGAGGAGCGGTGGAAAAAAGGGGAGATCTCGACGCTCGAATGCCTGCGCCGCCAGATCGCGACCTTGAAGCCGTCGCGAACCGAGATCCTCGAATTTGCGTCGGCCGCCGCCATCGATCCGTACTTCGTGCCCATCGTCCGCAAGGCAGCGGCCTCGAAGCTGGAGCTGGTCGTGCTCAGCGACAGCTTCACGGTATTGATCGACGCGGTTTTCGCGCGTCACGATGTCCGCAACGTGCGCGTTCTTGCGAACGAGTTGACGTTCTTCGATGATCGGGTGGAAGCCGCCTTTCCGCACCGGGATCCATCGTGCCGGCGCTGCGCGCACTGCAAAGGCCAGCACTTCCGGAACCAGCGCGGGCGCGAAACGATATTCGTCGGGGACGGGCTCTCGGATATCTGCGCCGCCGATGCCGCCGACACCGTATTCGCGAAGGACTCGCTCGCGGAGTATCTGTCCCGCCACGGCAGGAAGTACCGGCCCTTCGACACTTTGGGCACCGTACTGGATTTCCTGGTCGAGCGCGGCGCCGTTACTGCTGAGCGAATCTCTTCGCGATGAGCACGGCGTTGGTGCCGCCGAAGGCAAAGGAGTTCGACATTACGGCTTTGAGCGCCGGCCCCTTGCGTGCCTGGTTGGGCACATAGTCGAGATCGCACTCGGGATCCGGTTCGGAATAGTGGCCGGTGGGGGGGATGGACCCCGTGCTCAGCGCCATGAGGCTCGCGACCATTTCGACCGCGCCGGCGGCTCCCATCAGATGTCCGTGCAATGCCTTGGTAGAGCTCACCGGGATGGCGTACGCGGCGTCCCCGAGCGCTTTCTTGAGTGCCGCCGTTTCGACAACATCGCCGACCTGTGTGGCGGTTCCGTGGGCGTTGATGTATCCGATGTCCGTCGACGCCATGCCCGAATCCGCGATCGCCCGCTCCAGCGCCTTGACCTGGCCATCCAGCGATGGCTTGGATATGTGGGACGCGTCGCAAGCGATCCCGTAGCCAGCAAGCTCGCCCCATATCCGCGCCGCCCGGGAGCGGCCTCCCTCGTAGGCTTCGAGCACCAGGACCGCGGCACCTTCGCCGAGAACGAGCCCCGTCCGCCCCTTCGAAAAAGGCCGGCACGAACGCTCGGGGTAGGCATCGTCCGGTTTCGCAAGGACGCGCATTGCCGCCCACGCGCTGACCATGCCCGGGGTGGTCATGGCTTCCGCTCCGCCGGCGATCGCGACGTCTACGTATCCGTCCCGTATGGCCCGGAACGCTTCGCCGATTGCCACGGCGGAAGAAGCGCATGCGATGGAGTAGGTCATCACGGGGCCGCGAATTCCAAAGCGGATCGAAAGATGCGCTGCCGTCGCGTTGGCCATGGTGGATACGACGGTTACCGGAGAAATGCGGCCGTCGTTCTTGTCGAAGAAGCTCGCGTAGCCTGATTCCAGGGCGCCGGCGCCGCCGATGCCCGTGCCGAAGTAGACGCCTGCGTTCGCTTCAGCCAGCCGGCTGCCCTCGAGGCCGGAATTGACGAGCGCCTGCTCCGCCGCGAGGAGCCCGAACTGGCTCACGCGATCGAGCCCGATCAGGCGCGCCTTGGTGAAGTGGGCGGACGGTTCGAAGTCGGCCACGCTGCCGACGACTTGTCCGGAGTCGCCGAAGCGGCGTATCCCGGAACGGACCGCCAGCAGGTTCGAAAAAAACTCCTGCGGCGAATTTCCGATCGGGGAAACGATGCCCAGGCCGGTGACGACGACGCGACGTTGGTTCTGTCCCAAGATTGCGGACTATCCGTGCTTCTTCATCTCGGCATTGATAAACGCGACGAGATCGCCCACCGAGACGGTCTCCCGGGGAACGTCGGGCAGCGTAATCTTCAATGCCTTCTCGAGCTCGAACGTATACTCGACAAAGCCAAGCGAGTCGAGGCCCAGAGAGGCGAGCGGCCGATCGAGGTCGAGTCGCTGAAGCTCGATTCCGAAGCGGTCCTTGAGTACGGCCCGCATGGTCTCGACCAGTTCCACGTCGAGGTGTTGACTCATGTCCATAGAAAGTGATCCGATCCGTGCAAGATAGCGCATTTACGGCGGTTAGACTACGCCGGCCATCGGTCAGAAGATAGAATAGGTTCCGAGGCTTACGTAAAGCTTTCGTTCGCATTACCACTGCCGGCGGCATGGGGAAATACGGAAATGACGCGCTTCACGGCGAAGTGCCTGCTGCTGCTCGTCGCGGCCCTGGCCATAACTGGCACGGCGGCGCAGGAGCTGCCAAAGAAGCCGGTGCGCCTGCTCGTTCCGTCGCCTCCGGGCGGGCCGGCGGATTTCGCGGCCCGCCTTGTGGGTCCCGGTCTTTCGGAAACGCTCGGCCGCAACGTCGTCGTCGACGCTCGCCAGAGCGTAAACGGTGTGCTTTCGATGGAAACCGCCGCCAGGGCCGCCCCCGACGGAACGACGCTCGCCATCGGTAACAACGGCACTCACGTCATCAACGTCGGGCTTTACCGCAGGCTGTCCTACGACCCCATCCGCGATTTCGTGCCCGTGAGCCAGCTCATCTCAGCCGGAACGGCGCTCGTCCTCAATCCGAAGATCCCGCAGAAGACGTTCAAGGAATTTGTCGCTGCCGCGAAGCAGGAGCCGGGCAGATTCAACGTCGGGATCGCGGGCGCAAACGGGCAGGTGTCTACCGAAGTGCTGAAGTCCGCCACCGGCATCGTCCTCAACAACGTGCCGTACAAGGGGAGCTCGCCCACGGAGATCGCGTTGATGTCCGGGGAGATAGAAGTCGCGCTGCTGTCCATACCGACCGTTGTGCCGCAGGTGAGGGCCGGGCGGATGAGAGCGGTGGGCGTGACCACTGCGCAGCGCTCTCCGTTGCTGCCCGAGGTGCCGACGATCGTCGAATCGGGCGTGGAAGGATTCGAGTTCGGAAACTGGCACGGGTTGTTCGCCCCGGCGGGAACCTCGGACCAGCTGGTGCGGTTGCTCCACGCGGGCGTGCTGCGCATCTTCTCGAATCAGGAGACCCGGGATCTCGTCATCGCCCGCGGCAGCGAGATCATCGCCGGCACGCCGGAGGAGCTTGCAGCCAGGCTCAAGCGCGACATTCCGAGATACCGGAAGATCATGGCGGATGCGGGGATTCAGCCCCAGTGATCGGTGATAGGTGATCGGTGTGACCGGCGACGGACGCCGAGGGAGGGTTCAATCGGACGACGTGAGGAGGGTATGACAACTATCCTGCCCCGACTTCTGCTTGCGTTCCTATTGGCTGCTGCGCCGGGCGCGGGGGCCCAGGACTATCCCGCCCGGCCCGTCCGCCTGCTGGTCGGTTTTCCCCCGGGTGGCAACGTCGACGTGGTCGCGCGCATCATTGCGCAGAAAATGTCCGACGGCCTGGGCCGCAGCGTGGTGGTCGAGACCCGTGCCGGCGCCGGCGGCATCATCGCGAACGAGCTGGCGACCCGCGCGACCCCGGACGGCTACACGCTGCTCATGGTGAGCGGCGCCCACGTCACTCAGGCCGCGACGCAGAAAAAATTGCCCTACGACGCGCTGCGGGACTTTCGCTGGATTTCCACCCTGGTTTCCTATCCGATCGTGATCGTCGTGCGTGCGGAGTCGCGATTCAGGACCCTCGATGAGCTGATCGCGCACGTAAAGAGCAATCCGCGCAAGTTCGACTATCCCACTCCCGGCATGGGCACGGTGTACCACCTCACCGGCGAAATGCTGAATGCGATGGCGGGCATCGAAATGAACGCGGTGCCGTTTCGTGGCGGCGCCGAGCCGATCAACGAATTGCTTTCCGGCCGGATGGAGATGCTGATGGATGCGCTCACCAACGCCTACCCCTACATACAGTCGGGGAGGTTCAGGCCGCTCGCGGTTTCGTCGCTGGAGCGCTCGCCGGTGCTGCCAAACGTTCCCACTGTGGCGCAGAGCGTGCCGGGCTACGAGGCGACGTCTTTCCTCGGGATCGCCGCGCCCCGGGAAACGCCGGCTGTTGTGGTCGAACGGCTCAACCGCGAGATCCGGCGAATACTGGACCTGCCCGATATCAGCCAGCGCTTTTCTGAAATGGGCGGCACCCCGCGCGCGAGCAGCCCCGCAGAGATGGAGCGTTTCGTGGAAAACGAAATTGCGAAGTGGAAGCGCGTCGTCGAAGCTCGAAAGATCGAGCTTCAGTGAGCAGCACAAGAACCTAAAGCCTGGAGGCTGCCTCTCCCCCGAAGGTCCGCTCGTGCCGGGTCTGGCACCGGATGCAGCGCGTTGCGACCGGATGGACGTGCAGCCGCTTGTAGCCGATGTCGTCGCCGCATTCCACGCACTCGTCTATGTCCCCGTCGGCGAGGCGCTTGCGCGCGGTTTCGATCTGCCGCAGCTCACGCATGTAACGGTCGAGCAGCGTGTGGCTGAATTCCTCCAGCATGCTGGCGACCGATTCGTCCCCGGCGTCATATACGGTGCCGGCGAGATCCGTGAACCTCTCGCCCGCCATCTGCGGGACGGCCTCGCTTATCTGCTGCCGGACTTCCTTGCCCAGTGTATCGAGCCGGCTTTCGAGTTCCGAGCTTTGTGCGGATGTCAGCGCCACGAGTCCTCCTCTTGATTGATGTTCCGGTCGTGTGGCGACCGGTTCAGCGCTTTAGAGGCGGAATGCGGCGACGGGTTCCGCGATTTCCATTCGGTAGCTGATGCGCTACAGGCCGTAGGTCTGCGTCTTGCCGTGACTGCGGCTCGGCCGGCCAAAAAGAAAGCCGCCCGTGGGCGGCTTTCTCCTGCGTGAAGGCCCGCTACTGCAGCGGAGAGAATGCCGAGGGCATCACGATCTTGTTCTCCTGGAAGTGGAGGTTGTAGCCGCGGCCGCCGGTTTTTTTCGCGAGCTCGGAGGGTGGCCAGTTGCCGGTCTTGCGGATGTCCTCGCGCATCTTCATGCGCTCGTCGAGCGACTTGTAGGGCCAGATGTGGATGAACTTGGAGAGCGCGCCGAGATCCGTGCTGCCGCAGGTGACGATGGGCCCGAACTTGAGCCGGTGCGGCAGCGCGGCTTCCCACGTCTTCTGGATCACCGGCAGCTCACCGCCCATGTAGGTGTAGGTGCGGATCTCGAAGTAGGGGCCCACCTTGCCGGGCTTGATCTCTGGCGCGAACGAGAACGGGATCAGTATGTCCGAGGTCTGGCTCATGATGAACTCGGCAATCTTCGGCGGCCACACGCCGTCCTTCAGCGCGGCGGCGCGCACCTTGTCGCGCTCCGCCAGGTCCTTGTAGCCCCAGACGTGGATGATCTGGTTGAGAGGACCGATCTCGGTGTGCCAGAACGCGGCCAGTTCCGAGTACTTTTTCCTGCCTTCGTAGGCTTCGCCGAAGCGCTTCTCGACCTCGGGCAGCGATTGCGGCTTGATGTGGTAGGTCCTGATCTCGTAGAGCATGGGATGTCCTCATTTTGGAAATGGGTAGACGGGGCGGCGCCAAGCCTTGGGCCGGGGAAGCCAATGTAGCGCGAAGCGCAGGCGGTGACCAGCGCCCACACTGTGAAACCAGCGCAAGTGACGGACCACGAGCCGCTGGGATATGATTTTCAACGCATGACAATGTCCCGGTGAGGGCTGATCATGCGACAGTACAAGTCGGTTGAGCTTCGGGGTTCGCGCGTTCCTGCCGCCCGAGCGTGCCCATGGCCGACTTTGTCTGGCGGCTGCTTGAGCCGGGGAGGGTATATGAGCCGTAAGAACCAGTCTTCGCGCACCCAGGCCGTGCGCGCGTCTTCCGAGGATACCCGCAGGAAGTCGAGACGCAGTTTTCTCGCGCGCAGCGCCGGCATCGCCGGCGCGAGCGTAACGGCGCTCACCGCAAGAACGGCGCAGGCGGCGCAAGAGATCGCGCCCGCCCCGCCCTGGATGCAGACCATGGGGGCGCCCATGCGGGGCTACGGCCAGCCCGCGAAGTACGAAGACAAGGTGGTACGCGCGCTGACGCCAGGCTATCCCACCATCGCGCCCGGGGTGGGCACTTCACGCACGCCTTTGCACGCGCTCGAAGGCACCATCACTCCCGCCGGACTGCACTTCGAGCGGCATCACAACGGGGTGCCGGACATCGATCCGGCTCAGCACCGGTTGATGATTCACGGCCTGGTGCGGAGGCCCCTCATCTTCAAGATGGAGGATCTCGCGCGCTATCCGATGATGTCGCGGGTTCATTTCCTCGAATGCTCGGGCAATAGCGGTGCCAACTCGCTCAGCCCTAAACCCCCCCAGACTTCGGCCGGCGTGATCCACGGGTTGTTGAGCTGCACCGAGTGGACCGGCGTGCCGCTTGCGCTCCTGCTGAACGAAGCGGGCGTCGAGCCCGGCGCCGACTGGCTGCTGGCCGAGGGCGCGGATGCGGTGGCCATGAGCCGCAGCGTGCCCCTTGCCAAGGCGTTCGACGACGCGATGATTGCGCTCTACCAGAACGGCGAGCGTCTGCGCCCAGAGCAGGGCTATCCCGTGCGGCTGCTGCTGCCGGGTTGGGAAGGCAACATGAGCGTCAAGTGGCTGCGGCGCATCAAGATCACGCAGGGACCGACGCACACCAAGGACGAGACCTCCAAGTACACGGATCCGGTTCCGGGCGGCAAGGCGCTCCAGTTCACGTTCGAGATGGGCGTGAAGTCGCTCATCACGCGTCCTTCCGGCGGCATGAGGATGCCGGGCTCAGGCTGGCACGAGATCTCCGGTCTCGCATGGTCGGGCGCCGGCCGCATCAGCAGGGTGGAGGTTTCCGTGGACGGCGGGACAACCTGGAAGGAGGCCGCGCTGCAGGGACCGGTCTACTCGAAGAGCGCGACGCGCTTTCGCCTGCCGTGGGAGTGGAACGGAACGCGCGCCGTGCTGCAGAGCAGGGCGGTGGACGAGAAAGGAAACGTGCAGCCGGCGCGGGCGGCGTGGCTCGCCCAGTTCATGCCGCAGCAGCGCTACCACAACAACGCGATCCAGACCTGGGAGATCGCCGCCGACGGGAGCGTGACCAATGTTTACGCCTAGGTGCGTCTACGCAGGGCTCGCCGCGGCCGTCCTGGCGGCCTGCGCCACCAGTGACCCTGGATCGCCGGCGCCGACCGTCGGACCCAACCTTGGGCGGTCCACAACGCAGCAGGAAATCGCCGCCTGGGATATCAGCATCCCGCCGAGCGGTGCCGGGCTGCCGGCGGGGAGCGGAACCGTGAAGCAAGGCGAAGCCGTGTACGTCGCGCAGTGCCAGGCGTGCCACGGACCTAAAGGCGCGGGCAAGCCCGCCGACGCGCTGGTCGGCGGCGTCGGCTCGCTCGCGACCGACAATCCGGTGCGCACGGTCGGGAGCTACTGGCCGTACGCGACGACGCTCTTCGACTACACGCGGCGCGCCATGCCGGCGACGAAGCCGCTGTCGCTCAGCAACGACGAGGTATATTCGGTGACGGCGTACTTGCTGTACCTGAACGGCATCATCGCGGAGAACGCGGTAATGAACGCGCAGACCTTGCCGCAGGTGAAGATGCCGAATCGCGACGGGTTCGTGGATCACTCGCGCCGCTGATAACGCGTTGCAGATACAGGTCGCAGATAACCCGTCTCAGGTGATGCGTCGCAGATGATGCGTCGCAGATAACGCGTCCCAGCTAACGCGTCGAGACCCCTGACGATTTCATGGGTAAAGTTGTGGGCTACCTCAGCTCTTGACGCGGTACTGCAATGAGTCCAACCGTGAGGTCGATTCCGATGCGAGCGAGAGCGGAGCACGCGGTTCACTGTGAACAATTAGCCCCATCGTGTTCGTCAGGCATCTGAATGCAATCTTCCGTACCGTTCTTCCGCGAGGCCGGCTCCGGTCCCGGAATCGTGTGTCTGCACGCGAATGCGAGCAGCTCTTCGCAGTGGCGGACTCTGATGGAGCGCCTCGCGCCGAAGTTCCACGTGCTGGCGGCCGATTCTTACGGCCACGGAAGGAGTCCCGCGTGGCCCGCGGATCGGCGGGTCGCGCTGCGCGACGAGGTCGCATTGCTCGAGCCGGTCTTCGCGCGCGCGGGCGAGCCCGTCATCCTGGTCGGGCACTCGTACGGCGCGGCGGTTGCGCTGATCGCGGCCATCGACCGGCCGCAGCGCGTACGGGCACTCGCTTTGTACGAGCCGACGCTGTTCAGCGTGCTCGATGCGGAGAAACCGCCGCCCAATGAAGCGGACGGCA
>DATFWO010000245.1:0-4819 GCA_035259205.1 Burkholderiales bacterium | reverse complement strand
TTGCGGGTTCCTGGAGACGATCTCGGAAGCGGGCGCCGCGGATGGCGAATTGCTGCGCCGTTCACTGCCGCTGATGAGCGAGCAGGCGCGCAGAATGCAACGGCTGGTGGAGGATCTGCTCACGCTGTCGCGGCTCGAGAGCTCGCACAATCCCGTGCGCGAGGAGGAAATCGACGTGCCGAATCTCGCGCGGACGCTCTATCACGATGCGCTCGCCTTGTCCGCGGGCCGGCACCACATACTGCTCGATCTTGACTGTGACGACTGGCTCATCGCCGCCGAAGAAGAGCTGCGGAGCGCGCTCGGCAACCTGGTCAGCAACGCCATCCGCTACACGCCGGAACGGGGGGAAGTCACGATCGGCTGGCGGCGCCGCGGCGCGGAAGCAGTGTTCAGCGTGCGCGACACGGGTATCGGGATCGCGCCGCATCACATACCGCGGCTGACCGAGCGCTTTTACCGCGTGGATCGCAGCCGGTCGCGTGAAACCGGCGGCACCGGTCTCGGTCTGGCCATCGTCAAGCACGTACTCAACCGCCATCAGGGGCGGCTCGAGATCACGAGCGAGCCTGGACGCGGCAGCACCTTCAGCGCGGTTTTCCCCGACGAGCGTCTGGTAGCGCGGGACAAGCGCGAGCCGATCGCGCGCAGCGCCTGACGGCTCAGCACACTAGACAATAACGATCGTTCCGCGATCGAAGTCGCTGCCTTTTTCGAGCAGGTTGAGCAGCTTTGCAACCTGCTTGCGCTCGGAGAAGACCTCCACGAAGCGCCCGCTCTGGAACCAGCCCGAGGGCAGGATCAAGGTAGCGGGCGTGCTGGGGGCCGGCACCTCCGGCACCAGCAGTGCGTGCTCATAATGGCTCGCACCCACCGGGTTGAAGTTGGACGGCCGCACCGAAATGGCCTGCGGCGTGCCCGGAAACAGCCTCACCCCGGAATTCAGATTGCCCTCGTCGTCGATTCTCAGCCACTGCACCATGCCCAGGCGAAACTGCCCGCCGCCCGGGCGACGCACGCCGAGCAGCTGGTTGTGGCTGACGCGGGCCTTTCCGTTCGGATGCCGCTGTATGCACAGGAAGCCGGAGCTGCTGTAGTTGACGATATGCCATTGTTCCAGTGCGGGCAGCTGTTCGTTCGCGGCTCCTTCCTGGTTGCTGCGCACGATGTACCCGTAGGTGGTGAGATTCTGCTTTTCGCGCGACGTAAGCTCGCCCTTGGGGCCCTGCCCCCCGCCGATGTGGGCGTGCACGGCATTCACGCCCAGACAGACCTCGACCGGCTCTTCACTCCTGGAACGTTCCTCGGCACGCGCGGTACCGGCGCGGCACCACTGTACGTAGAGGAGCATCAGGAGGTTCTCGCATCCGGGCTGCCGGGCGTCCTCTCCCAGTCCGAGCTGGGCCGGCGTCTGCCCCTGCTTCAGGAAATTGATGGTCTGGCGCAGCGTCTTGGAGAGCTGCTCCAGTTCGAGATAGCGCACGGCCGGGCGCGGCTGCAGATCGGTCGCAAGGACCGCTCCCTGCGCTCCACCGAGATCGACGGCCAGCGGTGGAATCGCGCTCGACGGCGGGGCCTGCACGGAGAGCCCGACCAGCGTCGCCCATTGCTTGAGCCAGCGTTCGACGAGATCCATCTGCCGCACCGAGAGGGAGAACGGATTGGCGAGGCACGCGAGTACCGCCTGTACATAGCATTCCGCGCAGCTCGAGTCCGGAGCGCGCCGCGTGAAGGTGTCATGAACGCGGATCCGCGCGTAACCGTGCTGTTCGGCGAACGAGTACAGCTCGTGCAGGGACCGCCACATCATGCCTGGGGGCTGACGATAACTGCGATAGTACTCGGCCATGATGTGGCCGAGCAGGCTCATGCAGCGCATCGTTACCAGCGCCGCATGCGGCGCGATCGCAAGGTCCCCCTCCCGGTAGGCCTTCATGCACAGCTGGTAGTTCTGGCTTACTTCCTGCCACAAGGCGATCACGTTGTTCCAGACCGTCGACTCGTTCGGGTCGAGGGGCAGGGCCTTGCCGGCGTAACGCTTGGCCGATTCGGCCTGAACGAAGTTCACCGCCTCCCGAAAGGCTTCGAGGATCTTCAGCCGCTCCGTGGGCGGTAGCTGCGCGGCGCCAAGGCTCTGGACCTGGCTCGTCAGCAGTGGCTGTGTAAGCTGGACGTTGGTAAGGGTCAGCTGCTGGATCCATTGCTGGCAGCTGGCAACGTCGGCGAATTGCAACGGCGCGTGAGGCGTCGTAAGCGGCTGTAGGCTCATCTCGAAGTTCCTCGATGTCCGCCGCGCGGGCCCTGGACTTACCCCCGGAAACGATGGCGCTGGCCCTGCGCAATTGACTGCCGCAACCCTCCCGCCTTCTTCGAGGCAGTCCCGGCCACGACCCCTTAAACGCACCGCTCGCAGAGAAGAATATCCCAACGAGACAGTGGGGTAAATGAACTAGTTCACTCTGCACCTAAAAGACCCGTGCCGCGGGAATACTTCACGGCCCTCACGGTTCAGGCGATGTTGGGCCGAGCCATGCGGCGAGCGCGCTTTTCAAGCCCGCCACGGGCCTTTCCGCCCCCGTGCCGCGCGCCGCCCGCAGCGGGGGACCCCAGACGGCGTTGGGAAAGTGCGGGTCATCGCGAAAGCGGGGCACCACGTGCCAGTGCAGATGAGGCGTGACGTTCCCCAGGCTCGCCAGGTTGATCTTGTCGGGAGCCAGCAATTCCCGCAGCGTGGCTTCGACCGCGAGAACGATGCGCATGCAATGCCGGCGGTCGGTCTCCGCAAGCTCGGTCATCTCGCTGATGTGGGCATTCCAGATCACGCGACAGTAGCCCACATAGCCGGGCTCGTCCACGTAAACCACGCGGCACCGTGCGTCACGCCACAGCACCTCGCCGCCGGTCTGCTCGCAAAGCTCGCATGTCATGAACATAATGGTAAGCGGAAAGCGGCCGGTAGTGAGCGGATTTCACGTACCCGTCCCGCTCATTGCCTACTGCTCCCCCTTGCCGCCTCTTTGAACGTCCAATCGCATACGGCGCGCAGCAGCCGCGTCCCCCGCTCGACGACCCGCCTGCGCCAGGCGGTCGAATCGGGGCAAAACGCTTCCAGCAGTGCGAGTTTGGACCGGTGGTCAGGCGTTGCCCGGCCGTACTGGTGCCAGCGATTTTCCTGACGCAGCGCGCGCAGCACCCTGAAAGGGGGATACGTGCCGAATTCTTGGGCCACGAAGTCGACTGCAGCGTCGGGCAGCGCTTGCGGCAGACGAGCCCCCATGCTCCCGCGCGAGACGTAAACGGTACTTCCCCCCTGCGTGGGGTCGGTCAGCGGGCTCTGCAGCGCCTGAGTGAGCGTGGCAGGCGCCGTGACCCCGACTCCCGGCTCGAGGATCACGGTCTGTTCCCACCACCGGCCGAGCCCGGTATGCACGTCGAGCGCAAACACATACCGCGCCCGCCCACAGCATTCCCGCAACCAGTCGAGATAGCGCCGCGGACCGGGCTGCATTTCCGCTCCGCCGTAGAAGAGACCTCGGGGGTAGCGGTACTGCCCTTCCGCCAGCGCCTGCTGCAGCGGCTCGAAACCATGGCGCAGGATCAGTGCGCCGGCTACAAGCGGAAACAGATCGAAACCCGGCGGTGAGGCCGGGTTGAGGACCCGATCAATCCTGGCATACAGCGGGTGTACGCCCGACCACGGCTCGCCCGGCTTGAGAAAATTCCGGTTGAGATCGACGTTGTTCTCGTTCACCCGCCTGTGCCAGGCCATGCCATAAGGATTCATCACGTGCACCAGGGCGAGCGCGCAGCCGGCGGGCGGCACGCCGAAACCGGCTAGCGCGGCGAGCTGGATCGCCGCGCCGGCGTAGGCCTCGACGCCGTGCATGCCGCTCGTATGCAATACCAGCCGCGTGGCGTCGGCCGCGCCGAGCCACCCGATGTCTATTGCAAGCGGCTCTCCGGTCGGTCCGCGCGCTTCCAGCTCGAGCGCGTCGAGCCGTGCGCCGGCGGAGCGCGCGGCAGCGCGGAATCGCCCTCGTGCGGCGCTGTAGTCGGGCGAGAAAAATGTTTCCAGTTCCGCGTTCAACGGCCGGACTCCGTAAGGCGACTTTGAACGAGCCGCTTCCGGCCGGCGCCGTCAGCCTGCAGTGTAGCTTGCACGCTCGAAATTCGGCCCTTCGTCGAGCAAGGCGAGGAGCTTGATTTTCTGCGGCCTGTCCACGTGCAGGTCGAGCATGCGGTTCCCGGCGTACCACCCGGGCATCAGCAGGACGCTCGCGGGGACCTTGCGCGCGACGTCCTCGGGCACCAGCAGCGCGCGTTCGTACTTGACGCTTTCGGGGCCGCGCGCGGCGGCATTGCGTACCGCAGCCCCCTGGGTGGTGCCGGAAATCAGGCGCAGACCGACCCAGATGCCGCCCGCATCGTCCACGATCAGACGCTGCACCGTACCGAGATACATCTGCTTGTTCGTCGGGTTCATCAAGCCCAGCAGCTGGTTGTGGCTGATGTGGGTCGACGCGCTCGGATCCCGGCACATGCCGAGAAAGCCGGATGCGCTCTTGTTGACGATCACCCAGGCCTCGATCATCGCGCTGCGCTGCGAGACCAGAATGCGATCGGTGCGTTCCGCGGTAATGCCCAGGACATCCATGTCCTGGCGCTCGCGCGCGGTCATTTCTTTCTCTTCTCCCGGCTGTCGGAACGCGCGCCCCGTCAGGTGATAGTGGATGGACGCAAGATTGGGTGAAATAGTCACCACGACCCCGCCCGCGCTGCGCTCGTCGGCGCGGCCGGTGCCGGTCGCGCACCACTGGAC
>DATFWO010000244.1:0-3126 GCA_035259205.1 Burkholderiales bacterium | reverse complement strand
CGATGAGCGGTGGGCTACGGGGCGATGAAGAGTCCGATCAGGGAAAGAAACCCCGCCTGGAGCTGGCGCCCGCCGAGCCCGCGATAAAAAGCAGCAGGATTTTTTCGATAGAGATTTGAATTAGCCCTGTCCCCGCGGCTTCGACCCGCTCGACACCTCGGGCAACGCCCGCCTGCAAAGTGAGGCGGTCGATCGGAACGGGGGCTCAGGGAGTGTCGCCGAGCGACTGTTCCTTGTCGCGCGAACGGGGACCTATGGTGCTTAGGCGTTGCTTGAGCGATTGCAGCTGCGGTTGTCCGAAGGTATAGGCGTAGTAGGTGGCGTTCGCCATCACCTTTTTCACGTAGTCGCGGGTTTCGTTGAACGGGATGGTTTCGGCATAGATCGCGCCTTCAATCGCCGTACCCGGCCGCCAGGCGCGCGCGCGCCCCGGGCCCGCGTTATAGGCTGCGGAAGCGAGCACGGGTTGACCGTCGAGCGCGTCGAGCACGTGCTTCAGATAGTAGGTGCCCAGGCTGACGTTGGCATCCACCTCGGTGACGCGCGACCAGCGCCAATCCTTCCAGCCGAGCTTCTTCGCCACCCATTGTGCCGTCCCCGGCATCAGCTGCATCAGTCCGCCCGCGCCTGCACGCGACTTTGCGTCCGAAATGAAACGGCTCTCCTGCCGGATCAACCCGTAAACCCAGGCCTCGTCCAGATCCATCTGGGCAACCTGTTGCTTGAGCACGTCCCGATACGGTGCGAGATAACGCAGGCTGAAGTCGTGCTCCTCTACGGTGCGGTCGGCGGTGTTGATCGTTCGATCGTAGAGTTCATAGCGACGAGCGATTTCGGCCGCGGTCAGCAGCTGCCTGTCGTCGAAGCCGCGTATGGTCCACAGCCACTCCCGGTTCGCTTCCGCGCGCAACCCCAGGCGATATAGCTCCAGAGCACGCCGTATCCCCGGCAGCTGGCTCATCGCCCGCGCATCCTCCGGTGTCGGCTTGAACGTCGACGTCGGAAGGGCGGTTTTGCCACCCAATTCCTCGAGCGCAAGCTGGCCGTAGAAATTGAACTCGGTCGCGAGCGGCTTCAACAGCTCCTCGCCCTCGGCGCCACGGCCCAGGGCCTTCAGCGCCCGCGCTTTCCAGTAACGCCACCCAGGGTCAGCGCCTTCCGACTGGGTCATTGAATCGATCGCCGCCAGTACTTCCTTCCAGTCCCCTGCCCGCAGCGCGGCCCGCACCTTCCACGCCAGCTGCACATCGGACATATCTCCGGCACGGCCATACCAGGCAAGTGCGTCAGGATCGTGGCGCATCGCCCCGATATACGCGATCAAGCCCCATACGTACGCGCGGTCGTCAGCCGGGAAATTCTCCTCCAGCTTCGTCCAGTGGCGCGCCGCCTGCTGCGGTGAGGTGCGTGCCAGGCGATGCACGGCGAACATCACGGTCTCGCGCCCGGCCCGTAGCTTGTAGTTCAAGCTCTTCTGTTCGAGATAGCCGGCGGGATTGGTCGAAATGCTTTCGAGCACTTTGAGATCGGGCGCCTGCGCAGCGGGCAGGTATGGCACGACGCGACGCACGATACCGAGCTGCCCGGATTCCAGGCCGAGTCGCATGCGGGTCCACAGGTCATCGGTGGAAAGCAGGCCGTTCGCCACGAGCGCGTTGAAGAGCGGCACGCAGTTCTCCGGCACATCCTTGCCGACGAACCAGAGCGGCCGTACCTCACGCAGGGTTTCGGCGGGATTGAGCCGCATGCGCGATTGCAGTGAGTAGCAGGTGAGCTCCAGATCGTCGCCTGAGACCCGTGGCAATTCCTCTTCGAAGAGGTCCCATTGCTGATTTCTGCCGAGTAGCCTGACCCAGTCGCTGCGCAGCCGTTCGGCAAGCGGCGTATCGCGATAGGTGGCCATGAAGGCTCGCGCGTCGCTGGGCGAGAGCTGATCGAGCCGCAGGTTCAACTGCCAGTACACGACGTAAGGCTCGAGGATGTAACCCTTTAGCCGTTTGGCGTAGCCTTCGAGCTTAGTGGCTTGACCGGTGCGATAGGCGTCGCGGGCCGCAAGGAAATCATCGTCCACACTCGCTGCCGGCGCAGCGAGCGGAAAAACCAAAAGAAACAACACCCCCCACAACTTTCCCATTTCCCACACGAGCTTTATGGCCTGGCAGACTGAATTTTAGCCGGATTTGCCGGAAATCGCAGTTAAATAACGCACAACACCGCAGTTTGTTGACCCCAGAGCTGAGATAGCGACGAGCCGCCGAACCGTGGCGGCTCTTTACTAGAACCTATTTCATATATAGGCACGTGTGCGACGGAGGTGATGTGGGATGCAGGTCGAGGAGGAGAGCCCGAAGCAATATGTCGATATTGCAAGGGCTCCCGACAAAGAGATGCGCCCACAGCGCCCCGTCCCACTCGGGTTGCGGCCAGGACGGTCGGCTGCTGCGTTACCCTCCTTGACCATATCGACATATGGCCTGCCTCGGGCGCCTTGCATCCGGTCCGTCCTGGCCACAACGCATCACGCGCATATATATGAAATAGGTTCTATTCTTGCCGTCTAGGCAAGAAACAGCCGATAGGCGGGATTGCGGGATTCTTCCCAGCAGGGATAGCCGACCCGGGAGAGAAACGAGCGGAATTTGCGCTTGTCCCGCGGCGGAACCTGCATGCCCACGAGAACCCGCCCGTAGTCCGCACCGTGGTTGCGATAATGGAACAGGCTGATATTCCAGCCCCGGCTCATTGCAGTCAGAAACTTCATGAGGGCGCCGGGCCGCTCGGGAAACTCGAAGCGATAGAGGATTTCATCGGTCACGGGAGCATGCCCGCCCACCGTATGCCGGATGTGCAGCTTGGCGAGCTCGTTGTCCGTAAAATCGAGAGTCTTCAAGCCCCGCCGGCGCAGCGCCCGGACCAGCCGGCGGGTCTCGTTGCGGTCCTGCACCTGCACGCCGACGAAGACCTGCGCCTCCGTGGGGTCGGCGTAGCGATAGTTGAATTCGGTAATGTTGCGCGCGCCGACGAGAGCACAGAACTCCCGGAAGCTGCCGGGCCGTTCGGGTATCGCCACAGCGAGTATCGCCTCCCGCTTCTCGCCCAGCTCGGCTTCCTCGGCAACGAAGCGCA
>DATFWO010000243.1:0-19845 GCA_035259205.1 Burkholderiales bacterium | reverse complement strand
GAGCAGCCGCGCGACGATATCGGGTCCGGTTCCCGGCGTGTAGGGCACGACGATGCGCACCGGCCGTTTCGACAAACCCTGCGCGACTGCGCGCAACGGCGCTACCGCAGCCGCGGCGAGCGTGATCAGGAAGCGCCTGCGGATGGTTTTCGGTGATGCGCTCAACATCGTTCCTCCTCCAGCGTTGTGCAGATGATAGTTCCATTGAAGTCGCAAGCGAGAACAATTTCACGACCGCTCCCGATCACCCGAAGCCTTAGGGTTTTCCCCGTGAGTTTCTAGGGGTCCTCCCGATTAGACCCGCTTATACCGCGCGCTACCATTCGAGCCGACTTGTCCGCTTGCGGGGGGTGAGCCATGACGGGTTTCTACAGTTATTGGACGGTGCTGCTCTCCATTGCATCGGCGCTTTTCTCGTCATGCGCGGCAATGGGCCACACGCCTAGCATCACCGCTATGCCCGGACACCCCGCTCAGCTCTGGGCGGTTACGCGTACCTTCTCGATGGGTGCAGGTATCGGGTTCGTGCATTTCCTCGGGATGCTGAGTGGCAAAACCGCGCTGATCGGGACAGTGCTGACAGGCCTCGCAATCGGGGCTATACACCACAGCATGGCAGCCACGGGAGTGTTATCCCCGATACTCTCCGGTGCTTCCGCCCGAATGGAGCCTGCCGACATGTCTCTTCAGCAGTTCGCCGGCATCGACGTGGCCGAGCCCGTCGTTCACCGGCCCGAAGTGCATCCGCCACATAGCCCGCCGGCCGAGCGAGCAACGCGCGTGCGCAATCGGTCGGACAAGGCCGCCCGCGAGCAGCCTGGGTTTGGACGGCCTGGTCAGACCGTTCTCGAGGGGCACGCGCTGCAACCAGCGCGTCGTCATCTTGAGGGCAGGAATTCCGGCTACATTTCCGATCACAAGATCACTCCTCGACCGGTCATGGGTTTCCGGGGCTGACTGGTCTCTCCATCTGGGATCCGTGAAATATTCACGGGATCAGCAGCATCATTTCCCGGCACCCGGAAATTACCCCGGTTCCTCCCGGAACAACCTCGGGACCAGGCGTTACCGCCCAAGCGCGAGCTGCCCACCCTGCCCGGACGCCTGACCCTCAACAGTGCCTGAGCGAAGCGCACTCATTTGCGGCGAACTCGTTCGCGGTCGAGGCCGCGGGTGACAGGTCACTGAGGCTTGATGTCGCCGTCGCGGATGAGCGACTGATAGCGCAAGTATTCGACCTGCATCAGCCGCATGAAGCCGTCCGGCGTGCTGTCCGGGGTCGATTCGGCGCCCCTGCGCGCGAACAACTCGCGCAGCTCGGGCTTGCGCAGCCCCCGCACGATGTCCCCGTGGAGCTGCTCCACTATGCGCCGCGGCGTGCCTTTGGGGGCGACGATGCCCGACCAGCTGTCGAATTGCGCCTCGGGCAGGCCGACTTCAGCGATGGCCGGTACCGTCGGCAACGCTGGGCTGCGTTGCGGGGTCATCACGGCGAGTGCGCGCAACCTGCCGTCGCTCACCGCCGCCAGGACCGATGGCAGCGTGTAGACGGCGTAGTGCACGCGGCCGAGCAGCATCTCGATGAAGGAGTCGGACAGATTCCGATACGGCACGTGCACCGCCTCGATTCCAACCGCGCGCGTGAATACCTCGCCGGCAAGGTGCGACGCCGAGCCGATACCGAGAGAGGCAAAATTTAGCGCCCCGGGACGCGCGCGCGCATAGGCAACCAGTTCCGGCGCGGTGCGGACCGGAATCGCATGCGTCGCCACCAGCACGTTGGTAATGGAAGCGACGTGTGCGACGCCCACCACGTCGGCAAGGGCGCGATACGGCGGCTGGTCGCGCATCAGCTCGGTGATGATGCGCGTCACGTCCACCATCCCCAGCGTGTGCCCATCGGCACTGGCTTTGGACACGATCGCATTTCCGATCAGTCCCCCTGCTCCCGTGCGGTTGTCGATGACGACGTTCTGGCCGTAACGAGCGGCAAGCTCCTGCGCCAGGACGCGGGCGAAGAAGTCGCTTGCCGTGCCCGGGGAAGACGCGACGATGACGCGGATGGACTTGACCGGGTACGGCTCGGCCGCCGGCGGCTGCTGCGCCCCGCCCGGCGCCGGTGCGCAGCAGATCAGCGGCACCAGCACGAGTGCCGCAAGAAAGGGCGCTGGACGCTCACGGCTGGTCACGAGTCACCGGTCACAAGTCAGCTCTCAGTCGGCCTTCGCTCCGGACTCCCGCACGATCGCGCCCCACTTCGCAATCTCCTGCCGCAGGAACGCGCCAAGCTCGGACGGCGACGAGCCTACGGGCTCTATCAATTGCGGGCCCAGCCGCTCGCGCACATCCGGAAGCCTCATCGCGCGCGCGATCTCCGTCTGAACCTTCTCGATGATGGACCGCGGCGTGCGCGCGGGCGCGAACACGGCATACCACGCCGCAGCTTCGTACCCCGGCAGGCCCGCCTCCGCAACCGTCGGCAGGTCCGGCAAGACGCCCACGCGCTTCGCCGTCGTGACCGCCAATGCAACGAGCCTGCCCGAGCGTATACCCGGGAGCGACGTCGTCGAGCCGAACGTAAGCTGGAGCTGGCCCGCTATCAGATCGATCACGACGGCGCCGCCACCCTTGTATGGAACGTGCACCATCCTTACGCCCGCCATCTTCTGGAACAGCTCTCCGGCCAGGTGCTGGGAGGAGCCGCTGCCCGCCGAGCCGTAAAGCAGCGCGCCCGGCCTGGCCTTGGCGAGCGCGATCAACTGCCTGACCGATCGGGCCGGGACCGAAGGGTGAACGACGACGATATTGGGAACGTCGGCAACGAGCGTGACCGGCGCAAAATCGGCGACCGGATCGTAGGGCAGCCTGGAGTAGAGCGCGCTGTTGATCGCATGGCTGGGGCTCGCTAGCAGCATCGTGTAACCGTCCGGCGGCGCCTTCGCGACGATCTCGGTTGCAATGGTTCCGCCGGCGCCGGTTCGGGGATCGACTATGACCTGGTGGCCCCAGGCATCCGTGAGCTTGGGCCCGATCGACCGCGCGATGGTGTCGGGTGCTCCGCCCGGCGCACCGAACGCGAGCACGAAGCGTATCGGCTTGGCGGGATACGCCTGCGCCGCGGCGATGCCCGGCGACAGGAGCACCGGAACGGCACAGCAGAACGCGCAAGCGAGCAGGCTGTAACGGCAAGATCGCGTCAGACGGCTGCCGGGTTCGAAGTTCAAGACGCCTTTGCTCCCGAGTGGAACAGCAAGCATTAGCGCTTGCCGCTCACCCACCACCGATCATCGATTCTACGCCCTCAGTTTGAAGCGCTGTATCTTTCCCGTAGCCGTTTTCGGCAGCTCGTCCAGAAACTCTATCCAGCGCGGGTACTTGTAGGGAGCGAGCCGCTCTTTAACGTGCTGCTGCAGCGCCGCCTTGAGGTCCCCGCTGGCCGCCAGTCCCGGCTTCAGGACGACATACGCCTTGGGCTTGGTCAGCCGATTCTCGTCCTCATGGCCCACAACGGCGGCCTCCAGCACCCCTTCGTGCGATACGAGCGCGGCCTCCACTTCGAACGGCGAGACGTACATGCCGGATACTTTCAGCAGGTCGTCGCTGCGTCCGCCGTATACGAAGTAGCCGTCCTCGTCCTGCATGTACTTGTCGGCGGTGCGAGTCCATTCGCCGACGAACGTGCCGCGGCTGCGCTCGCGGTTGTTCCAGTAGCACATCGCGCTGCTCGGTCCCCGCACCTGCAAGTCGCCCAGCTCGCCCTTCCCCACGGGATTGCCGCGCTCGTCCACGAGGCGGAGGTCGTACCCCGGCACCGCCTTGCCGGTCGTGCCGTAACGCACGTCGTCGGGGCGGTTGGAGAGGAATGTCTGCAGCATTTCGGTCGAGCCCAGGCCGTCGAGGATCTCCAGGCCGGTTTTCTCCTTCCAGGCCCGCGCGAGGTGCGGCGGCAGCGCCTCGCCCGCCGAGATGCACAGGCGCAGCGCAAGACTTTCGCGCTGGGGAAACTCGGGGCTGGCGAGCAGGGACGCATAGAGCGTGGGCACGCCGTAGAAGATCGTGGGCTTGCTCCGAGTGAGGCGGCGGAATATCGAAGATGGCGTGGACCGTTCCGACATCAGCATCGCCGTAGCACCGGTTGCGAGCGGAAAGGAAATGGAGTTGCCCAGGCCGTAGGCGAAGAAGAGCTTGGGCGCGGAAAACACGACGTCGCTCTCCCGGATGCCGAGCACGCTCTTCCCGAAGAGCTCGGCGGTGAGAACCATGCTGGAGTGCACGTGCACTGCGGCCTTCGGCGCCCCGGTCGAGCCGGAGGAATACAGCCAGAAGCACGCATCGTCCGCAGTCGTTGGCGCGGGCGGGAAATCGGGCGAACCCCTCGCGAGCACATCGCCGAAAGCGATGTGTCCGGCGGGCTCGCCGCCGGAAACGATAACGTGCTTCAGGAAAGGCAGCTTCCCGATGAGGGGGACGAAATGCTTCAGCAGATGTCCCGACACGACGAGCGCCCGCGAGCGGCTGTCCGAGAGCATGTGCTCATAGTCGCTCGGTGTAAGGAGCGTGTTCAGCGGGATGGGCACGATTCCCGCCTTGATCGCGCCGAGGAATGCCACCGGAAAGTCGATCGTATCGGTGAGCGCGAGTGCGACCCGGTGCTCCATTTCCAGGCCGAGCGCCCGCAGCGCCGAGCCGAAACGGCTCACGCGCTGCCCGAGATCGGCGTAGGTGTACCGCCCCGAGTCATCGACATAGGCGAGCTTGCCCGCGCGGCCGGCCGCGACGTTGCGCTCGATCAGATCGTACGCGGCGTTGTAGCTGCGCGGTATGCTGACATCGGGCGGGCTGACCGAATGATCGGCTGTGCTGAGCAATACCATGGGCTCGAGTTACGCGTCACGAGTCGCGCGTCACACTTTCATGTCAAAGCGCGTGCCGCGCGATACGCAGGCGCGTCGCGCTTACGTCGTCGCCGCGGATTTCGCGCAACGCGTAGCCGGTGAATTCGGCGACGACGTCCTTGCGCCAGTACGTGTCGAAGTCGGCGTTATCCATGGGCTTTGCAACGGCGGCGGCTTTTCTCGCAGCTTCGGCAATGGCATCGTCCGTGAGCCTCTTCCCGACGAGCAGCTCGCCTGCCCTGGTCGCGAACGGGCGGGAGGAAACCGCGCCAAGCGCGATGCGCGCTTCCTCCACCGTGCCGTCGGGAGCGGCTCTCACGGCCGCGGCGACACCCAGCACCGGGAAGTCGAATGCCCCGCGGCGGCGCAGCTTCCAGTAGGCGCTCTTCCAGCCGGCGGCTGCGGGCAGCCTCACTTCGGTCAAAATTTCGTCGGCCCGGCGCGCGAGGTAGGCTATGCCGTCGTTCCGGTAGAGATCGGCGAGCGCCACGTCGCGCTCGCCCCGCGCCGAAACGAGCCGTACAACCGCGCCGAGCGCAATCAGCGCGGGCGCGCAGTCGGTGGAGGAAGTCGCTACGCAGCGCTTGCTGGCGGTGGCAACCCAGCAGATCGCGCCGTCCTTCTTCAGGCAGAAGTCGATCGCCTTGCGCCACTCGTAGCTCTGGTTGTAGTAGTTGCAGCGCGTGTCGAGACAAAGATTGCCGCCGAGCGTGCCCATGTTGCGCAGATGCACGGTGGCGACCTGCGCGGCGGCCTGATAAAGCCCCGTGTAGCGCTCCCGCACCCTGGCGTCGGCGACGATTTCGTTCAGCGTGAGCCCAGCGCCCAGGGTCATTCCCGCGCCATTCGCGACGTTCTTCAGCGCCTGAACCTGGCGCAGCGAAACCAGCGTCGCGGGCGTCTGGTGGCGGCGCTTCATGTTGGGAAGCAGATCGGTGCCCCCGGCCAGCAGCATCGCTTGAGGGCCCTCGGCTGCGAGTATCGCCGCCGCCTCGTCTATCGTTTTCGGCGAGCGGTAACCGAACCACGGCAGCCGCATCATGAGCCCAGGGCCTTTTCCGGTTTCCGCGCCGGCGTCCTGGGCGGATGGTTGATCGAGTTGCCGTCGCCGCCTTCCCATGGCGGCGGCACGAGCATGGGCTCGGGGTACGGCACGTCGGGAAACGCTACCGGGCCGACCCGCGCGATGCCGCCCTTCGCCTTCTTTTCAAGCGCCGCGAGCACCTTGTCCGGCGTGATCGGCAGCTCGTCGATACGCGCCCCGATGGCGTCGTATACCGCGTTCGCGACCGCCGGCATCACGGGAAGCAGCGGTCCCTGTCCGACTTCCTTTGCGCCGAACGGGCAGTTCGGATCAGGATCTTCGATGAGATCGGTGACGACTTCCGGCATGTCGAGCGCGGTGAGGCTCTTGTACTCGAGCATCGACGGAATCTTGTGCACGAGCGCCCCCGACAGCCTGGGCGGCAGGCGCCGGAACGCCTGCTCCTCCATCAACGCTTCCCCCAGCGCCATGTAGACGCTCCCCTCGACCTGCCCCCGCGCATTGACCGGGTTGATCGCCCGGCCTATGTCGTGCGCGATCCACACTTTCGGCACGCTGATCCAGCCCGTCGCCCGGTCCACCTCGGCTTCGACTACGCACGCGGTATAGGAATAGGCGGGAGACGGCCCTACGCCCGCACCCTTGTAGCGCCCCGGCGCGCGCGGCGGAGAGTACGAGCCCACCGCTGCGAGCGTGCCGAATTTTTCCTCGGCGAGCATGATCGCCTCGCGGAAGCTCATCGGCTTGCCGGGGTCGTCGGCGCGAAACACGCGGCCGTGCGCGAAGGCAACGTTTTCCGGCAGCGTTTCCATGTGCTCCGCGGCCGCGCGCGCAATGAGATCGCGCACGCGCTCGGCCGCCTGGATGGCGGCGTTCCCCATCATCACGGTCACGCGGCTGGAATAAGAGCCGAGATCGACGGGCGTGACGCCCGTGTCGCCGGTCACGCAGCGCACGTCGTAGGCGTCGATGCCGAGGACCTCCGCGACGATCGCGGCCAGCACATCGTCCGAGCCCTGCCCGATCTCGATCGCGCCGCAGTAGACGGTTACCTGCCCGCTGCGATCGAGGAGCAGCTGCACGCCCGACTGCGGCAGCTTGTTGTAATAGATCGGCAGTCCCGCACCGCACAGATACGCGCCGCAGGCGAGCCCGACGCCGCGGCCTGTGGGAAGCTGTCTGAACTTCTCCTTCCAGTCGGAACGCTCCACCACTTTGCCGATGCACGCCGCGAGCCCTATCGTGCCGATCTTCAACCAGTTCGCGGTCAGCGTATCGGGCTTCGCGGCGATACCCAGGCGAAATTCGGCGGGATCCAGGCCGAGCTTCTCGGCGATCTTGTCGAGCTGCACTTCCTGGCCGAAGCGCGGCTGCGGCGTGCCGTGCCCGCGCTTGGGGCCGCAGGGGGGCTTGTTCGTGAACGTGCGACAGGCATCGAACTTGTAGCGCGGAATGTCGTAGGTCACGGTCTGCAGCGCGCCCGTGTAGAAGGTGCTCGCCACGCCGTAGCCGCCGTAGGCGCCGCCGTCGAGGAGCGTCTGCGTGTGCATTGCCGTGATCTTGCCTTCCTTCGTGACGCCGGTGCGCATTCTCATCAGCACCGGATGCCGGCCGCGGTGCATGTAGAACACTTCCTCGCGGGTAAGGCAGATCTTGACCGGCCGCCCGAGGAGGAGCGCCGCTTTCGCTACGACGATCTCGTGGTTGTGCAAATCGCACTTCCCGCCGAAGCCGCCGCCGTTCGGACAGGCGATCACGCGCACGTGCGCCGGAGGTATCTGCAAGGCTTTCGCGAGCGCGCGGTGGATGTAGTGCGGCACCTGCGTCGAAGACCAGAGCGTGAGCTTGCCCTCGCCGTCGACCGCTGCGACCGCGGCGTGCTGCTCGATCGGCAGGTGTGTGTTGCCCTCGTAGAAGAAAACATCCTCGAACACATGGTCCGCCCGCCCGAGCGCCTCCGCCACGTCACCGAACTCGAACGCCTGCAGGCGATGGATGTTGCCCTCCTCGCCATAGCTCTGGATGCGCGGCTCCTCCGTGGCGAGCGCTTCTTCGGGAGTAGAGATCGTCTTGAGCGGCCGATACCCGACTTCGATCAGTGCGAGCGCTTCGAAAGCGGTCTGCTCGTCCCGGGCGATGACCGCGGCAACCGGATCACCGACATAGCGCACCCGCTCGGGCGCCAGCGGAAACTCGTCCTGGGTCACGGGGAGGATACCGAAGGTGATCGGGAAATCCCTGCCGGTCAGCACGAGATGCACGCCGGGATGCGCCTGAGCGCGGGTGGTGTCTATCCTCTCGATGACAGCGTGCGGATGCGGCGAGCGCAGCAGCTTGCAGTGCACCGTACGCGGCAGCATCACGTCGTCGGCGAAGCGGGTGAGACCGGTCACCTTCGCCCGTCCGTCCACGCGCCGGCGCGGTTTGCCGATGACGTCGAAGCGGGGTTTCGTCTTCATCGTCCCTTGCAAATCCAATGCAACCACGGAAGCACACGGAAGCACGCGGAGCAATCGCGAAGCCGGGCAGTAAGAACTGACAGGATCATTTTCCGTCCTCCGTTCTTTCCGTGTCTTTCCGCGTGATTCCGTGGCCGACGCTCTCCGAACCCGCGCGCATGCGGCGCGCGGCTTCCTCGATCGATTCGAAGATCTGCTGGTAGCCCGTGCAGCGGCAGAGATTCCCGGAAATCGCCTCCTTGATACGCTCGCGGCTCGGATTCGGCTCCTTTTCGAGCAGCGCTTTTGCCGTCATGAGGATGCCGGGCGTGCAGTAGCCGCACTGTGCGCCGCCGAGGTCCGCGAACGCGGCCTGCAGCGGATGCAGCTCTGCGCCCCGCGCGAGTCCCTCCACCGTCTCGATCGTGCGCCCCTCGCATTCCATCGCCAGCGCGAGACAGGACAGCACCGGCACGCCATCCACCAGCACCGCGCACGCCCCGCACTCCCCGAGCTCGCAGCCGTGCTTGGTCCCGGTCAGGCCCATGTCCTCGCGCAGCACTTCGAGCAGCGTCTTGTAGGGCGCGAACGAGACCTGCTGGTCCTCGCCGTTCACCCGTAGAGTCGCATGAACATGTTTTGGCACCGGCGCGTTCATTTGCGCGCTCCGGGGGCGGCGAGCCCGCGCACCAGGTATTCGGACAGCGTGTCCGCGATTTCGGATACGGATTGCGGACCGTCGGGACGGTACCAGCGCGCAGTCCAGTTGACGGCGCCAAGCATCGCGCGCGTGACGAGCGAGGGATCGGTCGCTCCAAACTCGCCGCGCCTCATGCCCGCGACTACCAGTGCCCGCACCGCGCGCTCGTAAGCATCGCGCTTGCGGATGATAGGAGCGCGCAGCGTCTCCGGCAGCGCCTCGACTTCGAGGTGAGCGGTCGCGCCCTCCAGGTCGTCGAGCATGCAGTGCACGTGGGCCCGGATGACGGAGCGCAGGCGCTCCGCGAGCGGTCCGGCCGCACTGGACGCGTCCTTTGCCGCGGCGAGCAGGCGCTCGAGCGTGCGCTCCTGGCAGAACTGCAGGATCTCGTCTTTCCCGGTGAAGTAGTAATAGAGATTGCCGGGCAGCAGGCTCGCTTCCTCGGCAATCTCGCGGATGCCCGTGCCCGAAACGCCGAGTCGGCGGAACACGCGGCCGGCGGCACGCAGGATCTCGAGGCGGCGCGCTTCGTTCTTCCGCTCGATGCGCTCCGAGGAGTCGGCCGGATTTGAACGCCGATTCAAAGTTTGAACCATTGTTCAAATCCTACAGGAATGGCAGGGGAGCCGCCATTCCTGAAATTGCTGTACGCAGCAATCAATAGCTGCTAATGGACCAAATAATCAAATCCAGCATGGACTTGCAGATTAACTATCGTGACGGAGCCGACTGAATAAGCCACGGACGGCGGGCGTGGGACTGACCTACGGTGGCCAGGTTCAGCCTCGATCATCCCTCATCCTTCATCCCTCATCCTTCAGGATTCGGCTGCCGCGCTCGGCGATCATGACCGTGGGCGAATTGGTGTTCCCGGAAGTGATGGTGGGCATGATGGACGCATCGATCACGCGGAGGCGCTCCACGCCCCGGACCCTGAACTTTGTATCCACGACCGCCGCAGAATCGCTTTCGCGTCCCATCTTGCAGGTACCCACCGGGTGAAAGATCGTAGTGCCGATATTTCCGGCCGCTTTCAGCAGCTCCTCATCCGACTGGAACGCCGGCCCGGGCATGAACTCCTCGGGCTCGTGTTTCCTCAGCGCATGCGTGCCGGTGACGATGCGCCGCGTGAGGCGCAGCGCCGCCACTGCGGTCTTCCGGTCTTCGTCGGTCGAGAGATAGTTAGGCGTGATGGCGGGGGCGGACCGCGGATCGGGCGTCGTGATGCGCACGCGGCCGCGCGCGGTCGGCCGCAGGTTGCACACGCTGGCCGTGAACGCCGGAAACCCGTGGGGCGGATCGCCGAACCGGTCGAGCGATATCGGCTGCACGTGGTACTGGAGATCCGGCGTGGCGAGCGCGGGATCGGATTTCGCGAACGCACCCAGCTGCGACGGCGCCATGGTCAGCGGACCGGTGCGAAAGAGCGCGTACTCCAGGCCCATCTTCGCCTTCGTGATCCACGAGCCCAGCATGGTGTTCAAGGTCAGCGCGTTCTTCACCTTGAATGCCATCCTCAGCTGCAGATGGTCCTGAAGGTTATCGCCGACCGAAAGTTCGTGCGCGACGGGTATGCCGTGCTTCTGCAGCAGCGCGCCCGGCCCGATGCCGGAGAGCTGGAGTATCTGCGGGCTGCCGATCGCACCGGCGGAAAGCACGGTCTCGCGGCGCGCCTCCGCGTAGAGCTCCTCGCCGCCCTGGAAGAACTCCACGCCCAGCACGCGACGGCCCGCGAGCCGCAGCTTCTTCGTGAGCGCACCGGTCAGCACGGTGAGGTTGGGCCGCTTCATCGCCGGCCGCAGGAAAGCCTTCGATGCGTTCCAGCGCACGCCGTCGCGCTGGTTCACTTCGTAGCGCGAGACACCACTGTTGTCGCCGCGGTTGAAGTCGTCGGTCCAGGCGATGCCCGCCTCATTCGCGGCCTCGCGAAAGGATTCGAGCACGTCCCATCTCAGCTTGACGGGCTCCACGCGCCACTCGCCGCCCTGGCCGTGCTTCTCGTCCGCGCCGCGCCAGTGGTCCTCGACTTTCATGAACGTGGGCAGCACGTTCTGCCACGCCCACCCGGAATCGCCCGTCAACTGCGCCCACTCGTCGTAGTCGCGCGCCTGGCCGCGCAGATAGAGCATAGCGTTGATGGAGGACGAGCCGCCGAGCACCTTTCCCCGCGGATAGCGGATGGAGCGCCCGTTGAGTCCCGATTCGGGCTCGGTCTGGTAGCACCAGTCGACGCGGGGATTGTTGATGCAGTAGAGATAGCCTACAGGGATGTGGATCCAGATCCAGTCGTCCTTGCCCCCCGCCTCGAGCAGCAGCACCGAAGCGTCCGGATCGGCCGATAGGCGATTGGCGAGCACGCAACCCGCAGTGCCTGCGCCGATGATCACGTAGTCGAACGATCCTATGCTTCGCATTTTCCAGGAATGCGTGATGCCGCGGCAAGCTTACGCTTCTCGCGCCGCCCGGTGAAGCAGGTCCTTCCAGTTGTCGGGCAGACGGATTTTCCTGCCGACCGGGTAGCCCAGGAATCCGTTGTGCGCGAAGACGCAGGCATTGTTTCGCAGCGGATCGCCGGTCACCGCGATCATGTAGTCCTCGGGCTCCCACACGATGGGCACCAGCCGCTCGGGATCGTCGGATTCGTAGAACACTTCAGGGATGCGGCCCGCGGTCACGTCGTCCTTCAGGTCCCACACGCCGCGGATGTTCCAGTCGCGCAGCTGCCGCTCGAACTCCCGCGCCGGCAGGCGCGCATGCTCGTACAGATAGCGCTTCACGTCGGCCTTGCTCCAGCCGGCCTTCGCGATCGTCTCGGCGATGATGGGGCTCACGACGACGAGCGGGCGCAGAGTGCCGTTGCCGTGGCTGGTGGTAAACGTGATCTGCCAGTTGTTGAACCGCAGCACCGAATCGGCGAGGTAGGGCAGCATCTGCTCGGGCGTGCTGCCCGTCACCGACGAGAGCGAGCCCCCGCCGGTGTAGCGCGCGATCGTCACCGTGTTGTCGCCTGCGGCGAAGCCCATCTCGACGCTATTGGGCTCCCAGCCGATGTTGTTCAGTGCTTCCTCGTTCTCCGCGAGCACCACGCGCCAGGTATTGCCGTAGGTGGCCTTGTCGGTCTTGTGGAGGAGAAAGCCCGCGACATTGCGGAGATAGAGGCGCCAGAATCGTCCGACGGTGGTGTTCGGCATGAACCCGTCACGCAGTGCGCCCTGAGTGTAGTTGAATCCAAGCTCCCGGATGATGGGACCGTTCAGGATGATCAGGGTGTCGGCGCCCGGGGTGTTGCCGCTGTGCTCGACGCCGTATTCCGGATCGCACATCGCCTCGACCAGCGCCACCAATACGGGCATGTACTCGGGCCGGCAGCCGGCCATCACGCCGTTGACCGCAACGCTCCAGACGGTGGCGGCACGCCGGTCGGGGAGCAGCACCCCCAGGACTTCTTCGGGATCCCGGTCGACAAATCGCAGAAAACCCTCGATCGCCTCGCGCGTCGGCGGCACGATGGGCAGTCCGTCGGAGTATTCATGCTCGTAGAAGTACCGGTTGACCTCCTGGAAGCCGCCCTTCACGACGATGTCACGCGGCCCGGGCTCCGCCGGCTCGCCCTTCGCCGCGGGCGCGACCGTCAGGTTGTCGATAACCGCATGCGTCGTGACTTCGAGTATGTCCCGCTGCAATTGCTCCGGGCTCTTGTTCCCGACGTGGCCCGGCACCAGCGCGACGGGTATGTTGGGCATGCCGAGGCCCACCGACGTCGCCGCGGCCTGGCGCAGGAAACCTTCGCACGTAAGCGACGAGGTCGGATAGCCCGCCGCTTCGCATGCCGCGCTCGCCCGCAACACGGCGGGCGTGCAGCTTCCTCAACACGCCATGCCGGACACGACGGCATCGACTCCGAGTTCCTTGAAGCGTGCGGGCAGGGCCGCGAGCGCCGCTTTTTCCTCGCCGCCGTGCGTGCTGCCGAACTCGCGCCAGCTCACGAACTTGACGCCGGGAAAGCGCGCCCTGAGCCCCTCTTCGAGCATCTCGAATATGACGTCGCCCTTGAAGAGTTGATCCCACAACTGCGCGACGGTCTTGCCTTCGAGCGTTGCGAGCCGCGGCGCGAGCGGACGCGTGCGCTGCTGGCGCGCCCCACGCGGCCAGTAGGCTTCGTAGTAGCCGTCGTTGCTCTTCATGGTCGCTCCTCTCTGTCGTTCCTTGACTGATACTTCGTGACTGATACTACGTGACTGATACCGCGTGACTGATACTTCGTGACTGATAAGGCAGCAGTCAAGAACCGTCAATCACGCAATTCCAGTCACGCTTCAACAGTCACGCCTCATCAGTCACGCTCCACCGGTCACTGGGGATGAAGGCCCGCCGCCTTCACCACCTTCGCCCATTTCGCCTCGTCTGCGCGGATGTAGGCTGAAAAGTCTTCCGGCGTCTCGCTCCACACCACGTCGGAGCCGTCCGTCAGGAAACGTTTCTTCATCTCGGGCTCCTTGAGCGCGCGCAGCAGCTCGGTGTGGAGGCGCGTGATAATATCGCGCGGCGTGCCCGCGGTGGCGAACACGCCAAACCACTGGGTGGCCTCGTAGCCGGGCACGCCCGCTTCCGCGATCGTGGGAATTTCGGGCATGCCCGCCGAGCGAGCCGCGCTGGTCACGCCATACGCGCGCAGCCTGCCGCTCCTGATCTGCGGTAGCGCGCTCAGGCCGCCCGCCATCATGAGCGGCACCTGACCGCCGACCACGTCCGCGAGACCTGCCATGCCGCTCTTGTAGGGCACGTAGACGATCTTGAGCCCGGTCATGCTGAGGAAGAGCTCCATGCACAGGTGCGGGTTGCCGCCGTAACCGCCCGACGCGTAGTCGAGCTTTCCGGGGCGCGCCTTCGAGAACGCGATGAGTTGCCTGAGCGTCTGCGCCGGCAGCGATGCATGCGAGACCAGGATCTGCGGGTTCGAGGCGGCGAGCGTGATCGGAGCGACGCCGTGCACGACGTCCAGGCGGACGTTCTTGCGCATCGAGGGGACGATGGCAATGGAGCTGTTGCCGAGCAGCAGCGTGTAGCCGTCGGGCGCTGCCTTCGCCACCGCCTCCATGCCTATCAGCGTGGCCGCTCCCGGGCGGTTCTCCACCACCACCTGCTGGCCGAGCAGCTCGGCCAGCCGCGGAGCGATGAAGCGCGCGGTGGCATCGGTACCGCCGCCGGCGGCGGAAGGAACGACCAGCCGCACCGGGCGGCTCGGGTATGGCTGCGCAATCGCAGCGATACCCACCAGCATCGCAACTATTGCCGCAGCGAGTCCAGGGATGAAGGATGAGGGATGCGGAATGATGAATGCCACGTTACCCAGCTTCCACGATGTGGCGCGAAGCATCGCCCTATTCTAATCACGATCGCGCAACGCAGGACGGCGATGGTGGGATAATTCCGGTCCCAGCTGACGACGCATTCCAGACAGGGAGAGGCAATGGCGGAAAAGATGAACGGCGCGCGGCTCTTCGCGCGCATGCTGAAGGCCTATGGCGTGACGCACGTGTTCTTCATGGACGCGATACTGCGGCGCGCGCTGGCGGAAATGGAGGACGTCGGGATCAAGCGCATCCTCGGCCATTCCGAGAAAGCGGTCGCGTACATGGCGGACGGCTATGCGCGCGCGTCCGGCCGTCCGGGCGTGTGCATGGCGCAGTCCGTGGGCGCTGCCAATCTCGCTTCCGGCATGCAGGATCCCTACCTGGGCCACTCGCCGGTGATCGCTTTTTCCGGCCGCCATGTCGCAACGAGTCAGTACCGCAATGCCTACCAGGAAGTGCCGCACGAGCCGCTGTATCAATCCGTCACCAAGTGGCAGGGCCGGGTCGACGTGCTGGAGCAGATTCCACACGTCATGCGGCAGGCGTTCCGCGAGGCGACGACCGGCACGCCGCGGCCCGTGCATATCGACATGGCGGGCTACACGGGCGACGCCGTCACCGCCGAGGAAGGCATGTTCGACGTCATCGCGGACGAGGCGCACACCCGCTTCCCCGCATTCCGGCCTGCGCCGGATCCGGCCGCGATCCAAAAGGCCGCGGCGGCAATCAAGGCCGCGGCGCGCCCGGTGATCGTGGCCGAGCACACGGCAGAGATCTGCGGCGCCGGAGAGGCGCTGGCACGGTTCGCCGAGCGCATACAAGCGCCCGTCGTAGCGACGCTCGATGCCAAAGCCATCATGCTGGAAGATCACCCGCTGTTTCGCGGCACGCTCGGCAGTTACGGCCGGAGCTGCGCGAACCACGTCGTCGCGGAAGCCGACCTGGTGATCATGGCCGGCGGCAACACGAGCGATCAGTCCACCGCCAACTGGAAGATACCGAAAGAAGGGACCGCGATCGTCCACATCGATCTCGACCCGGTAGAGCTGGGACGCAACTACACGGGCGTGATAGGCATACAGGCCGATGTCCGTGCGGCGCTGGACGCGCTGGCGGTCTCGGTGCCGGCAGCCAAGCGCGAAGCATGGCTCGCCCAGTCCCAGGAGCACGTGGACGCCTGGCGCAAGGAAGCGGAGCAGGCGCGCTCATCGGAGGCGGTGCCCATGCACCCGCAGCGCCTGTGCAAGGAGGTAAGCGAGTGCCTGCCGAAGGACGCCATTCTCATCGCCGACACCGGTTACGCGGCGCTCTGGACGGGCACCCTGGTCTATCTCAAGCACGCCACGCAGAACTACTATCGCGCGGCCGGCTCGCTCGGCTGGTCCTTCCCCGCCTCCCTCGGCGCAAAATGCGGCGCGCCCAATCGACCCGTCATCTGCTTCACCGGCGACGGCGGCTTCTACTACCACCTGCCCGAGCTCGAGACCGCGCGCCGCCGCGGCATCAAGACCGTGACCGTGGTGAACAACAACCGTTCTCTCGCCCAGGGGCTGCGCAATCTCACTCTCGCCTACGGGAGCCACGACAAGACCCACATGGGCGAGTGCTACGAGTACCGTAACACCGATTTCGCGCGCGTCGCGCAGGCGTTCGACTGCTTCGGCGTCACGGTCGAAAAGCCGCAGGATTTCCGCAAGGCGTTCGACGCCGCCATGGCCTCCGAGCTGCCGGCGGTGATCGATGTCAAGACCGAGTTCGGGCTGCAGGCGCCGCTCGCGTGGGCGCCAGCTTGATGGAGCGTGACTCGTGACTGGTAGCGCGTCGAGGGGCGGAGCAGGGACCCGCTTGCGGGATGCGACCCCCGGTGGCGCGCAGGCGCGCCGACAGGATGACGGCAATGCTCGCGGCGGCTGCAGTAGAGGCCGCTCGTGACTGAAACCGCGTGACTGAAACGGCGCGCCTCTGATGGAAATCTTGCGGGACCTTCGCCTCATCCTTCATCCCTCATCCCTCATCCCTCGAGTGGCCGCGGCAATCGCCGCGATGCTGCTGTGTCTCGTAGCGAATGCGCAGCCGTACCCGAGCCGGCCGGTGCGGATCGTCGTACCGGCGGCGCCCGGCGGCGCAATCGATGTGGTCGGCCGTATCGTCGCGCAAAAGCTCACCGACTCCTACGTGCAGAATTTCATCATCGACAACCGGGGAGGGGCGAACTACATCATCGGCACCGAGCTCGTCGCGCGCTCCCCGGCCGACGGGTACACCCTGCTTCTCACCGGCGGCGCGCACACCATCAACCCGGCGGTGTATCGGAAGCTCCCGTACGACACCCTGCGCGACTTCACCCCGATCACCCACATCGCCAACTCCGGAGGTCTCGTCATCGTCGTGCACCCGTCGTTTCCGGCGCAGTCGCTGAAGCAATTGATCTCGATGGCGCGCGAGAGCCCGGGCAAGATCAACTACGGATCAGCAGGATTCGGCAACCTTACGCACCTCGCCGGCGAGCTCTTCAACGTCATGGCCGGGGTCAAGCTCACCCACGTGCCGTACAAGTCCGCCGGCCCCGCGATCAACGATCTGCTCGGGGGCCAGATACCGCTCATGTTCGGTCCGAGCCCGGTGGTCACCTCCATGGTGCAAGGCGGCCGGCTGCGAGCGCTTGCGTTTACCGGCTTGAAGCGCTCCTCCCAGTTGCCGGCCGTCCCTACGGCCGATGAGGCCGGAATCAAAGGCTACGAGGCGACCGGCTGGTACGGCCTCTACGGCCCACGCGGCCTCTCGAAGCTGATCGCGGACAGCCTGAGCGCCGCCTTGCGGAAAATCGTGCAGATGCCCGACACCCACGAGCGCTTCGTTGCCCTCAGTCTGGAAGCGATCGGCAGCACGCCGGACGAATTCGCGAAGTTCCTGAAGCAAGACCTGGAGAAATACGCCAGGATCGCAAAGCTGGCGAAAATCGAGCCGCAGTAGCGAAAGACCGAAATGGGTGATGGGTGATGGGAGGGCTCTAAGTCATGAACGACAACGCTGTGAAGACCACCGCGACGCATAGTACGCCGCCGAAGACCCTCGACGGTCCGCTAGAGGTGGGACCCGGAGACTGGGAATCGCGCGAGTTCTATCTGCTGATGACCGCCCTGGTGATACCGCGGCCAATCGGCTGGATCTCCACGATCTCGGCTGCCGGGGTGCGCAACCTCGCGCCCTACTCGTACTTCAACCTGATGGGCAGCAATCCATGCTACGTGGCCTTCGGATCCACGGGCGTGAAGGACAGCCTCGCCAACCTGCGCGAGGTGCCCGAATTCGTCGCGAATATCGTCACGATGCACCTCATCGAGAACATGAACTTCACTTCCGGCGATTTCCCGCGGGAGGAGGACGAGTTCGGATGGGCGGGCCTCACGCCGGTTCCCGCGGCGAAGGTGAGGCCGTTCCGCGTCGCCGAAGCGAAGGCGCATCTGGAATGCGAAGTAGCGCAGGTGTTTACCGATCGCAGCACCAACATCGTGCTGGGGCGCGTGGTGCACGCTCACGTCGATCCCTCGGTCTGGAAGGACGGGCGCGTGGATCCGCGACTGCTCGATCCGGTGTGCCGCCTGTCGGGCTCGGGCTACGCGCGGCTCGGCGAATTGTTCAGCGTGCAGCGCCCGCAATGGAAGGACGTCGCGGGGACCAAGGGCCAGGAAGCGATGCCGCGGGCGGTCAAGCGCTGAATTGCCGTTTGGCTATCCCGGGGTCACTATCGCAACGGGCGCGACGAGATAGCGGCCGATCGCATCCCCGCTGCCCAGTTTCCAGCCTGTGGCCGCCGCAAAAAATGCCGCGGCGGCCAGTACCGTCGTCATGCGGCGCCTGGTGAAGACAGTCTTCAATCCCGTCAACATCGCTCGTCTCCAATGGAAGGCGGGGATTTCCCCCAGCCTCTAAGACTCTATTCGGGGGCGGGCGAGCCGCGACCAAAGGTAAGAACTGTTACCGGATGTAACCCGCTCTCCGAGGACGACCGCGTTGGTGATTGCCCGCTCCGCAAGAGCGGAGCGCGCGGCGCCTTTTGTCTTTGGCTCCGACTAACCCAGACGTGACGCCGGCGCAACTGCGCCAGTCCGGCAATGCCCGCCGCTAACAGTAGCGCCGTGCCGGGCTCCGGGACTACGTCGAAACTGCAATGACGGCGAGATATCCGCCTTCTGCCTTGCACCATGTGGTCCCCTACGGGGCCTGTTAGCAGTGTGTTGAGAGGAAGGCTGGCCAGGCTGACTTTCTCTCGGCTGATCAATGGGACAGGCCGAGTTTCCGTCTCGTCATCTGTATCTCGTCACCCGTGGTCGTCACCCTATTCGTTACTCGCCGCACCGAAGGTCCACTGGAGGCGTAACATCGTTCTCCCGATCGAACGGGCAGCTATCCGGAGGAGGACCTGCGATGGGCTGTGTGATCGAAAGGCATGGTGCGTTGGTGTTCGCAGTCGCGGCCGCGGTCTGGACCTGCCCGGTCGCGTCGTGGTCGCAGAGTTTTCCGAGCAAGCCCGTTCGTTACGTCGTCCCCTTCGGCGCGGGCGCCTCGCCCGACATCGTAGGGCGCCTGCTCGCCGAACGCCTGAGCCGCATGTGGGGCCAGCAGGTCGTCGTCGATAACCGCGTAGGCGCCGCTGGCGTGGTCGGCACCTCGTTCGTTGCTAAATCGCCGCCCGACGGCTATACCTTGCTCCAGTGCAATATCGCTTCGAGCGCGATCGCCGTGTCGCTCTACGAGAAGCTTCCGTACGACCAGCTGCGCGACATCGCGCCGGTCACGCGCATCGGCATGACGCCGAACATCGTCTTCGTGCACCCGTCGGTGCCGATCCAGACCATCAAGGGGTTCATCGCCTACGCCAGGGCCAATCCGGGCAAGCTGAGCTATGCCTCCGGGCTCGCCGGCACGTCGCCGCATCTTTCGATGGAGCTGTTCAAATCGATGGCGAAGATCGACGTCGTGCATATCCCGTACAAGATCGGTGCGCAGGGCGTCAGCGACAACATCGCCGGACAGGTTCCCGTGGGCATCTCCAACTTCCCGGCGTCGGTATCGCCGGTAAAAGCCGGACGCCTGCGGCCGCTCGCGGTCACGAGCGCGAAGCGTGTCTCACAGGCTCCTTCGATACCGACGATCCAGGAGGCCGGTATTCCCGGTTACGAAGTGAATTCGTGGTACGGCGTGTGCGCGCCGGCCGGCACGCCCGCGGCGTTGCTCGACAAGCTGCATACCGATGTCAACGCGGCATTGCGCTCACCCGAGCTTCAGGCGCGACTCGACGAGCTGGTGATGGGAGGGCCGCAGACCAGCCGGGAGGAATTCGAGCAGTTCATCCGCTCGGAGATCGCGCTCTGGGCCAAGGTGATCAAGGACGCCGGCATCCCCCAGCAGT
>DATFWO010000242.1:0-16374 GCA_035259205.1 Burkholderiales bacterium | reverse complement strand
ATCGGGTGGCGTGCCGACCGCAATCAGCTGTATCAGGCCGTGCGCGACCGATTCGGCGGGGTCCGCAGTAAAGTTCAGGCGGCCGCCTCGAAGATTGCGCTGGACCAGTTCCTCGAGTCCGGGTTCGTGGATCGGAACGCGGCCGTCTTTGAGCGCCGCAATCTTTTCCCGGTTCGTGTCCACGCATACCACCCGGTTGCCCAGCTCGGCCAGGCAAGCCCCGGTAACCAGTCCGACATAGCCGGCGCCGATAACGGAAACGCGCATTAACCCTCCCTAAAGGAATAGACGGAGCTCAGACTACACTTGAAGATTGACCGGCATATGTATGAAACATGAAAGGATTGAGACAGCCTTCGATCGCCCGGCGCGTCCCCTGTCGAACATCTACGGCCTCCGCATCAGCGGCTCACCCATGCGCACCCTTGCTCCCTGCACTACGCGCTCGTGCAACGTGAATCCGCGCGGCGCGAATACGAGGATCGTAGAGCCGTGCTCGAACCACCCCATTTCCGCCCCCTTTCGAACACGACGGTGACAGTGAATGACGTTCGGGCCGCGGTAACGAAGGTGCAGTTTCGCGTCGACGAAGCTCAACCGGATGCTCGCAACGAGCACTGCGGCTACGGCTACCAGCGTGACAGCGTGTTCCCCCGGCTCGAGGCGCATCTCAATCGCTGCCCGCTCGTTCTTGCAGAAGAGCCGCTCGATGCGCTCGAGCGCGATGGGATTCACGTTCCACGTGTCGCCGGAAAAGTAGGTCACCTTCTCCAGGCGGCAATCGTGCGGTGCGTGAAAGCGGTGATACATGCTCGCAGTGATCCGCAACGTTGCGTAGCAGCCGTCCCGATACGTTTCGGCCACCCCGGTCCCGCCTAGCAATTCGGCGAGCGTGTATGGGAAGCCCTTAGCCTGCCAGACGCGTGTCCCCTCGATCGCCCCGGCGGCGCCGACGATTGCGTCGCAGGGGCTCACGAGGATGGCGGGGTCGGCGTTGATGTGTCGTGCCCCGTCGCGCAGCTCGCGGATGAAGCAGTCGTGCAGGCTGCGAAAGCGGGCGCGCTTCGCCTCGTGCAGTTCGAGATCGGCGAAGGTGCGCCACAGGCCGATCGACAGGTCCCGTACCAGCGGCTGCTCGATCCGGCTGAACCAGCCCGCCACGTGCGTGGCGAGCCGGCGCGGAATGCGGTTGGTGAGGAGGAAGTTGAGATCCTCCTGGCCGAAGACCAGATCGAAAATCGCCCGCAGCGTTTTTGTCATGTCGTCGTCATCACCATGTAACGTGGAGGGAGTATACGAATGCGCCATGGACGAAACGACACTGTACTTCGGACTGGCTGCTGCGGCCGCCATCACGCTGCCGCGTCTTGCGCGGCGGCTCGCACTCTCGCGGGCCAAGCACCCGTCCCTTTCCGGCCACGCGCGTGTCGCGCAGCGCATTGCCGCCCTGATACCGTTCTATGGCTATGCCGAAGACACCTTCTTTTGCTCTGACGGAGCTCCCGGAGAGATCGCATCCCGCCGCCGTGCCGGTTTTCAGCGTCTCGCAGAGGTCTACCGCGATCGCTTTCCGCGCACGTTGCGCCTGACTGCCGAGGCCGAGGGTGGCATCTCGGACCTGCAGTTCACGGCGGCCTACCGCGTGCCGTTCCAGTACCGGGAGCTCGTGAGCCGATATCTTCCGGTCGGGGCATTCGCCGACTCGACCTCCGGCACGATGATCACCGACCTCGACGGCAACCGTTTCTACGATCTGTCCGGCTCCTACGGCGTCAACCTCTTCGGTCACGAGTTCTACAAGGCCTGCATCGCAGAGGGTGCCGCCCGGGTCGCAGGGCTCGGTCCGGTGCTCGGGCCGTACCATCCGGCGGTCGCATATAACGTCGCCCGCCTGCGCGAAATCTCCGGTCTCGAAGAAGTTTCGTTTCACATGTCGGGCACGGAAGCGGTAATGCAGGCTGTGCGCCTGGCGCGCTACCATACCCGGCGCTCGCATCTCGTGCGCTTCTGCGGCGCCTACCATGGCTGGTGGGGGGACGTACAGCCGGGAGTCGGCAATCCCCGCCCGCCACGGGAAACCTACACCCTGAAGGACATGGACGTGCGTTCGCTGCGCGTGCTGGATACGCGCCGCGACATCGCCTGCGTGTTGGTCAATCCTCTGCAGGCGCTCCATCCGAACGCGGCGGCGCCGGGCGACGGGTCGCTGGTGGATAGCGCACGCGGCGCGCATTTCGACAGGGCCGCCTACGCCGAGTGGCTGCGCCGTCTTCGCGCCGTGTGCACGGCAAAGGGCATCGCTTTGATCTTCGATGAAATCTTTGTGGGATTCCGCCTCGCTCCGGGAGGCGCGCAGGAATACTTCGGCGTGCGCGCGGACCTCGTGACTTATGGCAAGACGCTCGGTGGCGGACTTCCGGTCGGAGTGCTGTGCGGCCGCAAAAACTTCATGCGGCGATATCGCCCCGAGCGCCCGGCCGACATCTGCTTCGCGCGCGGCACGTTCAATTCCCATCCCTACGTCATGGGCGCGATGCAGGTCTTCCTCGAGCACATGGCAACGCCGGAGATCCGCTTGCTCTACGACGGGCTCGATGAGCGCTGGAACGCGCGCGCGGCGCGGATGAATAACCGTCTCGCCGAGGCCGGGGTGCCCGTCCGCGTAGCCAACCTGTCGTCGATCTGGACGGTGTGCTACACGCAGCCGTCGCGCTACAACTGGATGCTCCAGTACTACCTGCGCGCGGAGGGAATCGCGTTGAGCTGGGTCGGCACCGGGCGAATGATCTTCAGCTTCGATTACGGCGACGCCGACTTCGACGCCGTTGTAGAGCGGTTCGTCGCGGCCGCCGTCGCCATGCGCGACGACGGCTGGTGGTGGTCGGACGCCGCGCTCACCAACAAGGCGATCCGGCGCGGCATCCTGCGGGAGATGATCGCCCAACGTCTCTGATCAACCGCGCCCGGCGTGCAGCATCGGGTCGATCAATTCGCCGCGCAGCAGGTAGAGCGGCGCCTTGTGATAGAGCTTGAGATCGTGGAACGGATCGGTGAGGATCTTGAGCATCCATACGAGCCCCGTCTGAACGTTCCGCACGAAGAAGAGCTGCAGCACCCGGAACAGCAGTCCGCCAACCCCCAGCCATAGCCAAACGAGCCCGACCCGGTGCACGAA
This sequence comes from Burkholderiales bacterium, assembly GCA_035259205.1. GTDB lineage: Bacteria > Pseudomonadota > Gammaproteobacteria > Burkholderiales > SG8-41 > SG8-41. Next base: position 13,199 of record DATFWO010000242.1, on the reverse strand, counting down.
ATCATCCATGCCCGGTTTCGGCTCGAACAGCCCGAACAAGGTCGGGTCGACGCACAGCGTAAGCGGCGAGAGCGCCCACAATGTCAAGAGCACGACCTTGCGGCGCAAGTTGTAGCCGACCTTGATCGCCTCCTTGTGCTCGTGGGTAGCGTGGTTGACGTGGTCGTACCCCTTGGGCTCGAAGATGAAATGACCGATCTGGCGGCTCGTCATCGCGATGAGCCAACCGATGAGCGCCGCGGCAACGGGACTCGTAAAGAGCAGCGCGTAGGCAGAGAGGAAGCTGATGGCGGAAACGAGGTGCAAGGACTGGTTGATCCGACTGTGGTGGTAGTAACGATGGTCGTCCCACCGCTGGGTTTCGAGGGCTCGCATGAGTTCCTTCATGAAATCTCCCTTAAAGCGCCGTGACAGTACGGCGACAACAGGAAGATTACCCACCAAATGCGACAGCAACTTTAAGAAACGATGACAACCTATTGACGGCACTCCCGATTCACTCTTGTGACGTATGCATGACGGATGACAGGCAGTCGATAAGACGAGCCTGGCTAACCGCTACCATGGTAGTGCCCGGGTGAGCGCAGGGGAGGGACATGCGCGAGGGCGATGCTGATCCACACCGCCGCAGTGAAGTACAGCGAGATCCACGCCACATCATCCCGCCAGCTCGACCAATCGCGAGTGACGATACAGCGCTGCACGATCTGGTGCATGCCCTCGCTCGACGACAGATAGACGCGGCCCGCGGCGAGGTCGGCCTGCCAGCGCGAGAGGTACATCGGTATATCGATGGTCGTCATGAACGCGACGTACACGGCCCCGCAGATGATCGCGGCGGTCGCGAAACGCCTCCCCTTGTCGTCCAGCGACGGTCGAATGGAGACCACTCCCGCAATTGCGAGCACCGCTGCCACCGTCCAGAGTGAATTCTCGCTTGCGTGCAAAAGATTGTTCGTCGTGAGCACCGCGGACCAGGAACAGAGTTCTGCGATAACAATCAGAGGCACGAGAAGCCGGGAAACGCGCGTCGCGAGGCTGTGCTCCCCCGCCAAACCGGCCTCGCGCAGCAGCAGCGCCCATTGCGCAACGAACGCAAGTTCCGCGGCGGTTGCGACCGAGCGCCCGACGACGACCCGCGATACCCACGTGTCGTGCAGGCAGATGCGCGGCACATCCACCATCGGCAGCAGCGACCTGAAGCCGCAGCCGGCCACGTAAATGGCCGACAGGATCAGCAAGCTTCGCCGTGTCGCGTAGATATCGCGCGGCATCGGCACTCTCCGACGGCCATGCAACCAGGCCGAATAGGACCACGCGGCAATATTGACAGCGGTCGCAACGCAGAGGACCGACCACCAGACCAACCAGGCGCTCGACAAGCTCGAGTTCTCCCGCAATAGGTCGTTGTAACAAGGAACGCGTGCGGCAGCTTACCTCAACCTGGGGGCGGCATCGCGGTCACAAGGCTGTCATAAACGCCTCTTTGCGGGCGAGGCATTCGTCGGTAAAAGCCCTCAAATGAATCCCTGCTGCAATCGAAACTCTGTTGTCATATTGGCGTGCAAGAGTGAGCCTACTGAAAACAGGGTGTAAGTGCCATGACCGGACGCTATCTTTTTAGACACACGCCATTTTATGGACAGGCGACGGTCAATTTTTCAGGAACCTGTCGCAATGTGCGGTTGCTCGACCTGTCAGTGAGAAGCACGCTCGTACTGACGGTGGCAGCGCACGACACGGATTGTTTCGTTCCAGGCGCGAGATGCACCATCCGGTTTCGCACGAGCCAGGGAATGGATACATTTTCGGTGGCTGCGACGGTCGCGTGCTGCACCGACATTGGGCACATCCAGCTGGAGCTGAGCGGAACCGACCGCGCGACCCGTCAGATGTTATGTCAACTCACCGACAGGAGCCGCTGGAGAACAGGCGCTCTCACGCGCTTCTCCCATTAACCGCGCTCGAAGACGGCGGGCACGCGAGGTCCGGTGGTTCAGCACCCGACCTTAGGGGTTCCAGTCGATCTCAGGCGGGGCTGGCGCGAGTGGGACGCCCGACGCTGCCGGATCCGGAGTCGATGCCAGGTCCGGGTTCCTTGCGCTCGTCGGAGGCCGGAAACCTGGACGCCGCTATCTGCAACATCAAGGCCGCCAGCGTGAGCACGAGGATCGACCCGGTGCCGACGAGCAGACTTTCGATCGGCAGTTCTTTCATGTCGACGGCCAGAAAGCGGGTTATCGCGGTGATGGCGACGTAGATCAGGAACAGCACCGGCAGGCGATCGGTCTTGAAGTAGATTCCCACCATGGTGCCGAGCTCGAGGTAGATGAAGAGGAGCAGGATGTCGTCGAGCTTTGCGCGCCCGGCCTGGATCATATCGAGATACTCGTGCACCGCCGACCAGACGATGGTTGCGCCGATCACGAACAGGGCGGCGAGCTGAAAGCCGCTCACGAGCGCGTTTCCCAATTGGTCGAGCTTGTCCTTGATGTTTTCCATGATCACTCCCTACCCGAGCGGCTGCCGGGGCGCCGGGGCTCGAGTATACCGCGGGCGACATTCGGTCTCCCTCGGACCGGCGTAAGCGCACTGGAAGCATTTAGGATCGCCCTGCGAAGTAACTTTCCGATCAACGACGATTGATCCGAATGAACCCTCACTTTTGTCCGGGTTCTGGCTGCGATGGCGTGTCGTTTCTTCCCGCTGCGATCAAGTGCGTGATTTTTGGCATGTCCCCTATATGAAAGCGACGGACCGCCTCTTCCGCCAACCGGTCGCCACCGGTTATCCGCTCGTGCTGGCGCAGGTGCTCCACCCAGGAATCGACGTAAAACGTCTCGACATACAGCGCCGGGTCCGAGGCATCTTCGAACACGCCCCAGTCGTACGCACCGTCCCGCCGCCGCTCCGTCGAAACGACCGCGAGCGCGTCGAGGAATGCCTCGCGCTCCTCCAGCCGGATACGGTACTCGACGGTAACCAGCACCGGCCCGCGGTCAGCGTCGATCTCGTGTGAGATGACGGGCGCGGGCCAGTGCATCGAAGGGGTCAGATCCGTTCCGGCCGCGGTCTGCAGCTTCCAGTGTCGCGTAGCCGGAATGGCGACGAGCATCCCTATGGCCGCCACCCAATGCGCAGCGGGCAACCCGAGGCTGCCTGCCAGGTGGCCCCACACCACGCTCCCCAGGGTCATCGCGCCGAAGAATACGGTCACGAAGATCGCAAGCCCCCGCCCGCGCACCCAGTCCGGCAGCGCGATCTGGGCGGACACGTTGAGGCTCGACAGCACCGCGATCCACGAGACGCCCGCGATCAGGCTCCCCGCGAGGCCGACCGTCACGTCGCGTGCGAGTGCGAAGAGTGCGAGCGCGGCCGCGGTTCCAAACGCCCCGGCGTCCATCAGCCGGTCGGGCCCGAGTCGCGCCTTCAGCCACGGCAAGGCCAGCGCACCAGCCACCGCGCCCGCCCCGATCGCCCCGAGCAAAATGCCGTAGATTTCCGGTCCGCCGGCGATCCGGCTGCGCGCAACGAGGGGCAGCAGCGCCCAGTAGGCGCTGGCGAAGAGGAAAAAACCCGTAGCGCGCAGCAGTGTCGCGCGCAGGTGCGGATTGTGCCGGGCGTGACGCGCTCCGGTAATCATCGCGCTCAGGAAGCGCTCCGCGGGAAGGCGGCGCGCGCTCGCCTGAAGCGGTCGCCACCACAACAGCGCGCCGATGATGCCCAGGTTGCTGACGGCATTGAGCCAGAACGGGGCTGCTATTCCGATGGCCGCCGTGATCGCCCCGCCCAACGCTGGGCCCACGGCGCGGCTCACGTTCATGCCTGCGCTGTTGGCTGCGATCGCGGACGGAAGATCGGTGCGTGGCACCAGTTGCGGCACGATCGCCTGCCAGACCGGCGCGGTGAGCGCGCCGCACACCCCGAGGAGAAACGTGAATGCGAGCAGCACTGTCGGCGTGACCATCTTCAGCCATACGAGCGCGGCGACTGCTGTCGACAGCACCGTAGTCGCGATTTCGACGGCGATCAACATGCGCCGCCGGTCGACGATGTCGCCAAGCGCTCCGGCCGGGAGCGCAAAGAGAAATATCGGCAAGCTCGTGGCGACCTGGACCAGCGATACTGTCAGTGGATCAGGATCGAGGCCGGTCATGAGCCAGCCCGCGCCCGCGTTATACATCCAGGTGCCGATATTGGCGACTACGGTCGCACCCCACAGCACGGCGAACGCCGGATGACGAAACGGATCCCAGGCGGACCCTGAGATTTTCGGCGCTGGCGACGCCGGCCCGCTTCCCGTCGGATTAGACATAGCGCTCGGCTCGGGAGAAAGCGTGCACCAGCAATCCTGCTGCGGTGGAAACGGTGCCTTGACGCATTCAATCGATCGGCCAGGGTACTGCCTTCGGCAACTTTGTTGCCGCAGGGGCCTCGGGCTCCGGTTTCCGCGCGGTCGCGTCGACAACACGCCACCACGGTTCTGGTTTTTCCGCGTCCGCCGGCTCGACCGGCTCGCCGAGGCGCGGCATCACGAGTTGCACACCTGATCGGGGGCCCAGGCTCAGCAAAGTCTCCGCAGGCTCGTCCCACGCATGCGTCGCCAGGCTGAACGTGCCCCAATGGACCGGCAGGAACGGCCCGCCGCCGAGAAGCGCCAGTGCTCTCAGCGCGTTTTCCGGGCCCAGGTGCATGTCGCCCCACGCGGGATGGCGTCCGCCGACTTCCAGCATGACGAGGTCGAACGGCCCCAGCCGCTCGCGGATTTGCGAATACTCGGTGGTGAGCCCCGTGTCGCCGCTGAAGAACACAGTGTGGCGCTGCGAACGGATGACGAGCGCCGACCACAGCGTGGCGTTGCGATCGTGCAGACCGCGCCCCGAAAAGTGCTGCGAGGGCGCAGCGGTAATCGCAAGTCCGCAGTCCGGCACCTCGTGCGAATCCCACCAGTCGAGCTCGGTGATGCGCTCCGGCCGCACGCCCCAGGCTTCGAGGTGCGCGCCAACGCCGAGCGACGTCACGAAGGGCACGTCCTGCCTGGCGAGCTCGCGTATCGTCGGATAGTCGAGGTGATCGTAATGATCGTGCGACACGACCACGAGGTCGAGCGGCGGCATCGCGCTCAGCGGCACAGGCACGGGCTGGAAGCGCTTGGGGCCCGCGAGGCGCAATGGAGAGGCGCGCGTTCCCCACACCGGATCGGTGAGCACGCGCAAGCCGTCGATCTCGATCAGCACCGTGGAGTGGCCCAGCCACGTGGCCCGCAATCCACTGGCGGGCGTCCGCCGCCAGGCGTCGAGCGGGCTCATGGAAGGGAGCGGACGGCGCGGCATCTGGCGGCCGCCGCCGCAGAGCACCTCGTGAAACGAAGGCATGGCAGCGCTCGGATCGCGCAGCCCGGGCATGATCGGATGCATGTTGCGGAAGCGCTCGCCCGTCCATCGCGGCGACGCCTTGACGCGCTCGAGCCGCGCGCCTTCCGCCTTTGCACCGAGCGTTTTCATGCCGGGCGGCCGCCTGTCAGTGGACCCTAAGGGACACTATCTTGCCATCCTTGGAGCAGGAACGAGCACGATCCATGCAATGATCAGCCGAACGTGAAAACAAAAGTCTCCACGCCGGAATCCAGGAACTCGATCTCGAACAGTCGCTCCCGGATCGGCGGCTGTTGTCGTATCAATTGATACAACCGTTGTTCCGTAACCCGTCCGTTTCCCCCTTCGTCAACGTCGACCCCGCGATTGGCGCTCGGCGGCCGGCCATCGATGAACACTCGAAATTGCACCGGGCCCCCTCGCGCCGCAGGCCCCATCACGAGATGAAGATCACGCGCATGAAAGCGATACGCGATTCGCCCATTGGGCGTGTTCAGCGCTGCAAACCCCTTCGTCAACGTCCAATCGCCGGAAAGTGCCCAACTGTTGAGCCCCAGCCGCGCCGGAGCAGCATATACGTGACGCTTGTCCAATACTGCACCGCCGGATGACGAAAAATTCTCGGTCTGCCCGTAACCGACGTAGGTCTCCGGAGACCTCAAATTGCCCCAGTCGGCTGCGACTTCCGCCCCGCGGGCATCAACTGAAACCAGCTTGCGGTCGATGCCGCCTGCGCCTGCCTCCGAGAGCAGCTGTTGAACGACGATTTCGGACTGGGCGTATTCGCCCTCACCGAAGTGATGATGGCGGATGCGCCCTTGCGCGTCGACGAAATAGAGGGCGGGCCAGTATTGATTCTTGAGAGCCTTCCATATCGCAAAGTTGCTGTCGATCGCGACGGGATAGTTAATGCTCATTTCCGTCACGGCCCGGCGGACATTATCGGGATTCTTCTCGAACTCGAACTCGGGCGAGTGCACGCCGATCACCACCAGTCCCTGATCCTTGTATTTCCCGGCCCACGCGCGAACATACGGCAGTGTGCGGAGCCAATTGATGCAGGTATAGGTCCAGATATCGATCAGGACGACTTTCCCGCGCAGCCCCGCCGCGGTCCGTGCCGGCGAATTGAGCCACCCGGTTGCACCACCCAGGGAGGGCATTTCACCTTCAACGGGCAGTTGAAGTGCCCGCGGCGGCTTTTCACTTTGCGCGCGCGTAGAACCCGCCATCAGCATGCCTGGAGCGGCGATCGTCGTGAGGGTGCTCCCGAGAATGCGGCGCCGGACTCGATCGATCCTTTCGGTCATCAGGCCTCCTGCGAAGAGCCGTCTATCATAGGTTGTTTTCTTCCTGTTCATGGGGCATTCGATCAGCGGTCGGACAATTCGCCCAATAGCTTGCCCAGGGACATTTCCGCCTCCCGGGTCTGGAAGCCGCGCTTGAACGCGGCCTTGATCTGGCGTTGGGCCTCGGGGCTGCGCACGACCTCGGCGAAGAGATCGGAATCGCGACGGAAATCCTCCGCCGGTGCGAGCGCGATCGCATTCACTCGCTCCTTGACCAGGACGCGGCCGGCGGCGGGAAATCCGGCGATCCGGTGCGCGAGCGACCGGACGAAACCGTCGAGCTCGCGCGCCGGCAGCGCCCGGTTGATCCAGCCGTAGCGCTCGGCCAGCTCCGCGTTGTAGTCGTCCGCGCTCAACATGACCTCGAGCGCCCGAGCGCGGCCCATGAGGCGCACGAGGTGCTGAATGCCGCCTGCGCCGGGGTTCGTACCGAGCCCCGGCTCCGGCTGGCCGAAGATCGCCGACTCCCGCGCGGCGAAGCGCATGTCGCAGCCCAGCACGAACTCGCTGCCGGCGGCGCGCACGCGGCCCGCGATCTGCGCGATAGTGACGAGGCGCGTCGTGCTCAGATAGCGAAACAGGGAGGCGATCGACGCTTCGCCGGTCAGCCTCGCCGCCTCCTCCCGGTACTCCTTGATCTTGGTCACGTCCACGTGGGAGATGAAATAGTCGGGATCGGCGCTCTTGAACACGAGCACCTGCACCGACTGGTCGGCCTCGGATTGCTGGATGAGCGAGACGAGATCGCGGACCAGCTCCGGCCCCAGAAGATTCATGGGCGGAGCCTTGATTTCCGCGAGCACGACACCTCCCTCCTTCTGCACCTTGAGGGTCTCGAAATCCATCGCGCGCGCATCGGCCAGGAAGCCGACGATCAGCGCGGCGGCCACCATCACTCGAACGGCTTTCATGTGAAATTTCCTCCGCTGTTTCAGGAAAGGGACGAGAGCGACCCGGCGACCTGGTCGGCGGTCACGATGGCGCTGGCGTAGTTCGGCAGATTGACTTCCAGCGCCGCGTGCATCTCCCGGTCCGAATAGTCCGTGGTCGCGTCCTTCACCAGCGCGACCTCGTAGCCCAGCTCGGCGGCGAAGCGCACCGTCGCTTCCACGCAGGTGTGCGCGATGAGCCCTATGACGATGAGCTTGTGGATGCCGTGCTTCTTGAGCTGCAGGTCCAGGTCGGTGTTGGCGAAGCCGCTCGAGCACCAGTGCTCCTGGGCCACGATGTCCCCCGGCTGGGGCGCGAATTCGCTGCGGAACTCGCCGCCCCACGTCCCGTATTCGAAGACCCTGCGCGACCAGGCCGCCTTCTGGACGGGTGCGATGTACTTCCAGGTCTCGTAATCCCCGGGGCGGTAGCGGCGGTGCGGCGCATAGAAGACGCGCAGTCCTGCCTTGCGCGCCGCGATCATGACTTGAAGCATGTGGGGAACGCAGTCATTCGCCTCGGCGACACCCTTGATGCGGTCCCACACCTTGCCGCCCTCCGAGATGAAATCATTGTATGGGTCGATCACCAGAAGCGCGGTGAGCAGCTTGTCGTAGGTCACTTTTGCCTCTCTCCAACAATCATATCCACGGATCGGACGCTCGCTGAGTTGCGGGGCTCAACTTTGCTTTTGCAGGAGCACAACGCCCCCTTGTCCGCCATCAGTGCAGATGCTGACTATGCATCGCTGCCCGGCCGGGCGGGCCGCCAGCTCCTTCACCGCCTGGCTCAGTATTCTGGCCCCCGTTGCGCCGAACGGATGCCCGAGCGCGACGCTTCCGCCGTTCGGATTGACTCGCTCCCGCGGGAAGCCTCCCAGCTGCGCCTCAACCCCAGCCTTGCCGCGCAGGAAATCCGGGCTTTCGAGGGCCCTGATGTGGAACAGGACCTGGGCGGCGAAGGCTTCGTGAATTTCCCAGAGATCGATATCGGCATACATGAGCGCGTTTCGCGCAAGAAGCCGTGGAATCGCATATGCCGGCGCCATCAACAACCCTTCGGTCCGGAAATCGATTGCGGCGATCTCCCAGTCGATGAGCCGGGCCGTGGGCGTGCCGGGCGGCAACCGCGCAAGACCCTCGGTCGAGGCGACCCACAAGCCGGCCGCGCCGTCGGTCAGCGACGAAGAGTTGCCGGCGGTCAGCGACCCGTGTCCGCTCGTTCGATCGAAGGATGGCGCAAGCCGCGACAGCTTCTCCAGCGAAGTGTCCTTGCGCGGAATCGTATCGCGACGCAGCTCTCCGAACGGAATGACGAGATCGTCGAAGAAGCCGCGATCCCACGCAGCGACGGCACGCTGGTGGCTTTCGAGCGCTGTCCTGTCCTGGTCCGTCCGCGCAATGCCCCATTCCCTAGCCGTGATCTCGCTATGCTCTCCCATGCTCATGCCCGTCGTGCGATTGGTGATAGAGGGGATGTAGAGCCTGACATCACCTATTTTCAGGTCCGCGAAGTGCGAAACCCTCTGGGCGAGCGAGCGCGTCTGCTGAAACTTGCGTATCCAGTCCGAGAGCCGCTGGTCCAGCCCCAGCTGGACCCGGCTCAGGCTCTCGACCCCACCGACGAGCGCGAGCGTGCGACCGGCGCCATCGATCATCCCGGCCGCCTCGATCGCTGCGATCATGCTCGTAGCGCACGCCATGACCGTGGAGAAGGCGGGAATCGATGGAGAAACGCCGGCGTCCATCAGCACCTCGCGCGCGATGTTGCTCCAGGTCAGGCTGGGAACAACCGTGCCCCAGACTGCAAAGTCGGGCGCGCCGCCCCGCAGCTGGCTCACCATGTGGCGCACGACGGGCAAAGAGAGCTCGATGGCGTCCAGCCGGCTGAGCGGACCGTCAACCTTGGCGAAGGGCGTTCTCACGCCCGCCGCAAGCCAGACGTCAGGGCGGACTTTCGCGCGCTCGGTCATCATCTATCTCCACCAGGCCTGCGGGACGGGCTCAGCCCTCGACGAGCTGCTGGCCGCCGTCGATATCGAAGGTCGCGCCGGTGACCGCCGTGTTGGCCATGAGATGAACGGCCAGTGCGGCAATGTCCGTCGGACCGACGACTCGCCTGATCGGCAGCGTCTTGCGGAGGTGCTCACGGCGAGCGTCCAGCTGGTCGCCGAGGATCGCCGCCGAAAGCGGAGTGTCCACGAATCCCGCCGCGATGAGGTTCACGCGGATGGGCGCGAGCTCAAGTGCGAGGCTCTTCGTCAGGGCGGGCCCAGCGGCCGTGAGGGCCGAGATCAACGCGAGGCCCGGTGCGGCGCGGCGGGCACCAGTGCCACCCATGAAAAGCAAGGTCCCTCCCGGTCGAACCTTGCCCACTGCGTTGCGGGCGACCTGCAGCGGCAACAGTAGATGTGACTCGACGTTGCGGCGTGCCTTGTTGAAGTCGAACTCCGCGAGCAGGGCATAGTAAGGACCGGAACCGGTAACCAGCACGTGGTTGACAGGCGCCGGCAGCTCTTCGAAGAACCTCCCGAGCCGTTCAAAGTCCGTGGCGTCGAAAGCGACGACGCTCGCCCCGATCTCCTGGCCGACGCGCTTCAGGCGCTCCGCGTCGCGCGCAGTGAGGATGACGTCTGCCCCTTCGGCGCGGGCGCGCCGGGCCGTCTCAAGCCCGATGCCCGAGCTGCCGCCGATTACCACGATGGTTTGCCCGGCGAGCTCCAGGTTCATGTTGGCAGCGGCTTTCCGCCCTGCTCGGCGACCACGTAGTCGGCGTACCAGTCCGGCCAGCCGGTCGTGTCCTGCTTCCCGGTCCGCTTCTCGTGCTCGCCGTGCGCAGCCGCGGCGCGCCGGAGCGCCGCCGCGAGATCGGAAGACGAAGCGAAGTTCGTGACGTTCGCGTCCACCCGCCCGGGCAGGCGCGTGGTGATTTCCTGGAGCATCCAGCCGTTGCCATCCGGGTCGTTGAACGTGGCCCGCGAGGCGTAGGTGCTCCGTTTCGGGTCCGGGCCGCTGCGTCGGCCTTCCCGGGTATTGTGGAACACTTCACTCACATCGACGCCGTGACCGATGAGGTCGGCGCGCGCGGCCTCGATGTCGGACACGACGAGGTAGTTTCCCTGCGCCGAACCGGGCGCGGCCGACGTCAACCCCTTGCCGAAGTGGATCGAGCACGGTGAGCCGGGCGGCGTGTACTGCACGACCCGGAACGAGTCGCCTACGGCGATATCGGCGTCGAGCCGCCAGGCGAGGCCGCCGTAAAAACGCTTGGCCCGATCGACGTCGGCAACGGGAAGAACGAGTACCTCGAGCTTGAAATCGATCTTACCCGCCATGGCTTCCTCCTTGGATGGATTCACAGACTGGGCTCCTCACGCGAGCAGCGCTGGGCTTTCCAACACCGTCGGCAGCAGCTTGCTTACAGTGAGATGAATGCGCACGTGGCGCTGGAATTCGGTATACGCGAAGCGGCACGCTACTTGACACCTGAGGCGCGCGCAGCCTCGATGATCACTTTCGCCACTTCCGCCGGGTGCGACAGCATCGCCACGTGGCTCGACGCAATCGTGCTCGTTTTCGCCTTGATCTCCCGGGCGAACTTCCGCTCGAGATCCGGCTGGATCATGCGATCGTTGCTCGCGACGACATACCAGCTCGGCTTGGTCTTCCAGGCGACGTTGGCGACCTTGGCATCGAAGATCGCGCCATTGGTGGCGCCCTGCGTGGCCGCAATCAGCTTGCGCTGGGCCATCGGCAGATCGTGCGCGAAGTTCTCGAGCACGCCTTTGGTCGTCATCGTCAGGTATCCGTCGGCGCCAGGACGCAGCTCCGCGAGACCCGGGGGCTGCGGGAAATCCTTACCCAGCTCGCCTACCGGCACCCCCGCATCCGGCGCGAACGCGGCGACGTAGACAAGTCCGGCCACCTTCGGATCCGCGCCTGCCTCGGTGATGACGACCCCGCCCCAGGAATGCCCGACGAGGATGACCGGGCCGTCCTGCAGCGCGATCGCGCGCTTGGTCGCTGCGACATCGTCGGCGAACGAAGTCAGCGGATTCTGGACGGCCACGACAGTCAGCCCGGCCTTCTCCAGAAGCGGGATGACCCTGGCCCAACTCGAACCGTCGGCAAACGCTCCATGGACGAGCACGACGTTGCGCACGCCTTTATCGGCAGCGAGCATGGGCTGTGCGGTGAGCGCCATGGCAAGCACGGTGCAAAAAATCAGTTGACGAATCATTTTGCGCTCCTTGCCGACTGTGGCCTCGTCAGTGCGACTGCCGCGTCGCTACACCGCTCGCGCCTGGTCGCCCACCGGCAGCTTGCGAATCCGCACGCCACTGGCCGCATGGATCGCATTGGTGAGCGCAGGCATCACGCACGAGGTACCCGGTTCACCGATACCTCCCGGTGCTTCCCTGCTCTTCACCAGATGCACTCTGATCTGTGGCACCTCGTTGATGCGCATCACCCGGTAGTCGCCGAAATTCGTCTGCTCGACGCGGCCGTCCCTGATGGTGATCTCGCCGTAGAGCGCACCCGACAAGCCGAAGATAATGCCGCTCTCCATCTGGGCGGCAATGGTGTCGGGATTGACCGCGATGCCGCAGTCGACGACGCACCACACGTGCGTCGGCTTGACCGCACCCTTCTTGTCAACTGTGACTTGAACGACCTGCGCGATGAAGCTGCCGAAACCGGTGCAAAGCGCAATCCCGCGTCCCTGCCCCGCCGGCAATTTTCCGCCCCATCCCGACATCTTCGCCGCAGTCTTCAGAACGGCGCCAGCTCGCGGGTTTTTGTCGAGCAGGGAGAGCCGGTAGGCGAGTGGATCGGACTTCGCGTTGACTGCAAGCTCGTCGATGAAGCTCTCGACCACGAAGGTTCCGCGCGTGATGCCCACACCACGCCACCAACTCGTCTGAATGCCGGCCGGCGGCTCCTGCTGGACCCAGTCGACGTGGATGTCCTTGAAGCCGTAGGGCTGGTTCGCCGAGCTCTCGACAGCGTCGGGATCGACTCCGTTCTTGATCCAAGGGGGGGAATAGCGCGCGATGATCGACGAGCCGGTGATGCGGTGCGACCACGCTACCGCCTTGCCCTGGGCGTCGAGGCCCGCGCTCAGGCGGTCGTAGTAGTACGGGCGGTACATGTCGTGCTGGATGTCCTCCTCGCGCGACCAGATGACCTGGACCGGTCCTTCGACCTGCTGGGCGATCCGCACGGCGCGCACCGTCCCGTCGAACTCGAGGCGGCGCCCGAACCCGCCGCCGAGCAGGTGGTTGTGGATGCGCACCTGCTCGCGCTTCAGACCGGTCACCTTCATGATGACCGACTGCGTGATGCCCGGGATCTGCGTGCCGACCCAGATATCGCACTCGCCCTTGGTCACGTGCACGGTGCAGTTCATCGGTTCCATCGTCGCGTGCGCCAGGAAGGGCTGCTGGTAGACCGCTTCGAGCTTGCCCGCGGCCCGCGCAATGGCCCCAGCGGCATCGCCGTCGTGTCGCGCCACCGCCCCGGGCTTCTCCGACGCGGCTGCCAGC
>DATFWO010000241.1:0-21129 GCA_035259205.1 Burkholderiales bacterium | reverse complement strand
GGCGCCAAATGCGTCTCGGATAGTTCGTCCCAGATGAAGCGTCCCAGATACGCCGTCCCGCAGCTTCACGCCGCGACGCAGGAGGGCGAGCGCCGCGGCGTCCGGGACGCGCTCGACCTGGGCGAGATAGGTCTTCTTCGTGCGGTGACGTGGGTCGGCGATGCGCTGCTGGAGCGCGCCCTCGTCGGTCAGGAGCAGCAGGCCCTCGCTGTCGTAGTCAAGCCGGCCGGCTGGATAGACACCCTTTACCGTCACGAAGTCGGCCAGCGTGCGCCGGCCCGCGCCGCCGGTGAACTGGCAGAGAACGTTGAACGGCTTGTTGAAGGCGATCAGCACGCGCGCCTTTTTGAAGGGCGTGATGGGTGATGGGTAATGGGTACAAGCGACGCTCTATCCGGGACGCCGTATCTGGGACGCTTCATCTGGGACGAACTATCCGAGACGCATTTGGCGCCAAGTGCGCGCCCGACCGCTCAGTCGAGCTTGACTCCGGCTGTTTTCACCACCTTCGACCACATGTCGAGCTCCGCGCGGAGCATCGAGCCCAGCTCTCCCGGCGAGTTGCTCACGGACGCTCCGCCTTGTTCCTGCACGAACGTCTTCATGTCAGCCCGGGCCACCACCTTGGCGGTTTCGGCATTGAGCGTCCCGACGATGTCCTTCGGCGTCGCCGCCGGCACGAAGAGCGCGTACCAGTTCATGATGTTGATCTTCGGATAGCCCGACTCGGCCATGGTGGGCGTTTCCGGCAGGTTGGACGAGCGCACCGAGGTGCTCACCGCCAGCGCGCGGAGCTTGCCGGCCTTGACGTGCTGGAGCAGCACGGGCAGGTCGGCGAACGCGATCTGCACCTGGCCGGCGATCAAGTCGATAGTCGCCGGCCCCATGCCCTTGTAGGGCACGTGAACGACATCCATGCCGGCCGCCTGCTTGAGCAGTTCCACGGCGAGGTGCGGCGTGCCGCCGATGCCCGATGAGCCGTAGTTCAACTGCCTCGGCCGCGCCTTCGCCAGCGCCACCAGCTCCTTCACCGACTTCGCCGGCAATGCCGGATGCACGACGAGCAGCTCCGGCACGGTGGCGAACAGGCTTACCGGTGCGAAATCCCTGACGACGTCGAACGGCAGCTTGGCGTAGACGTTCGGGTTGATGGCGAACGAGCCGGCCGAGCCGACGACGAGCGTGTAGCCGTCGGCGGGCGACCGGGCGGCGTGCTCGATGCCGATGATGCCGTTGGCGCCGGCGCGGTTATCGACCAGCACGGGATTGTTCATTCCCTCGTTCATCTTTTGCGCGAGCGGCCGCGTCAGCATGTCGATCGGTCCGCCGGCGGGGTAGGGCACGACGATGCGGACCGGCTTGATCGGGAAAGCCCTGGCGGGACTCTGCGCGTGAACCAGGCCGCCGGTGCTGCTCAGGGCCAGCGCGACGGCGATGGTACGTATCGGAAACAAGTTTCTCTCCCTTGGGCCGAGCGACGAGTGACGAGATACAGGTGACGATTACGCGTGACGAGATAGGGGTGACCAACTCAATGGGACGCACACCTTTTTCACTGCGCGACGCGGACAGACCACAAGCCGCCATCGCCTGACCGCGGTGCGGCTTGGAGCTTAGGGGCCTGTCCCTGACAAGTTTGTACTTGGCGTTCTTGGCGGCCTTGGCGGTTCAGCTTCAGGAGGTCTGCGCCGCCTGCTCCGAAGGATCGAAATCGATCTCGACCTTGGCGTGGTTCGGATCGTCGAAGAAGAGCTGCCAGGTGCCGTAGTCCGGCAGGCGGCGCAGGTCGTACTGGATATCGCGCGCCTTGAGCTTGGCGACCATGCCCGCGAGATCCTTGCCCGTAAACGCCATGTGATCGATCACACCCTTGACGAGATCGCCCTTGGGCTTGCCGCCGATGACGTGCAGGATGGGATCCTTGCCGTCGCGCGCGTACAGCCACGCGCCCGGAAACTTGAACGGCGGACGCGCGCCGGGATGAAGGTCGAGCATGTCGGCGTAGAACGCGAGCGTACCGTCCACGTTGTCGGTCAGGATGGTGAAATGGTTCATGGCGACGGCGGGCATGATGGCTCCAGGTTACGTCGCAATGCCTACCGAGTAGCGGAACGTCAAATTCTCGATTTGCCGGAGCACCCATCGTCCGCCGCGCCATTCGTAGCGCAGCCGCAGCCGCCCCGACACCTGCATCCCGTCTGCGCCGGGCTTGGGGTTGTCTCTCGTCAGCATGAATACGAGGATTTCCAGTGCGTTGTCGGTCGCCTGCCTTTCGAGGATGTCGATCCGGCGGTACTCGTTGGCCTCGAAAGTCCATTTGTCGCTTGGGCCGGCTCCCGCCGCCTCGTCTACTTCCACTGCCCAGCCCACGACGTCCCTGGAAATGCCTTCCGTCGTGACCTCCGGCCTCTGCGTATCCTGCACGCGGAGCGCAGCACCCTCTCGAGCCGCACCGGATCCTGTGGAAGCGGAGCCCGTGGAGCGCTCCGGGCTCGGGCCGCATGCGGCCAGAACCGAAACGCCTGCAATCAGGATCAAGGCGGATCGAACCATCTGCAGCTCCGTGCCTTTAACCGACTGCGGTGCGCAACTTTTCGGTCTCGCCCGTTCCCGCACCGAGCACCCCCTCGGTTTTCAGCTTGGCAACCTGGCCGGCATCGATGCCGAGCCAGTGGCTCAGCACGTCGGCGGTGTCTCCGCCCAATGCCGGCGATCCCTTGATGCGCACCATCTTCCCGTCCACCCGCACCGGCCACGTTGCCATCTTGTACTCGCCGTTGTGGTGCTTGACGGTCTGCATGAAGCCGCGCTCGGCGAAAGTGGGCTCGTTCACGAGCTCCATCGTGTCGAACACCGCGCCGGCCGGCACGCCGACCGCAATCAACTTCTCCATCGCGTCGCGCTTCTCATACTTCCTGGTCCATACGCCGATGACCTCGTCGAGCTCTTTCTCGTTGGCGATCCGGGTCTCGCCCGTAGCGAAGCGCTGATCGTTGGTCAGCTCCTCGCGGCCGATCAGTTTCATCAGCCGCGACCAGTGCTCGGGATTCGCCCGGCTGCAGGTGATATAGACGTAATCGTTGGCCCCGCCGCCCTTGGTCGGGTAAAGGCCGGTCGGCGAGTTGTTGGCACCTCCCGGCTTGGCGCCGTTGCGCTGTGCCGGCTTGCCGGTGCGCGCCATGTTCGAGAAGCAGGTGCGCATGTAGTGGATCATCGCGTCCTGCATCGCGACCTGCAGCCGGCGCCCCTGGCCGGTGCGGTTCCGCTCGTGGAGCGCGCCGAGTATCGTCGCCGTCATCAGCATGCCCGTGCCGGTGTCGCCGAAGGAGAGGCCCGGCTTGACCGGCGGCCGGCCCGGCTCGCCGGTGACGCTGATCGGCCCGCCCGCAGCCTGCGCGATCATGTCGAACGCGAGGCCTTTCTCGTGCGGGCTGCCGCTCGCAAAGCCTTTGATCTGGCAGTAGATGATGCGCGGGTTGATCTTCTTCACCGAATCGTAGTCGAGGCCGAGACGCTCGATCGTGCCCGGCGCCATGTTCTCGGCGAGGATGTCGGCCTTCGCGATCAAGTCCTTGACGATCTGGAGCCCGCGGTCCGACTTCAGGTTGACCGTGATGGACTTCTTGTTGACGTTGAACTGGTAGAAATACCAGGGATCGTCGTCCGGCTTGCCGGGGCGGAGCCGCCGGCCGGGATCGCCGCGCCCGGGGTTCTCGATCTTGACCACCTCGGCGCCCATCCAGGCCAGCGCCTCGGTGCACGTCGTGCCCGCCTCGAACTGGGTGAAATCGACGACCTTGATGCCCTGAAGGAAATTGAGGTCCTGGATATTGTCGCTCATCGCCGCTCCTCTCTATGAATACACCGGTGGGCCGATAGCGTGCGCCTTATCGGGGCCGCTCGCAATAGCGTGCCGCAACAGCGCTGAGGCTCGGATAGATGGCGCTTAATGTGGACTTTTGGAAGTGCACCTAGCCCAGCGCCCCCGCGGCGCGCAGGCCCTCGATCTCGTCCGGTGTGGTCCCGAGCCAGTCGCTTAGGACGGCGCCGGTGTGCTCGCCGAGTTTCGGCGCCGCGCAGCGGTACTGGACGGGCGTAGCGCTCAACCGGACGGGACTGCCGACACCGGCGACTCTTGTCCCGTCGCTGCGCGGTAGCTCGACCTTGAGGCCCCGTTCGCGCGCCTGCTCCATGTCGAACACCTGCTTCAGATCGTTGATCGGTCCGTTCGCCACGCCGCCCGCATCGAGCTTCGCCGCGATCTCGTCGACCTTGCACACGGCAAAGCTCTTTCGCAGCTCCTCGAGTGCGAAGTCGCGATTGATCTGGCGCCCCGAGGGCGTGGCGAGCCGCGGATCCGACGCGAGGTCCTCGCGCGCCAGCGCCGCGCACAGCGATTGCCATTGCGAATTGTTGCCGCAGGCGACGATGAGATGCCCGTCGGCGCACCTGAAGGTCTCGTACGGCATCATGATGCCGGCGGAAGAAGTGCCCGCGCGCACCGGCACCTTGCCCGTCTGGAAGTAGGCCGCCGACTGGTGCATGGTGAGAGCCGCGACGGTGTCGAAGAGCGCCATGTCGATATGCTGGCCGAGCCCGCTCGCATCGCGCTCGCGTAGCGCGGCGAGGATGGCGATGCCGGCGTAGAGTCCGGTCGAGAGATCGACGATCGACGCGCCGATCTTCATCGGCCCGCCGCCCGGCACGCCGTCCGGATGTCCGGTCACGCTCATCAGGCCGCCGACGCCCTGGAAGATGTAGTCGTAGCCCGGCCGTTCCCGCAGCGGGCCGGTCTGGCCGAACCCGGTGATCGAGCAATACACCAGCCGCGGGTTGAGCGTGGCGAGCGCCGGATAATCGAGTCCGCGCCGCGCGAGGTCACCTACCTTGTAGTTCTCGATCAGCACGTCGGCCTGCTGCGCGAGCCGGCGTGCCAATGCGGCGCCCGCGTCGTTCGCGAGGTCGATTTCGATCGAACGCTTGTTGCGGTTGGCGCTGCTGAAGTAGGTCGAATCGCGGGTCGGCTCGCCGCGCGCATCGGGGAGCCAGGGCGGACCCCACGGACGCGTATCGTCGCCGACGCCGGGGCGCTCGATCTTGACGACATCGGCGCCGAGGTCGGCCAGGGTCTGTGCGCAGGTCGGGCCGGCGAGCACCCGGGAGAGGTCGATCACGCGCAGACCAGCGAGGGCCGGACGTCGAGCCTGCGGCGGAGCATTCTGCGGCATGGCGTTGAGCGAGTGGGGCTACAGTGGATACAGATTTAACACGATCCGCAGGTTCGCGACAGCCCGGCTCGAAAGGCGTGACGAGATGCGGGTGACGCAGTGCGGGTGACGATTACAGGTGACGAATACGGGTGACGAATACGGGTGACGACTACGGGTGACGCCTGACGGTTGGCTGGTGGCAGGTTTCAGCCACCTTTATCTCGTCACCATCACCTCGTCACCACTATTCGTCACCATTATTCGTCACGCCCTCGCAGGCTGGCACGGACCGTCGTTTGAC
Organism: Burkholderiales bacterium; assembly: GCA_035259205.1. Classification (GTDB taxonomy): domain Bacteria; phylum Pseudomonadota; class Gammaproteobacteria; order Burkholderiales; family SG8-41; genus SG8-41. Next base: position 15,618 of record DATFWO010000241.1, on the reverse strand, counting down.
AGGCGACGAGGGCAACGTCAGCATCTCGCCATCTCCTGGGAGATTCGCAATGCGCGTAAGAATACTCACCTCTGCCGCCCTGGCGATGCTTCCGTTTGCGCTCATCGCGTCGCTCGCGATAGTTACGAGAGCGCAGGGTCAGCAAACGGTCCGCAAGGTCGAAATGGGTGACTACGAACCGGTGGTCCCCTGGCCGCAGCCGTTGCCCGACACCGACCTCAAGCACGAAGGCTGGACCTGGGGATCGGGCGCGGGCGTGTGGGCCGAGAGCCCGGACAAGGTCTGGGTCCAGCAGCGCGGCGAAATCGAATTGCCGCCGGGCGCCGAGCCGTGGTCGTGCGCCTGTCTCCTCAATCCACGCCGCACGAATACCGGCCGGCGCGACTACTCCGGCAAGCCCTACCCCTACAAGCAGCGGCGGCACCATCTCGTGTTCGCGGTCGATCGCAACGGCAAGACGATCGAGGAATGGCTGCAGCACGACCGCTATCTCGCGCCGCCACGCGGTTCGGGCCTGGGCGAAATGGGCCGCGGGCCGCACAAGATCCTGATGAACCCGTACGACAAGGAGAAGCGCATCTGGATCGTCGATGACGACATGCACCAGATCATGATCTTCGCGAACGACGGCAAGCTCCTGAAGACGATGGGCGAGCGCGGCGTGCCGGGGCGCGGGCCGAACAACTTCAATCGCCCGACGGACATTGCGTGGCTGCCCGACGGCACCTTCTTCGTGGCCGACGGTTACGCCGGCGTGCGCGTGGCGAAGTTCGACCCGACCGGAAAATTCATCAAGGACTGGGGACGCACGCCGGTCGATCCGGCCAATCCGAAGGCGTACGAGTTCTGGTCGGTGCACAGCATCGGCATCAGCCGCGATCGACGGCTCTTCGTGGCCGACCGCGAGCACCACCGGATGCAGGTGTTCGACGAGGATGGCAATTTTCTGACGATGTGGCCGACCGGCTACAACTCATCCGTGCTCGCTCACACCGTGACGCAGGACGATCACATCTGGGTCGCGGACTGGACCACCAACCGGCTCGTGAAGTACGACCTCGACGGGCACTACATACTCGACATCGGCGGGCCGGGCGCGCTGCCGGGCCAGTTCGACGGGGTCCACCAGATACACGTCGATTCGGAGCGCAACCTCTACGTGACCGAGGTGGCGAACTCACGTTCGCAGATGTTCCGGCCCAAGCCCAACGCCGATCCGAACCGGATCATCGGAGCGCAGGCGATCGTGAACCCCGAGCGCACGCGCAAATAGCCTACTTCGGTTCGGGCGTGACGAACTCCACCATGGAGTCGTGCACCCATCCGCTCGTCTCGTTCTTGTACCAGCGCATCGGGATGCCCGTCTTGCGCATCTCGGGAGAGAGCAGCACCTGAAGCCACTCGCCGCGCCGTGCGACCATCGGCATGAGGGTGCCTTTCACCGCGAGCACGATGACCTCGTTGCCCGTGCTTGGACCGGAGTGGATGTTGGCGTGACTCACCGGGATGCGGACCTGTGCCAGCACTTTTGCATCGGCAGCCGCCTGCACCGCCTGGCCCTGTCCGCCTCTCTGGGGCTGACCCTGCGCTGCCGCTTGGCCGGGAGCGATGCCCGGAAGCAGGAGCGCAATGGCCGCGGCGGAAGATATCGTCCGGACGGGGATAGGTTTCATATGGGCAGAACGTATCTCAAAAACCTTGCTGCAGAGGTTGTCCCTCATCCCTAGCCCTTCTCCCGGAGGGAGAAGGGAACACTTCCCTCTCCCTTTCGGAGAGGGATCGAGGGTGAGGGAGATTTTTGAGACAGCCTCTAGTCAACACCGCGGCTGACCCTCGCGTCAAGAGCAGCGTGAAGTGCGGGCGTTGCTGCTTCTCCACCTCTTCACCGCTTCACCTCCAGCAGAGCGAAAAGGTCGCGCGTGCTGCGATTCAGCATCGTTTTCGCGTGCACGGTGATCCAGCGCACGCCCTGCGCGATCAAGTCCCGCTCCTGCTCCCAATGATGGAGGTTGTAGCCTGGCACTGCCCGCTTTGCGCTGCGCACCGTGGCGATGATGCGCTCCGCCGCACGCCGGACTTCGGGGTGCTGGTTTTCGCCGGGATGGCCGAGCGAGCTGGCGAGATCGGAGAGGCCGATGACCGCCGCGTCCAGTCCGTCGACCGCGAGGATCGCCGGCAGGTGCTCCATCGCCGTCCTCGATTCGATCATCACGGTGACGAGCGTGTCCCCGAACTGCTTGCCGCGCGCAGCGCGCACGATCTCGACCGCCGATCGCGCCGCCGCCTCGTCCTCCATACCGGGGAACTGGATGCCGCCGACGCCGCAGTCGAGATAGCGCGTGACGAGCCCGCGTTCCATGGACCACGGCCGCAGGATGGAAGTCATGCCGGCCGCGCGCGCCGCGCGCGCCAGCTCTTCCACCCGCTCGAACCCGGCGGACCCGTGCTCGCAATCGATGAACGCGACGTCGAACCCGAGCGCGCCCGCGTGCTCGATCAGGGCCGGCGAGGGAAAGTTGGGATTGAATACGAGGACCGTCCCACCGTCGCGCAGCTTCTGTTTTGCATTGTTCATAAGATCCCGGCCACGGAAGCACACGGACAGATTCAGAACGATACGAGTGGTCGGGTCCTTTCGCCGAAACGAGGCTGACCTGCCGTTTTGGCGGTCAGGTTATCTTTGTTCGACTTCCGTGTAGTTCCGTGTGATTCCGTGGTTAATACCGCCAGCCATCAACGTCTGCCGTTGAATTCCAGGATGTCGAACTGCGGCCCACGATCGACCACGTAGATGACGCCCCTCTTGTCCACGTCGACGTCGTTCGTCATCGGCCCCGCCCGGCCGCGCGCCGGCTCCGGTATGAAATAGCCGACTTCCGCCGGAGCGGAAGGATCGGCGAGGTCCACTATGCGCAGTCCTCCCGCGAACCACGTGCAATAGACGAGCGTGTCGTCCCGCATGCGCTCCCAGAACTGGTGAGCCCCGAAGCGCCCCGGAGCGGCGCGGCTCCACGGCGAATCGAGCTCGCTCACCTGGAACGTCGACAACGGCTTGATGTCGCCGAGGTCGCTCGCATCGAACACCCACAGCGCGGCGTGCGGGCGCCCGCGGCGTTGCTCCATTTCCGCCGCGTCGTGCGCCTCGTCCTCCTCGTCGATCGCGATGGCGACGCGCTTGCCGTCGATGCGCACCGGCATCTCGCGGAAGGTGTGGGTCGGCTCCAGGAAAGGCGGGTGATAGTTGTAGGCGCCGATCGTCTTCGGCTTGCGGATGTCCGAGACGTCGATCACGCGGCACCCGGCCATCCAGCAGCCCGCCCACAAGAGATCGCCGACGCGCAGGGCGTGATGCAGCCGGTTGCGTCGGCCGGGCCACGCGGGCTTCTCCCCGCCGTCGGTGTGCTGGCCGGGCAGCCACCAGCGCGAAACTTCCTGCGGCGTCTCGGGATTGCGCATGTCGTAGATGACCAGCATCGCGCCGAGATAGCCCGGCATCTCGGTCGAGATATAGGCGTAGTTGGCGTCCATGTCGTAGCGATGCACGCCCTTGCCGCCGGTCTTCTGGAACGAGAGCAGGCGGGGCTTGGTCCGGTCTTTGACGTCGTAGATCTTGAAGCCGCCCTGGTCGTACGGATTGCGCTCCGAGGCTTCCAGGATCGGTATGTCGGATTCCTTCACGGCGAGCTTCTCCGCGAGCTCGGCATGCGTAGCGGGCCGGCCCAGCGTCTGCTCCAGCGTGCGGCGCGTCGAGGGCAATAGTTCTGACTTGCGGCCGAGCGCGGATGCGTTCTGCTCGTTGTTGACGACCATGATGTCGCCCACCACGCGCGCCTTGTGGCTGTGCGAGTTCGCGTCATCGAGCCGGATCTGGGACACGACACGCGGCTTGCGTGGGTCCGAGACGTCGAGGATCGTGGTCCCCAGCCGCTCCTTGTTGGTGAGGTGGCCGACGTAGGCGTAGTTGCCCTCGACGTAGACCTGGCCTGCGCCGGCCAGCTCCAGATGCGCGAGGCGCGTGACGTTATGCGCGAGCTTGGGGTTCGACGTGTCGTTCATGGGAACTCCTCCTCTGGCTGCTCGAATATACAACGTAACGAAAAACCGGTCGCGGGAGTCCGGATTATGACTTGCGGACGCCCGCTATAGCCTTGATCCGAATAGAGTGGGCTACACTATACGGCCCAGGGACTCACGATTTCTGAAAGGTCAGGTATGGGCTCCAGTTACCGGCTGATCGCAAAGCTCGCGTTCGCTTGCTCCATTCTATGGTCGTTTGCGGTGGCGCAGGCGAAGGTACCGGAGGGATGGCCGTTCGTTGATTTCAACCAAGCGGTGGAGATTGCGAAGCGGGAAGGCAAGCCGATGTTCGTCTACTTCGGCTTCGAAACCTGCCCGTATTGCATATACCTGAACGAGCACACCTTTACCGACGAGGCCTTGCGCAAGCGCTACACGGAGCACTACGTGCTCGCCTATTTCGACATCCGCGGCAATCGCAACGACACGATCACGCTGCCGGGCGGCGAGCAGGTCACGCGCGCCGAGGCGATCAAGCGCCTCAAGGGCAGCCCGGTGCCGGCGTGGATGTTCGTGGATCCGCAGGGAAACACCATATTGATGAGCCGGGGCTCGCAGACCAGAGTCGACGCCTTCATGACGTACGATCTGTTCGTGAACGGCGGCGCCTACAAGCGCATGACGTTCGACGAGTTCCTGGCGCGCCGCGGCATACGCGTCGACTGACTGGGACTGAGATCAGGGAACCAGTCACGAATTACCAGTCACGCCTCACCAGTCACGCCTTACCAGTCTCTATTTCGGCAGATCGCGGCAAACGTCGGCCTCCGAGCCCCAGTATTCGATGCATCGGGCGCGGTCCATCGGGCCCTTCTTGATGACTTTCGCAAACAGGAAATCCACGATGGCTTCGACCTCGCGCGGCTGCAGCGTCGCCGGCGGATCGGGCAACTGTTTTCCGGACGCCCTTAGATCGCTCTGCTTCATGCCGTAGCAGCGCCCGTCGCTATAGGCGAGCCGATCGTAGGCCGGCATGTCTCTTCCAGGGCGGCCGCACTTGATGGTCATGATGAGCAGATCGCGATCGAGCGCGGTTTCGCGCAGGTTTGCGCCGTCTGGCATCTGGTTGTCCGTCTTGCGTCCGTCGCCGGCCCAGCCGTGACACGCCTGGCAGTTGCCCTTTTGCAGGAACAGGCTCATGCCCTCCGCAACGTCGCCAGGGTCGGCGGCCCGCGCGCTCAGCGAGAGCGCGAGGCTGATGCCTGCGGCGACAGTGGCGATGCGGATCGTTTGGCTCTTCGTCATCCGGGTGTATCCGCGTTTATCTGCCGCTCATGAACTCTTAATCTACCCGGGCCCCGGAGATCTTGATGACCCTGGCCCATTTTGCGATCTCGCCGCGGAAATAGCTCGTGAATTCCTGCGGAGTCGTGCCGAGCGCCATCGATCCGTCTCTTCCCAGGCGCGCCGCGAATTCCGGGTCCTGCACTGTTTTCACGCTCTCCGCGTTGAGCCGGGTGACGACAGGATCGGACAGTCCCGCCGGAGCGAGAATACCGTACCACTGGCCGGTCTCGAAGCCCGGCACACCCGACTCCGCAACGGTAGGCGCATCGGGTATCGCGGCGGAACGCTGCAGACTCGTGACCGCCAGAGGCCTCAATCTGCCGCTTTTTACGTGCGGCAGCACGACCAGCGTCGGCGCCACGATGACCGACGCCTCGCCGCTCAGCACTCCGATCAGCGAAGCCCCGGTGCCGTTGTAAGGGACCTGGACGATATCGACCTTCGCCATGCTCTTGAAGAGCTCGGCATCCAGATGGTTGGTCGAGCCGGCGCCACCCGCATAGTTGATCTGTCCCGGGCGCGCCCGGGCAAGCGCTATCAGCTCTTTCACCGATCTCGCTGGGAGCGACGGGTGCACGGCGATGATGCTCGGCGTCTTCGCGAGCAGGGTCACGGCAGTGAAATCCTTGAGCGGATCGAAGGAGAGCTTGCCGTGCAGGCTGGGCGCCGCCGCGAGATTGGTCGAACCCATCACCAGCGTGTAACCGTCGGGCGCGGCTTTTGCGGCGAGCGCCGCGCCGATAGTGCCTCCCGCTCCGCCCCGATTCTCGATGACGACCTGCTGCCCCAGCCGCTCGCTCAGCGGAGCGCCGATCAGGCGCGCCATCGTATCAGCGCCGCCGCCGGGAGCGAAGGGCACGATGAACCGGATCGGCTTGAACGGGTAGCCCTGTGCAGCACCGATCCCCGTGTGGGCGCCGAGCGCGGCCGCGAAGAGGAGGGCGAGTGCGCGCGCGGGCGTCACGTCACGCGCTGCGGCGGGGCGTTTCGATCAGTACCGCCGGGCTGCGCCCAGCAGTTTTCGACGAGCCGAAGCCCGGCAATACCATGGAGAGCGCTCCGATCGGACTCCCAGCGCATACGAGCATGAGGTCCTCCGGCGTGTCGATCGCATAGTGGCGGGCGGTTTCATCGTCGGGTGTGATCGCGCCGTCCAGCCGGCCGGTACGCTTGAGGTCCGCGATCGTGCGCGCGGTGTGCGCCGCGATGAACTCGCGTATCTGCCTCTTGCCCCAGCCGCTCGCGCGCAGCAGCTCGGCGTGCTCGCCGCCCAGAACGATGGTGCCCGGCGTGCGGCCGAGGATCGCGATCGAGCCGAGGTACGACAGCGCATCGCCGATCGCCCGCAAGAGCTGCTCGTGGCTCCCGTAGTTCCAGACCTGGATCATCGTGCTCGCTGCCACGAGCGTGACGGTGCTCTGCTCCGGCCGGTAGCCCTGCTCCACGTGCCAGGGCTCCCAAGGGTGAGCTTCCTCGTTTTCGGCGATGCAGCACGTGACCTTGCCGGGATTGCCCATGGTCGCGCGGTCGGCGACGCCCGTCCGGTAGTGCAGGCAGTTGAGCAGCACCAGCCGCAACGCCCGCCCGATCGTGGCGTTGGCGCGCTCGCTGCCGCCGAAGACATTGTTCGTCGAGTTGATGCCTAACGCCTTCGCGATCGGTCCGTTCACGACGATGACGACGGCGGGGCCCGACAGCGCCGAGGCGACATGATGCAGTCCGAACGCGGGCGCGGCGAGCGCTTTCACCGCAGCGGCGACGACGGGCATGTACTCGGGCCTGCACCCGGCCATCACGGCGTTGATCGCCACTTTCTCGGCGCTGACGGAAACCTTGCGCGAAGGCATGCTGGCGATCGCGTCGTCGGGCCGGAAAGCCCCTGCCTCGAGCATGTCGCTGACCAGCGTCTGCGTCGCGGGCACGACCGGCAGGCCGTCCGACCACCCGCGCGCGTAGCAAAACTCGATCTGTTCCGATACGTTGATCGGTACGCAGGCGTCGCCTTCGGGCTCGGGAACCTGTGGAGCCGTTCTCTTCGTAGTTGCCAAGAGCCGCCCCTGCTATGAAGGCTGGCCTTCCCGCAGTAGCCGCAGGACCTTGTCGACCAGCTCGTCGGCGCGGCGCTCGATCGCGTCGGAGGTAAGGCTCGCGAGCGGGTGCGGCATCATCACGAACCGGAAATCGGGTACGCCCCATAACCCGGCCATTTCCCGGGCCGTGGAATCGAAAGCGTCGGTAATGACGGGGATCGCGGGGATCCCGGCTTTCTCGAGGATGACGGCGTCGAGCAGACTGCCCGACGAGCACGCGCCTCAGTCGCCGACGCCGGCGATCGCGAAATCGGTCCGTCCCTTGAGCTGCGCAACCTGCTCGTCCTTGAGCGGCGCGCGCTGCGGCTTGTGTACGAGAACTTCGACCGTCATGCCGTGATCGTCGGCGAGCTTTTGGGCGACCCGTTGCAGCACCGCCTCAGCGTTCTTCTTGGTGTTCTCGATGAGGCCGATGCGCAATCCCTTGAGGCTTTTCGGGCGCGGCACGTAGTCGATCTGCTCGAGCGGGGTCGAGATGGTGGGATCGAGGATACCGAACATATGGATGCTCCTTTCGGGCCTTTGAGTATAGCCGATCGACCCCGGACGGTGACCGATATAGTTCTGGTTCCATAACTGTCGCATTCGCGCGACGCCTGCGGCCGGGCATGCTTCGTCCACGCAGTCCCGCGTGGCGTGTCGAGGGCCGCTTCCCGTAAACTGGGGAACCAAGAGGGAAACGGGAGGAGTTAACGAGAACGAAGAAAAACGCAGGGGGCGGGAAGGTCTGCCTGTGCCGGACGAAAGAACCTTTTGCGGGCATTCGGGTCTGTCAACCGAGGAGGGGCTGCCATGACAATTGCAAGGTTCCAAGTCAGGGGGCCGAATGCCGGCTGTAAACGACCTCACCCACTGCGCCTCGCGCAACACCATCGTCTCAAGCTGCGCCGCACTTGCACTCGCTTTGGTGATAGCCGGGACGGCGTTTTCCCAGGAGCCTGACGCCCGTCTCAAACCTCCTCCATCGGTGTCGCCGGAAGCCGCTGCTGCGCTTCCCCCTGATTCCATACAGCCGAAGCTCTCGTGGGAAACCGGGCTCGGCAAGAGCTATCTCATCCCGGCGCTGGAGATCCTCGGTTTTCAGGCGCTGCTGAATGCGTTCGACCGGCAGTACTACAACAGTCACGATTACAATGTCACGCTGTCGTCGATCATACGTAACCTGCACAGCGGCTGGGTCGCCGACAACGATCCGTTCAAGGTAAACCAGCTCGGGCACCCCTATCAGGGCTCGATCTACCACGGGCTCGCGCGGTCCGCGGGTCTGAACTACTGGGAGTCGCTCGGCTACACTTTTGCGGGCAGCCTCGTGTGGGAGATCGCTGGCGAGACGACGCGGCCGTCGAAGAACGATCAGATCGCGAGCGGCATCGGCGGGACGTTCCTCGGCGAGGCCTTGTTCCGCATGTCGAGCCTGGTGCTCGAGAATGCGAACGGGACGCCGAAGTTCTGGCGCGAGGTATCCGCCGCGGTGATTTCGCCGTCCACCGGATTCAATCGTCTGGCGTTCGGGGACCGGTTCGACGCCGTTTTTTCGAGCAACGGGGCGGTCTACTACAGCCGTTTTTCAGTGGGCGCGAGCGGAGCCCCGATCAGCGTTGCGGGAGCGTCTGCGAGGTCGGGGCGCGCCGAAGCGCTCGCGGATTTCTCCATCGACTACGGGCTGCCGGGGCAGCCCGGCTATTACTACAAGCGTCCGTTCGATTACTTCGCCTTTCAGGCCACTGCATCGACCGCGAACGTATTTGAAAACGTGATGACGCGCGGGCTGTTGCTAGGAACGGACTACGAGGTCGGACGGACGTACCGCGGCCTATGGGGTCTTTACGGCAGCTACGACTATATCTCCCCGCAATTCTTCCGCATCTCGACCACGGCGCTCTCGCTCGGGACGACCGGCCAGAAATGGTTCACCGATTCGATCGCACTCCAGGGGACGGCCATGCTGGGCGTGGGATACGCGGCCGTCGGTACCGTGCGCCGGATCGATCCCACCGACCGGGACTACCACTACGGCGTCGCGCCGCAAGCGCTTCTTGCTCTGCGGCTCATACTGGGAAACAAGTACTCGCTTGACGTGACGGGACGGGAGTATTTCGTGACGCACGTATCCGCCGCCGAAAGAGCCGGGCACGACAACATCGCGCGCGTGGACACGTCATTTACCTGGCGCATCCACAAGCAGCATGCGGTCTCGGTGAAATACCTGTGGAACCGCCGCGACGCGAGCTTCCCCGACATCGGCGACCGGACCCAGAAGCGGGCCACGGTCGGGATTTTCTACACCCTGCTCGGTCACGATCAGTTCGGCGCCACGGACTGGAGCAAGTGAGGCCGGGCTGTTTCGGATAGCGCGTCTCGATAGGACGTCTCGGATAGGGCGTCCCGGATGAAGCGTCCCAGACACGGCGTCCCAGATAGAGCGTCGTAGGTAACGTGTCGCTCGAGCTTGCGAAGTTGAAGAAGGTCGTGGATGCTGCGGGCGTGCGGGCCGAGTAGGCGGGGGAGAGCCGGATATGTATATACAGGACAAAGTCAGCTGGAGCGCAGGCGTCGAGAAAAATCTGGCGCTGCTCAAGACACTCGGCGTGGACTGCGTGGCGATCGACATACCCGACGGGCCGCGCACGGACTCCGCCGTGGACTTGTCGACTCCGGAATCCGCCGCCGCGTTTTTCCGCAAGGCAAAGGCGACCGTGGAAGCGCACGGCCTGGAGCTGCGGACGGTTCTCGCGACCAGCGGCTTCGACGAAATCAAGAAGGGAACGGCCGGCCGGGATCAGAAAATAGCTCTTCTGCTGAACGCTGTCCGTGCCATGGGGGCGGCCGGCATACCCATACTCGCTTACAACTTCAAGCTGCTCAACTCGAAGCTCCTGCGCTCCGCACCGACGAAAGGACGCGGGGCGGCGACCTATATCTCCTTCGACTACAACGAGTATCTGAAAAAGCCGGCCGCGCCCGTCGATCCGCCGATTTCGGAGGAAAAGATGTGGGACAACATCACGTACTTCCTGAACGCGATGGTGCCCGCCGCCGAAAAATCAGGCGTGCGCATGGCCCTGCATCCCGACGATCCGCCCGTTCCGCATGGAATACCACCCCTGGCGGGAGGCGCGCACATAGCCTCGAACTTCGATCAGTTCCGCAGAATATTCGACATCGTTCCATCCCGGTCGAACGGCATGCTGTTTTGCCAGGGATGCGTGACGGAGATGAAGGGCGTGGACGTCTACGATGCCATCCGCCAGATGGCGGCTATCGATAAAATCGTCATGGTCCACTTTCGCAACGTGCGCGGCTCGTTTCCGAGGTTTCAGGAAACGTTCGTGGATGACGGGGACGTCGACATGTACCGCGCCATGCAGGCGTACCGCGACGCAGGATTCAAGGGGCCTTACTCCCTGGATCATTCCCCGATATTTCCCGAGGCGCAGATTGCGAACCAGGCGTTCGTCATCGGCTACCTGCGAGCCCTGATCCAGTCGGTCTATCGGTAGCGTCCGGGAGGCCGGGAAAGTCGAGGACGCTACTCCGCGCGATTCACCAGCTGGAAGCGCCGTTCGGGGGGAGTTCCGGCCTGGTAGTGAAGCGGCTCGAGCGGCGGAACCGTAACGTCATTGCAGACCTTCTGCACGTGAAACGCCTCGATCGGCGGCCGCCAGTCCGCCTTCGATTCGCAGCTCACTTTCACGCAAGTAATGCTTTTCAGCCAGGAACAAACCTTGACTTCGGATCCCGCCGTGTTCGCAATTTCGGTCAGGAACGGCGCGCCGGCATAGTAGGGGCGATTCGAGCCTCCTTCCCACTGGACGTCCTGCAGCAGGGTATGAAAACTGCCGCTCACTTCCAGGAAGGAAAGCACCTTCTCCATGAAGAGAGAAAGGTTGGTCGTATAGGAGAAGCCACCGATCACATCGGTGATGAGCTGAAATCGTCCCAGTTCCTCCAGCGAATATTCACGCAAGCGTCGGCTGGAGGAATACCGTAGTTGATTTGCCCCGAGGCTTGCGGCCGTCTGATTCCAAAGCGGTGTCCTTCGGTCCTCTATGGATATTGCGACGGTCTGCGCTTTGCTGCCCCGCCGCTCCTGTCCTTCCGGGTGCGTGAGGTCGTAGTTCGTGGAGTAATAGTCCAATATCGCCCGGCCTTCGCCCGCTCCGATATCCAGCCATCGATCGTTGGGCCCGAGATTGGCCAACGTGCGGTCGAACGCGGAGGGCAAGGCCCGTACATAGTCCGACAGTCCTCTGTCGGTGGTATAGCCGTCGGGCACCTGCTGCCCCCGGCTCTGATAGATCGCTTCCTGTTTCGAGATTTCCTCGCTGATCCCGGGGCTGCCGGGAGATTGGGAATGGGATGTCTCCAGCCACAGGCCTTGCAGAGCGATCAGGGCGACCAGGTGTATCGCGGTACGTCGTAAAGCTTTCATCGGGTGTACTTGTGGGTATGGCGCTGAGTTGAGAGCCGAACCTATTTCATAGGTTCTAGCTACTTCTTCTTGGCATTGAAGAATTTACCATGCTGAAGAGCATCCCCAAAGCTCGCCCAGGCATAGTCGAACTTGCCGGTGGAGGAAAGGCTGAGGGCGGACGACGTCAGGGCGCTCACGAAAGTGATCTGCAGCTCTTCCGTAGCCGGTGAGTCTGCGGGCTGCTCGTACGGGTACTGGGCATCTTCGTGGGTTGCGTCCCTGATCGAGACCTCGGCAACGCCGCTGCGAATGAATTGAAAGAAGTATTCCCGGTTGCGAGTCGAGGACACATGCTCGTCAGCTCCAAGGAGCATCACCGGTGCGTTGACCTGCCTCAGGAAGTTGGGCAGGTCCTTACCGATGCCCGCAGGGTCCAGCAGGATGGCGCCGGCGGCACGGGCACCTTCAGCCAGGGCAACAGCTACCGAGGAACCGCCAAAGGAGTGTCCGACGAGAATGATCCTGGTGGCGTCGATGCGGCGATCGATGATTTCCGGAGACCGGTAGATGACGTTGACTATCTTCGCGAGGGTTCGCCCATTGCCGACCCATGGGCCGTTATTGGGAAGCTGCAGCGCCAGGCTGTGCATGCCCCAGGAAGCCACATGCATGGCCTGATAGCCGTGCGCTTCTTTCGAGCTGTCATATCCATGCAGGAAGATGACCAACGGCGCTTTCCCGGCGGGCGCGGACAAGTACAAGTCCGTATTGATGCGCTCGGTGCTCGAGAGCAGCAATTCACGGTCCTTATGTACGGCCACCTCGAACGGCCCGCGTAATCTGAATTCGTCGAGATCGGCTTTGTGACTGAGCAGATATCCTTGCAAATCATTCAGGCTGCTGGCCTTCAATGACGTGACGCCGGTCGACGGCAGCCGCACGCAACCGGTGGCAAACATGAGCCAGGCAAAGGCGACCAGAATGAAGCGTGGGGTCGATCTGATGCAGGCTACACGTGGCTCACCGCTCATGCGCAGCACCAGCTCCAATGGATCTCGATTCGGCCTGCTTGCGCGTTTCCAGTCCGTGGTCGTGTTGCCTGCCGGGCATCGTGGTCTCCTGACGGTGTAGAGAGGATGAAGGGAAATCGCGGCAGCGCCACCGCGACTCGCGGGGCGGCGGGACGACGCAGTGAAAAGTCAAAGCAGCACGATGCCGCTGCGCTCGGCTTCGCGCTATCGCTCGCTATCGGAGTGGTTCGCGGACGGGCCGGGAGGCGACAGGCCTTGCGCGTGGCGGAGGGTTGACGTTTCCGGGAACGAACCCGTTGAAACCTGCCGTGTTCCCCGGGATCATCCCATTAAATCCCGTCGTATTCCCCGGAATCATGCTGTTAAATCCAGCGGTATTTCCGGGAATCATCCCATTCATGCCATTGAGGCTGGTGATGGTGCCGGCGATCGCACCCGGTGGAATAAAGGTCTGCGTGAAGTGGGTGGGGTGGCGGAAGCGCCGTCCGTATACCGGGTAACCATACGCGTCGTAGCCATAGAAATCGGCGCAGCTGCCCTGCAGGCATGGGTCGTACCCCTGCGCGGGAATACCGGCCATATACGGTCCGGCTTGGCGGACGGGCTCGAACTGGTCGTCAGGCGCATATTTCCGCTGACGCCAGGCATCTACCGCCTGCAGAAGAACCTTGTCAGGGGAATAGACCGAAAGTCTTCCCGCGACGGACTGGACTTTGTCCGCCGCTTTCGGATCGACCGGACGCCGATCCGAATAGGTTACGGTGCCGCGCTCGTCCACCCATTTGAACAACTCGGCCGAGGCGGGTAGCGCGCCGGACATCGCCGCGAGCAGCAAGGCGAGTTCGATGATGGGTGGTCGCATGGCAATGGACATTCCTATTGTGATACTACCGAAATTCCGCCGACAAGACTGTAAGCAAGTGTTACAGCTCTTTCGCCGCCAATAACCCGCGTGTGCGCAGTTCACCCGCCAGTCGCGCGAATTGACTGGAGTCCCAATGCCTTACGTGAATCATGTCAGTCTTCGCTCCCCTTCGCGGGATGCCGGCGCCGGCGTGCCGCTTCAACCATGTTGGCGAGCGCCGCCTCCGTTTCCGGCCATCCCCGGGTCTTCAGGCCGCAATCGGGATTGACCCATAGACGCTCCAGCGGAATCACCTCTGCAGCCCGGTTCAGCAGGCGCAGCATGCTTTCGGCGGTGGGCAGCCGGGGCGCATGGATGTCGTACAGTCCGGGCCCGATCTCATTCGGATAGCTGAAGCTGCCGAACCCGTCGAGGAGCTCCATCGCGGATCTCGAGGTTTCAATCGTGATTACATCGGCGTCCAGTGCGGCGATCGCCGGCAGTATGTCGTTGAATTCGGCGTAACACATGTGCGTGTGTAGCTGCGTGGCGTCGGCGACGCCGCACGAGGCGAGCTTGAACGCTCGCACGGCCCAATCGAGATAGCGCGCCCAATCGCGCTTTTTGAGCGGCAAACCCTCTCGGAACGCCGGCTCGTCGATCTGGATGATCGCAATGCCCGCCTGTTCGAGATCCCGCACCTCGTCCCGCAGCGCCAGAGCGATCTGCAATGCGGCGAGGGCGCGCGGCTGGTCGTTGCGCACGAACGACCACTGGAGCATGGTGATCGGACCCGTGAGCATGCCTTTCACGGGGCGGTCGGTCAGGCTTTGCGCATAGCGTATCCACTCCAGGGTCATCGGCTCGGGCCGGTGCACGTCGCCGTAGATGATGGGCGGCTTGACGCAGCGCGATCCATAGCTTTGCACCCACCCGTTGTCGGTGACGGCAAATCCCGCCAACTGCTCGCCGAAATACTCCACCATGTCGTTGCGCTCGGGCTCGCCGTGCACCAGCACGTCCAGGCCCAATGCCTCTTGCCGCGCAACGGCCAGCCGGATTTCCTGGCGCATGGCTTCGCGGTACGGCAGGCAACCGATTTCGGCCCGCTTGAAGGCGGCGCGCATGCGGCGTATTTCCGCGGTCTGTGGAAACGATCCGATCGTGGTCGTCGGCAGCAGCGGCAGCCGCAGCCGCTCGCGCTGCCGGACGATGCGAACGTCGAACGCCGACGCGCGGCGGGTGTCCTCATCCGTGACCGCGGCGAGCCGCTTCCTCACGAATTCGGAGCGCGTGCGGGTGGAGCTATGGAGCGACGCTTGCGCTTTCCGTGACGCGGCGAGCGGCGCTGCAATGGCGTGACTTCCGGACAAGACGCCCCGCTTGAGCGCGGCGATCTCATGGAGCTTCTGGGTCGCGAACGCGAGCCAGCCGCCGATCTCGGCGTCGAGCCGGACCTCCTGCTCGAGATCGACGGGAACGTGCAGCAGTGAGCAACTGGCGGAAATCCACAGACGCCCGGCCAGCCGCTCGTGCGCCCGCTCGAGCGGCGGCAGGACGGCGTCGAGGTCGGTGCGCCAGATATTGCGACCGTCCACCACGCCCAGCGAAAGCACCTTGGCCGCGGAGTAGCCGCGAAGGAAAGTGTCCAGCTGATCCGGATCGCGTACGAGGTCGAGATGGATACCCGCTACCGGCAGGGAAACGAGAAGATCGCAGTAGTCTGCGACCGACTCAAAGTAGGTGGCGAGGAGTATCCGGGGTGAGGCGGGTGCGAGCTCAGCGTAGACGGGGAGGAATGCATCCAGCCACGCTTGCTCGAGCTCAAATCCCAATATCGGCTCGTCGATCTGCACCCAGGGGACGCCCAGCGAT
>DATFWO010000240.1:0-34160 GCA_035259205.1 Burkholderiales bacterium | reverse complement strand
CGATGGTGGCGTCGCGCAGCCGCGCCGGCGGCTCGACGCGCAGCCAGTCCGGACCTTCGGTCGCCACGGCGCCGAGCTTGCGCAGCTCGGTCGCCATGGCGGCGATGCGATCGGTTTCCTTCACCCGCCAGCTGCCGATGTTGCGCAGCCTGCTCGTGCCATCGGCGAAAAGCGCCGCTACCGCCGCAGTCATCGCGGCGTCGGGAATGTGATTGAAATCGGCATCTATGGCTTTCAGTTTCCCGCGACGGGCGGCTTCAGGCGACGCGCCGGCCTCGATCCAATTCTCGCCCATTGCGATGCTCCCGCCCATGCGCTCCAGCGCTTCGGCAAAGCGGATGTCGCCCTGAATGCTGGCACGCCCCACGCCTTCCACCCGCACCGGCCCGCCACCCTTCAACCCGCTGATGGCGCCCGCAGCCAGGAAGTACGAGGCGGACGAGGCGTCGCCTTCGATGTGAATTTCACCGGGGCTCGTATAGTGCGCGCCCGCCGGTACGATAAACGCGGTCCAGCCGCGCCGCTCGATATCGACGCCGAACCGGCGCACTGTATTCAGAGTAATCTCGACGTACGGCTTCGAAATGAGATCGCCTTCGACATTGACCACGGTGCGCGCATTGATCAGCGGCAGCGCAATGAGAAGGCCGGTAAGGAACTGGCTCGAAACGTTGCCGCGCAGGCTCACCTCGCCCCCGCCGCGGATCGCGCCGGGATTGACGGCGAGCGGAGGATAGCCCTCCCGGCCCAGGTAGGTGACGCTTGCACCGAGCTGCCGCAGCGCGTCGACGAGATCTCCGATTGGCCGCTCGTGCATGCGGGCGACGCCCGTCAATCGATATTCTCCGCCGCTGAAAGCAAGCACCGCCGTCATCGGCCGGAACGCAGTGCCGGCGTTGCCGAGAAACAGTTCCGCCCGCTTCACCGGAAACGGACCGCCCGCCCCGCGCACGCGGACCGCCCGCTCGCCTTCACCCGTGCACGCAGTCCCCAGCGCACGCAACGCTTCCAGCATGACCTGCGTGTCATCGGATTCCAGGAGATCCCGAATGCGAGTCTCGCCGCGTGCCAAGGCGGCGAGCAGCAGGATGCGATTGGAGATGCTCTTCGATCCCGGCAATTTGACCGTGCCGCGGGCCCGCCGGATGGGTGCCAGATCGAGATGGTCCATTGCGTGCCTCCGCTGGAGCTATGAGCGGCCCTGCAGCAACCATTTCTCGCGCGCAGTGCGCGCTCCCGCGAACATGCGCTTGAGCGCAGTCGCATCCCGCCTGCTGATCGCCGCGCGCAGCCGGCCGAGCTCGCTGGCGTAATCGCCGAGCGCCTTCAGCAGCAAATCCCGGTTCGCGACGCAGATATCGGCCCACATCTCGGGCGAGCTGCCGGCAATGCGCACCGTATCGCGCAGGCCACCGGCGGAAAACCCGAACAGCTGCTTCGCATTGCGACGGCGCGCCAGCGCGTTGACGAGAGCATAGGCGACTACGTGCGGCAGATGGCTCACCGCCGCGAATATCGCATCGTGCTCGGCGGCCGTGAGCTGCAGCACGCGTGCGCCGCAAGCTTCCCATGCGGAACGCACCAGGCGCAATGCGCGCGGCGCAGTTGCCGCCTGCGGTGTGACGATGAGCTTCCGGCCGCGGAACAGATCCGGAAACGCGGCGGCCGCGCCGCTGCGCTCCGTGCCGGCGATGGGATGCGCGGGCACGAAGCCCGAGATATGCCGGGCGAGGTGACGGCGCGAATAGGCCACCACGTCGCGCTTGGTGCTGCCAGCGTCCGTGACGACCGTGTGCGGCGCCAGACGCGGCGCGATCTGTGCCATGATCCCAGGCATCTGGCCGACCGGCATCGCAAGCAGCACCAGATCGGCATCCTGCACCGCCAGCGCCGGGTCCTGCGTGGCCTCGTCGATCACGCCGAGCTCGAGCGCCGCAGACAGGTTGCCTTGAGCGCGTCCGACTCCCACCACGAGCCTGACTGCCCGCGCCCGTTTCAGCGCCAGCGCAAACGATCCGCCGATCAGCCCTACGCCGATCACGACGAGTTTGCCGATCTTGAGCTTGGCGGGCATCGACTGGTCGTCAACGTTGAGTTACGAGTGTTGTTTTGAGTGTCGAGTTCTTGGTTTTAGCTGGCAACACTCAGCACTTAACACTCAACGCTGCGTCTCATGCAAGAGAGCGCTCGAGCGCAGCGAGAAACCGCGCGTTCTCCGATTCGAGTCCGACGGTAACGCGCAGGTGGTGCGGCAGGCCGTAGCCCGCGATCGGCCGCACGATCACGCCGAGCCTGAGCAGCTTCTTGTACACCTCCGCGGCATCGCGCACGCCAACGCTCACGAAATTACCGAACGACGGTATGAAGCCGATGCCCAGCCGGTTGAACCCCTCGACCAGCTGACGCATGCCCGCCTGATTCAGCTCGTAGCTCTTCCGCACGAATTCCGTGTCGTCGAGCGCGGCCGTCGCAGCCGCGAGGGAAATGCTGTTCACGTTGAACGGCTGGCGCACGCGGTTCATCAGATCGGCCACGCCGGGCGCGGCAAACGCGTAGCCGACCCTCAACCCGGCGAGTCCATAGACCTTGGAAAAGGTGCGAGTTATGACCAGATTGGGAAAGCGCCGCAGCCATCCGATGCTGTCGGCCCTGAGATTTTCGGGCAGGTATTCGTTGTAGGCCTCGTCGAGCACGACCAGGACCTCCCCGGGGAGCGCCGCGATGAACGCCTCGAGCTCCTGCGCGCGAACCATGGTTCCCGTCGGATTGTTGGGATTGGCGATGAAGACGATCCGTGTTTTTCCCGTCACTGCCGCCCGCATGGCGGCCAGATCGTGGCCGTAGTTCTTCGCCGCAACCTCGATCCCTTTCGCGCCGATCGCCTGCACCACGAGCGGATAGACGGCGAACGCGTGCTGGGCATACACAGCGTCGAGCCCGGGCGTGAGAAACGCGCGCGCGGCGAGCTCCAGCACGTCGTTCGATCCGTTGCCGAGCACGATCTGCGCCGGCGCCACGCCGCACCGCCGGGCAAGCGCCTGCTTCAGCTCGAACCCGTTGCCGTCCGGGTAGCGCGCCAGGTCCGTGATCGCACGCTCGATCGCCCGCCGCGCCAGGGGGCTCACGCCGCTGGGGTTCTCGTTGGAGGCGAGCTTGATGATGCCGGCCTCCTCGATTCCCATCTCGCGCGCCAGCTCGGAGATTGGCTTGCCGGGCTGGTATGGCGCAATGCCACGAATGAAGCGGGGGGCAAGATCGCAGATATCCATGATCCTTGAATCGTGAATGGTGAACGGTGAATCGTCAAATCGAGCTGCGCAGTCGACTCGAATCACGAGTCACGCCGTCAAGCGACAGCCGCAGGATAGGAACCGAGTATTTTCAGAAACGTCGCTTTGGTCCTGAGCTCGGCGAGCGCGCGCGCCACGTTGGCATCGTCCTGATGTCCCTCGACGTCCATGTAAAAAACGTATTCCCACAGCCCGGTTCGGGATGGCCGCGACTCGAGCCGGGTCATGCTTACCTGGTTGGCCGCGAGCGGCGATAGCAGCTCCTTCATCGCGCCCGGAACATTGCGCGCGGACAGGATCAGCGAAGTCTTGTCGCGCCCGGAGCGCGCTGCATCGCGCTCGGCGAGCACGACGAATCGGGTCGTGTTCTTTGCTTCGTCTTCGATGTTGCGTGCGAGCAGGCTCAATCGATAGATCGCCGCCGCCGTCTTCGGGCCGATCGCCGCCACGCGGCGCTCACGCGCGGCCATGCGCGCGGCTTCGGCGTTGCTCACTACCGCGACTCTTTCCGCGTGCGGCAGCTCGCGCGCAAGCCACTGCTGGCATTGAGCGAGACTCTGCGTGTGCGAGTAGACCTTGCGGATGGCGCTCATCCTGCGTTCCCTGCTCATCAGGCACTGGCGAATCGGCAGCATGACCTCCCCGCAGGTCCGGGCTGGCGTCGAGAGGAGCAGGTCGAGCGTTCGCCCGATCGCTCCCTCGGTTGAATTCTCGACGGGCACCACGCCGTAGCCAACGGCTCCCGTCTCCACCTGCCGGAAGACCTCGTCGATCGACGCGCACGGCACCGTGGACGCGACGGCTCCGAAATGCTTGAACGCGGCTTCCTGGCTGAACGTGCCTGGCGGCCCGAGATAGGCGACCGCCATGGCATCTTCCAGAGCCCGGCATGCCGACATGATCTCGGTGAACAGCCGCGCAAGAGCAGCATCCGACAGCGGCCCGCGATTTTTTCCGACGACAGCGCGCAGCACCTGCGCTTCCCGCTCCGGACGGTACGCGGGACCGCCTTCCTTGAGCCCGCCGATGCGCTGCGCCAGCCGCGCGCGCGCGGACAACAGCCTCACCAGCCGCTCGTCCAGCGCATCGATGCGATCGCGGATGCTCTTGATCTTGTCGTTCATTCCGCAAGGCGGCAAGTAGTGCGCGGTCAGCGGGATGCGGGACGCGATTACGCCGCCGGCCGTGTTGCTTCCCGCTTACTGCTTACCGCTCACTGCTCCCGGTTCAATGTTCTACGGCATTCTGTGGCAGATAGCGGAATGACAGGACGCCCTTGATGCTGCTGATCTGCTCGCATACCTTGACCGGCACGACGCTGTCCACGTCGACCAGCGTGTAGGCCATCTCCCCTTTCGACTTGTTGAGCATGTTGTGTATGTTGAGCCCCGACTTTGCCATCGCCGTCGAGATCTGGCCCACCATGTTGGGCACGTTGGCGTTGGCGATCCCCACGCGATACGGCGCCTCGCGCGCCATGACGACGTCGGGGAAATTCACCGCATTCACGATGTTACCGTTCTCGAGGAAATCGCGCACCTGGTCGATTACCATGACGGCGGAATTGTCCTCGGCCTCGCGCGTGGAAGCCCCGAGGTGCGGAAGCGCCACCACGTGCGGGTGGCCCTGGAGTTTTTTCGTGGGGAAATCGCTTACGTAATAGCGGATGCGCTTGGATGCAAGCCCTTCGAGCACGGCATCCTCGTCGACGATGCCATCGCGCGCAAAGTTGAGGAGGATTGCACCATTCTTCATGAGCTTGACCCGCTCGTGATTGATCATCTTGCGGGTGACGTCAAGGAGCGGTACGTGCAAGGTCACGAAGTCCGACGCTCTGAGAACTTCCTCGACGCTGTGGGCTTTCTTGACCTGGGACGGCAGGCTCCATGCCGCGTCGACGGTGATGTGCGGATCGTACCCGAGCACGTTCATGCCGAGCTTGATGGCGGCGTCGGCCACGAGGCTGCCGACCTTGCCCAGCCCCACCACGCCGACGGTATGGCGGGGCAGCTCGAACCCCGAGAACTCCTTCTTGCCCTCCTCCACCAGCTTGTGCAGCGTCCTGTCGTCGCCTTCGAGCCCGGACGTAAAACGCAGCGCCGGCACCAGGTTGCGCGCCGCGAGCAACACGCCCGCGATCACCAGCTCCTTCACAGCATTGGCGTTGGCGCCGGGCGCGTTGAAGACCGGCACGCCGCGCCTGCTCATCTTCTCCACCGGGATGTTATTGACGCCGGCGCCGGCGCGCCCGATCGTCTTCACGCTCGCAGTGATGTCCATCGCGTGCATGTCGTGCGAGCGCACCAGGATGGCGTCGGGGTCGTGCATCTGGCCGCCGCAGACATAGAGCCCAGCCGGCAGCCGCTTCAAACCCACGCTCGAGATCGAGTTGAGCGTGAGTATCCGGAAGGCCTCAGCCGTTCTTTTTCTCGAAGTCACGCATGAACTCCACGAGTGCTTTCACGCCTTCCAGCGGCATCGCGTTATAGATCGAAGCCCGCATCCCGCCTACCGAGCGGTGGCCTTTCAACTCGCTCAAGCCGTGCGCCTTCGCCTGCTTGAGGAATTCCTCGTCCAGCTTGTCGCTGCGCAGGGTGAACGGGACATTCATGCGCGAGCGGTCTTCCTTCGCCACCGGCGAGTGGTAGAACTCGGTCTGGTCGAGGTAGTCGTAGATGACTTTGGCTTTGGCGATGTTGATCTCTTCCATCTTCGAGAGCCCGCCCAGCTTCTTCAACCACTGGAACACCAGGCCGGCCAGGTAAATCGCATACGTCGGCGGAGTGTTGTGCATCGAGTCCGCCTCTGCCTGGATCTTGTAGTCGAAGATCGATGGTGTATCGGACGCGGCGTGCCCGATCAGGTCTTCGCGGACAATCACGATCACCATTCCCGCGGGTCCGATATTCTTCTGCGCACCGGCGTAAATCAACCCGAAACGGCTCACGTCCAGCGGCCGTGACAGGATGTGCGAGGAGGCGTCAGCGACGAGCGGAATGTCGCCCGTGTCCGGAATCCAGTGGAACTCCACGCCACCGATCGTCTCGTTCGAGGTGTAATGCACATACGCCGCAGCGGGATCGAGCTTCCACTTCTCCTGCTTGGGCGCGTAGGAAAAATTGGCATCTTCCGAACTCGCCGCGATGCCGACCTTGCAGTGCCGCTTCGCTTCGGCGATCGCCCGCGTCGACCAGTGTCCCGTGTTCACGTAGGTGGCGGAATTCCTGCCCCGGAGCAGATTCATCGGCACGATCGCGAACTGGCCGGCAGCACCGCCTTGCAGGAACAGCACCTTGTAGTTCTTCGGGATCGCCAGCAGCTCGCGCAAATCGGCTTCGGCCTGGGCGTGTATACCGATGAACGCCTTGCCGCGGTGGCTCATTTCCATCACCGACATGCCGTTGCCGCGCCAATCGAGCATTTCCTCGGCAGCCTGGCGCAGCACCGGTTCCGGCAGCGCCGCCGGTCCGGCGCCGAAATTGAAAACTCGTGGCATCGAACGTCCCTATGAGTCGAATCGGATGTTGGCAGGTGGCCGCAGCGAGCCCGGATCAGGCGTGGCGGAGGATAACGCCCCGGTCCTATACCGGCGGGCTGGGCGGGTCGCGCGGCGCCTCTCCCTCGTCTTCCTCCGGCTCGACGATCTTCTCGAAACCGGCGAGCCGCTCGCCGTCGTCGAGGTTGATCAGCCGCACCCCCTGGGTCGATCGGCCCTGCTCCCGCACCTCGGCGACGCGCGTGCGGATCAGGACTCCGCCGGTGGTGACGAGCATGATCCCGTCCTCGGTATTCACCAGCTGGGCCGCGATCAGCTTGCCGTTGCGTTCGCTGCATTCAATCGCGATTATTCCCTGCGTCCCGCGCCCATGCCGGGTGTACTCCGAAAGCGGCGTACGTTTGCCAAAGCCGTTTTCGGTCGCCGTCAGCACCGATTGGCTCTCGTCGGCCGCCGTCAGCAACGAGATGACGCGCTGGCCGGCCTGCAGCTTCATCCCCCGCACGCCGGTCGCACCGCGGCCCATGGCCCGCACCTCGTCTTCCGCGAAGCGCACTGCCTTGCCGGCATCGGAGAACAGCATTACGTCCTGCTTGCCGTCGGTCAACGCCACCCCGATCAGATAGTCCCCGTCTTCGAGACCCACGGCGATGATGCCCTTCGCCATGGGGCGTGAAAACGCGGACAACGCGGTTTTCTTTACGGTGCCAAACTGGGTGGCCATGACTACGAAGTGCTCATCGTCGAACGATGAAACCGGTAGGACCGCCGTGATCTTCTCGTGTTCCATCAGCGGGACGAGGTTCACGATGGGCTTGCCGCGCGAAGCCCTGCTGCCCTGGGGCACTTCGTAAACCCTGAGCCAATAGACCCGCCCGCGGTTGGAGAAGCACAGGATCTGGTGGTGCGTGTTGGCGATGAACAGCTTCTCGACGAAGTCGTCGTCCTTGGTGGTCGTAGCCTGCCTGCCGCGCCCGCCGCGCCTCTGCGCCCGATAGTCGGCGACCGGCTGCGATTTCATGTAGCCGCCGTGGGACAGGGTGACGACGACGTCCTCGGAAGCGATCAAGTCCTGGGTCGAGAGCTCCTGGGTCTTGGTAACGATCTCGGTCTTGCGCTCGTCGCCGTACTGTTCCTTAACCTGCGCCAGCTCCTGCGAGATGATCTGCGTCACGCGCGCCGGCTTGGCGAGAACATCCATGAGGTCGCTGATCTTCTCCATCGTCTCCTTGTACTCCGCGACGATCTTGTCCTGCTCGAGCGCGGTCAGGCGCTGCAGGCGCAGTTCCAGTATCTGCTGCGCCTGGGCGTCGGAAAGCCTGTAGCCGTTCTTGTGCAGGCCGAATTGCTGCGACAAGCCCTCCGGTCGGGATTGCGTTCCGTCGCTGCGCGCCAGCAACTCCTCAACCAGCCTGGAGCGCCAGAAGCGCGCCATCAAACCCACTTTCGCCTCGGCCGGTGTCTGCGCGGCCTTGATCAACGCGATCACTTCATCCACGTTCGACAGCGCTACCGCCAGCCCCTCGAGCACGTGGCCGCGCTCGCGCGCCTTCCGCAGCTCGAATACCGTGCGCCGGGTGACCACTTCGCGCCGGTGGCGCAGGAAGGCGTCGAGCAGCTGCTTCAGGTTGAGCAGCCGCGGCTGGCCGTCCACCAGCGCGACCACGTTCATGCCGAAGGTCTCCTCCATCTGTGTTTCCTTCCACAGATTGTTGAGGATCACCTCCTCGTTCTCGCCGCGCTTCAGCTCGATCACGGCGCGCATTCCGCTCTTGTCGGACTCGTCGCGGATGTCGGCGATGCCGTCGAGCCTCTTCTCGCGCACCAGCTCGCCGATTTTCATCAGCAGATTGGCCTTGTTGACCTGGTACGGCAGCTCGTCGATGATGATGGAAACGCGGCCGCTCTTCTTTTCCTCCTCGAAATGGGTGCGCGCCCGCATGACGATCCTGCCGCGGCCGGTGCGGTAGCCTTCCTTGACGCCCTCCACGCCATAGACGATGCCGCGCGTGGGAAAATCGGGGGCCGGAACAACGTTCATCAGGTCGTCGATTCCGGTTTCCGGAGCCTCCAGCAGCAATTGGCACGCGTCGATGACTTCTGACAGGTTGTGCGGCGGGATATTGGTCGCCATGCCCACGGCGATGCCGGCGGAGCCGTTGATCAGCAGGTTGGGGATGCGCGCCGGCAGCGCCAGCGGCTCCTGTTCCTTGCCGTCGTAGTTGGGCACGAAATCGACCGTTTCCATGTCGATGTCGCCCAGCATCTCCGAGGTGATACGCTCGAGTCGGCATTCGGTATAGCGATAGGCGGCAGGCGAATCGCCGTCGACCGAGCCGAAGTTTCCCTGGCCGTCGATCAGCGTGTAGCGCATCGAGAAGTCCTGCGCCATGCGCACCAGCGCCTCGTAGGTGGCGGCGTCGCCGTGCGGATGGTACTTGCCGAGCACGTCGCCCACGACCCGCGCGCACTTCACGTAGGGCCGGTTCCACACGTTGTTCGCCTCATGCATGGCGAACAGAATCCGGCGGTGCACCGGCTTCAATCCATCGCGCACGTCCGGCAGCGCCCGCCCCACGATGACGCTCATTGCGTAGTCGAGATACGAGCGGCGCATCTCTTCTTCGAGACTTATCGGGAGCGTTTCCTTGGCGATCTGATCCATGTGATGCAGGGATAGGGGGGCCGGGTATCGGCCGCCAGAAAAGAATGTGATTTTAGCATGCGGGAATCGCTCGATTTCCCGCTGGCGAGCCGCGTAACCCGGTCGACCCGATCAGCCGCTTGGGCGGCCTTTACACCGACGGCCGCACTCTCATGGTCCGGATGAGGCGCGCCTTATGGTTCGGACGAGGCGCCCTCATGGCCGGGATGAGGCGCCCCCTGGCCAGGGAAGGGCCCGCGGCAGGCTTGATGCATGCCAAGGGGGTCCACCAAGTGAAACCCCTCTCGTACGTTTCCTTTTGGCAACAGTCTGCATGCTTATGTCCTGAGAAATGGGTTATTATTTAAGGACTATTTGCCTTTTTTGCCGGGGATGTGTTATTAAAGCAACTGAAGGCATTTTAGGAATATCGCCATTCCGGCCGGTCCCTATTCGTCGCATAAAAAGGAGGATCAAAAATCATGACTTCATCTATCCGGATAACGCTCATTGGGTTGGCCGCCGCGGGTGCGGTGCTGCCAACTCTGGCGCCAGCGCAGGACGCCAAGAACCAGGGGTACCTCGTCGACTCGCAAGGGCAGAACGCGATCGTCAGGGCCATTGGCGCCGGCGTGTGCGTGCGCACGAGTGACTGGACACCGGCCCGTGCCGTTGCGGAGTGCGATCCGGACCTCGTGAAGAAGCCCGCCCCGCCACCGCCGCCTCCCGCGAAGGCCGCGCCGCCGCCGCCGCCGCCGAAGAAAGAGGCGCCGAAGCCCAAGCCGCAGTTCCTGAACATCGAAGAAAAGATCGAGCTGCAGGGCATCCCGTTCAATAAGGCCGAGATGACCGCCGACAACAAGAAGGAGCTCGACGAGTTCCTGGGCGGCCTGCGCAAGGCGACGAAGGAGCGCGGACCAGTGCAGTTCGGAGCGGTGATCGTTACCGGGCATACCGACCGCATCGGCAGCCTCAAGTACAACATGAAGCTCTCCGAGCGGCGCGCAGTGGTGGTCAAGGACTACCTGGTTGCGCAGGGTATCGATCAGAAGCTGATCTTCTGGGAAGGCAAGGGTCCGAAGCAGCCGATCCCGGTGACCAAGTTCTGCGACAACAAGATGAAGCGCAAGCAGCTCATCGAGTGTCTGGCGCCGAACCGTCGCGTGACCGTGGAAGTGGTCGGCCGTGCCGAGTCGATGGCCAAGCCCAAGCCCGAGGCCAAGCCGGAAGCCAAGCCTGAGGCCAAGCCCAAGCCGTAATTACGAGGAGCGTTGTTTTGAAAAGCCCTGCTTCGGCAGGGCTTTTTTTTACCCGGGCGCATGGTTGATAACGTTGATTCGATAGTAGACGCACGATGGGTCCTTCCCATGGACCCGCCGCAAGCGGTCCTGCCCGACCACTCGGTCGTGGTGAGCGGCGGCCGCATCCGGGACGTGCTTCCGAGCGCGAGCGCCCGGGGCCGCTACCAGGCCAGGAGTCACATCCGCCTGGACGAGCACGCGCTGATTCCCGGCCTGATCAACCTCCATACCCACGCGGCCATGACCCTGATGCGCGGACTGGCCGACGATCGCACGCTCATGGATTGGCTCACCAACCATGTCTGGCCGACCGAGTTGCGGCTCGTTTCGCCCGAATTCGTCGAAGACGGTACGTTGCTCGCGTGCGCCGAGATGCTGGCTGGCGGTATCACCTGCTTCAACGATATGTACTTCTTCCCGGAGGCAGCGGGACAGGCGGCCCTGCGCTGCGGCATGCGCGCCATGCTGGGAATGATCGTGGTCGAGTTTGGCTCGCCCTATGCGACCGACGCCGCCGACTATCTGAGCAAGGGACTCGCCGTGCGCGACCGCCTGAAGCACGAGTCGTTGCTTAACTTTTGCCTCGCCCCGCATGCCCCCTACACCGTCAGCGACAGCTCCTTCGAGAAGGTCGCAACTTATGCGAGCGAGCTCGACCTTCCGGTCCATGTGCATCTGCACGAAACCGCCGATGAAATCCGCGACGGCGTGGCTGCGCACGGCTTGCGTCCGGTCCGGCGCCTGCAGGGCCTGGGGCTGTTGGGACCGAATCTGATCGCAGTGCATGCGGTGCAGTTGCTGGACGAGGAAATCTCGCTGCTCGCGGAGCACGGTTGTCATGTGGCGCACTGCCCGTCATCCAATCTCAAGCTCGCGAGCGGTATCGCGCCGGTTGCCCGGCTCGTCGCCCGCGGTGTGAACATCGGCTTGGGTACCGACGGCGCAGCAAGTAACAACCGGCTCGACGTACTCGCCGAAATGCGGCTCGCTGCGCTACTCGCCAAGGGCACGAGCGGGGATGCAACGGCGCTCCCCGCCCACACCGCTCTGGCCATGGCGACGATCAACGCAGCGCGTGCACTGGGGCTCGACGACAGGATCGGTACACTCGCTCGCGGGAAATTGGCGGACATGACGGCCGTGAACCTATCCTCTCCCGAGCTCGCTCCGTGTTACGACCCGCTTTCCCACCTGGTCTATGCCGCTGGCCGCGAACACGTGAGCCACGTCTGGGTTGGCGGTGAGCTGCTCGTAGCGGATGGGAATCTGGCCCGGATCGACGCGCGCGATCTCGCCGCGGCGGCGGCACGCTGGAAGGAAAAGATCAAAGCCTAGGGCTCCGTCGCACACGTGCCTATATCTGAAATAGGTTCTAGAATCGTCCTTGTGCCCAACCTAGCCTAGTTCCTGCCTCAAATGATCAACGTCGATCCCCTGGAGCTCGAAAAATTCAGCGAGCTCGCCCACCGCTGGTGGGACCCGAACGCCGAGTTCAGGCCTCTGCACGAGATCAACCCCTTGCGGCTCGATCACATCGACCGCATGGCGACGTTGAAGGGAAAGCTGGTCCTCGACGTTGGCTGCGGCGGCGGCATCCTTTCGGAGAGCATGGCTGCCCGGGGCGCGCGGGTCACGGGCATCGATCTCGCCGACAAAGCCCTCAAGGTTGCGCAATTGCACTTGTTGGAGTCGGGTCTCGAAGTCGAGTACAGGCTGATCGAGGCCGAGTCCCTGGCGCGGGAAATGCCGCATCGCTTCGATGTGATCACGTGCATGGAGCTGCTCGAGCACGTCCCCGAGCCGGCTGCGACGGTACGCGCCTGCGGCGAGCTCGTCAGGCCGGGCGGCCACCTGTTCTTTGCCACGATCAACCGCAACCTCAAGTCGTACCTGTTCGCGGTCCTCGGGGCAGAATACGTGCTGCGCTTGTTGCCGCGCGGCACCCACGACTACGCAAAATTCATCAAGCCATCCGAACTCGCGGCAATGTGCAGGTCGGCGGGCCTCTCCGTCTCCAGCCTGACCGGGATGACCTACAACCCTCTGGCCAAGACATATGCGCTGGGTCCCGTCGCGGACGTGAACTACATTCTTGCCGCAACCAAACCCTGATCAGGGAGCGCCCGAACCGGCTCTTCGCCGGCCCCGCTCACGCGCTCTGGCTTGCGCGATGTATGATCACAGTCCTAAGTCGAAAATCGGGCGGCGGCAGAGCCTGACTCGCCGCCGACCAGCCTCCGGGAGGGTTCGCTTGATCAATTCACGTGGTGCAATTCCATTATTGGCAACTCTGTACTCGCTGGCGATTTCCGGCGGCGCAGGAGCGGCAGAGGTTCGGCAACCGTCGCAAGTTGCGGAGTGGAGCGGCAAAGACGCTGCCTGGGTGCCAACGCCCGCGGTCCTCGTGGACAGGATGCTCGATATGGCGCAGGTCACGCCGCAGGACTATGTAATCGACTTGGGCTCAGGCGACGGCCGCTGTGTCATCGCCGCCGCCAAGCGCGGAGCGCGGGCTCTCGGCGTGGAATACGACGCGAACCTGGTTGACTGGTCGAAGCGCGTCGCTGCGACTCAAGGCGTGGCCGACCGAGTCGAGTTCGTCCAGGGTGACATGTATGAGGCCGATATCTCGCAAGCGTCCGTCCTGGCGCTGTTCCTGCTTCCCGAAAACCTGAGCGTGTTGACTCCCAAATTCCTTAACTTGAAGCCGGGCGCCCGTATCGTCGCCAACAGCTTCGAGATAGAAGGCTGGAATCCTGACGAAACGAGCCGCGTAAGCGGTGACTGCGGAAGCTGGTGCACCGCGCATTTGTATATCGTGCCGGCCAAGGTAACCGGTACGTGGCGCCTGCCGCTGGGGCTGCTCACGCTCAGGCAGAAGTTCCAGATGCTTACCGGCACTTTGTGGTCGGGCGGTGTCCGCGCACCGATCAAGAACGGCCGGTTGCGCGGCGACCAGATCTGGTTCACCGTCGGCGGTGTCATCTATACCGGCAGGGTAGCAGGCGATGCCATGCACGGGACGGATGGCGCGTGGAGCGCAGTGCGGCTGCGTCTGAGCAGGCGATGACGGTATCGGCTGCCGGCATGGTATCCGCCGTTCGTCGCACCTGACGATATGGTTGAAGCCATTTTTTTTGATCTCGACGGCACCTTCGCGGATACCGCGCCGGATCTGAACTTTGCCGTGAATCAGATGCGGCAAACGCGCGGCCTGCAGCCCCTGCCGCTTGCCGCTACGAGGCCCGTGACCTCACTCGGCGCACGCGGGCTGCTGAACAAAGGCTTCGACATCACCCCGGAGCACCCCCAATATCGCGCCATGCGTGAGGAGTTCCTGGCGGTCTATGAAGATAACATCTGCCGGGAATCAAGCCTTTTTCCCGGCATGGCTGAATTGGTGGACTCGATCGAGGCGCGCGGGCTGCCGTGGGGCATAGTAACCAACAAGGTTGAATTTCTCGCCCGCCTGCTGCTCGCCAAGCTTGGGATGGCAGCCCGTACCCGCTGCATCATCGGCGGCGATACGACTGCTCACCTGAAACCGCATCCGGAACCGCTGTTGGCCGCATGCCGTGCCGTCGGGGTGGATGCTTCATCCTGCATCTATGTCGGCGACGACAGGCGCGACGTCGATGCCGGACATGCAGCCGGCATGAGGACCGCCGTTGCCAAGTGGGGCTACTTGAACGGCGGCAACCCGGAAACCTGGGGCGGCGACTGGATGCTCGAGAATCCGCAAAATCTTTTGCGGAATTTCGGCTAGGACTATCCGCTTGCGCTTCATGGAATGGGGCGAACGGCCGCCAGCATTGAACTACAGCCCGCCGCCCCAATCTGAGATAATGCAGTTTCGTCGAACCCATGAATCACGGGGGCGACCTGGTTTCGACGCAGGTATCGAAGCAGTACAGGGCATGTCAAGGTCCAGTCACCTTGTAAATCCGCTGGAAAACCATAAACGCCAACGACGAGCGTTTCGCTCTAGCCGCCTAACACCGGCTAGACGCTGCACTAGCTTGCTGATGGGCTAGGCCCGGGAATGCCAGGCGCAAGCCGAGCTGCTCCTGGGTGCAGCGTCATTGACATCAGCCCCTCTGCACGGCTTGGTCGCTTGGCCGTGCGGATCCGTCGAAGCGACTGGCTGAGCGTCAGCCTGCCGGCCGGCGGGCGCGAGGCGAGACCCAAATGACCTGGCTAAGCATGTAGTCCTGGCTGTGTAGGACTTGCGGACGCGGGTTCGATTCCCGCCGCCTCCACCAACGAAAACGGCCACCTTGCGGTGGCCGTTCCCTTATTCATGAAATCGTGGGCCGGGCCCGGAGCTTCATACCGTCTGGATATTGCTCGCCTGTTTCTTACCCTTGTTGCCGGTGGTGACCTCGAAGGAGACCTTCTGGCCTTCCTTCAGAGATTTGAACCCGGGCATGTTGATCGCGGAAAAATGAGCGAACAGATCTTCGCCGCCACCATCGGGGGTGATAAAACCATAACCCTTTGCATCGTTGAACCATTTCACAGTGCCAGTTGCCATTTGCGTTCCTTAAGTTGGATTGACAATCCGGGACAAGACCCGGCTGATGTTTGAATCCAAAAGTCCCAGAGCACGAACATCAGAACGTTGACAATCCAGACTCGTGTAGGGCTTGAAACAAACACTGGCGTTTTTATACCCACTAAACGCCGGCCGGTCAAGAAAAAAGTTGTGCGCCGCGTTTTTCATTCCAAGGTGTAACTGTCTGATCAGGCGCGTTATTGGCATTGGATGGCACATTTTCAGGGGTTCTGTCGCCCCGAACAGGCGTCGAGTTTGCGCAACAGTGCGCGGCCGGCTTCCATCGTTTCTCGCCCCCGGGCAGGTAGTCTGCCCAGCCCCTTTAAGGCACGCTATCCAAAGACCAGGGCATGGACCTGCTCGCGCCGGGGCAGCGCATCAGGACGTAGCGCTACCAGTCTGATGCCGGCGTCATTGAGGCGCCGATACGCGCGCTCCCTTCCGTCGCTTGCGGCCCCGCCCTCCAGCCGGATCGCAGCGACGATGCGCATGGACTTATCGCATATGACGAAATCGATGTCGTGCAAGGCCGGGTCGCGCCCCCGCTCCAACGCCTGGCCATACCCCTGCCCGGGAGCTTCCAGTATCGAACCGATACCGACGCGCGGGAATACCTCGTGGGCCGGCAGGCCGGCTTTCAGCACGTAGTACAGCAGACTCTCGGATTGCGTCAGGAAGCGCTCGCGACGAGCAGGCGGGGACGTGGCAGCCGCTGGGGGCCTCGAACGAGCCCCGGCTGCAGCGTGCTCTCTTGGAGCCGGACCCAGGGCCGTAGCGGCGTTCTGCGAAATCCCTACCAGCGCTGCAAGGCGCTCCCGACTTCGTGCTTCCTTGTCGGCATTCTTTTTCCGGTAGGCCCAGATGATGTACGCGATCGCAACGGCTGGGACCAGCAGGAACAGGAACCCCAGAGCAGAGCTCATTCTTTTCCCAACCGTGCGGACTCGCGCAACTTTCCTCCGGCTACTCGGCTCGCCCCATGCGCTCGACTACGCTTTCAGCCATGGTCTTTGCCCTCGGCGGAAGTCGCGGGCGTGGCGGCGGGGCGCGCGCCGCTGCGGCGCCGGTCGAGCCACCAGGCCAGTGCAGGCAGTATTAAGAATCCGCCGGGCGCCACGAGTACCACCAGGTACGGGCTGATACGCGAAAGCCGCCGCAGGTGAATAGCGAGCTCCGCTTTGTCCTCTGCGTTCCAGCGCTGTTTGTTCCGGGGCTTCATCAGGAGAGGCATCAACCCCCGTACCTGCAGTATCTCGTCCAGCAGTCTTTCCTTCTCGCGGGTAGCCAGCTGATGCATGGACCTGGAGAAGGCCAGCGGCCATGCCATGAACCGCCTAAGACGCGACATCGCCAGCCCTCTCCCGCCGGCGACCGCGAGGAAATTCCATGCCCATCCTCCCTGCCCAGCCGGAGATGCTGCGCCACGCACGCCATACTGCCAGGCCGCGCCCGAGCAGACCCAGGGCACCGCGACGCCGGAACGCGATGAGTATCGCAACTGCAACAAACACCAGGGCAGGATGCGCGCGGAAGAAGCGCGCTATCGCCAGCGCGCGATCGGCGACCGCGATCGGCCGCTCCAGATCGCGCAATACGCCGGCGAGGGAATCGCGCTGCGCGGCGCACCGTGCGATCAATCGCTCCTTGCGGCGGGCGATTTCGGCGAGGTCTTCCATGCCGGTCAGCTCGCCAGGTCGTCCTGGTCCTTGCGCAGCTCGGCCAGGCTCGCGGAAAACAGCCGTGACGCCGCCTTGGCGGCGTTGCGCGCGTTCACGGCCACGAGCGCTCCAATGGCCAGATAGGCGGCGGTGAGCAGTCCCGCGGCAAGCAGGCGATGCGTATCCCAGGCGAGAAGGATGATGAAGAACGTCAGCGTGATGATGCCCAGCGCCAGGAAAAAACCCGCGACTACCGACAGGATCAGGAGACGAAAAACGCGGTTGCGCTCCTCCTCGAGCTCGACCGCGATCAACTCGAGCCGCGTCTGCAGCAGCTCCACAACCGTCGCCGCGAGGCGGCGCAGCGAGGCAAGCAACCCGGAGTCCCGCACTGAACCGGGTTGTCGTTCGTCCACGACGGATCCGAGCCGTCTCAGCGACGGCCGATAAGCAGACCGATGAGCAGGCCGATACCCGCCGCAATACCGACCGCCCGCCACGGATGGTCATGCACGTATTCGTCGGTAACCTTGGCGGCCTGCTTGCCTTTGTCGATCAGGACGTCTTCGGCTTCCGCGAGCTTGACCTTGGCCTGATGCAGGCTTTCCTGCACCTTCTCGCGCGCCGCGGAAACCTTTTCGCCGGCCTGACTGGCCGTTGCTCGCAGCAATTCCTCCGCGTCGGAAATCACTATCTTCACGTCCTGCATGAGTTTTTCTCTGGTCACTACGGTATCGGCGGCCATCGTGTACCCCCAGCTGTCAGTTGATCCGGTTAGGTTGGTGTTGGATAGGGACCGCTAGGCTACCGATAATTCCCGTTAGAATCAAGAAGTTTTGCTGGTGCGCCGAACGGTTACAGGCGTCCGCCGCGGGCCGGGCGTGCGCCACCTCGTGCTTCAGCGTGGCACCGGCCGGATGTCGAATTGCAGAGCCTGCAGATCGCCAAGCACGTACGTCGCGGGCGCGCTCACGCCGGCGACGGTTCCAGGATCGATGCGCAAGGTCTCCGCGCCCCTCACGTTGCGAATGCGCTCCACCACGGCGCGGTGCTCGTGGCCGTTGCACACCAGGTCGAAATCGCCGGTGAGCGCCATCGCTCTGGCGTAATGCGGATAGTGCACCATGAAGATCCGCCGCTCCGCCAAGGCGAACGCGCCGTCCTGCCCGTAATAATGCAGACGGTACCTGGGCTCCTGCGCGAACTTCGCGAGGTTGAACAGATCCCCGGCGTTATTGCCGTGTATCAGGTGGATCGGCAGCCCGAAGTCGACAATCGCGTGCAACGTGGACGGCGCGATCAGGTCGCCGCAATGCAATACGGCCTGCGCGCCCAGGGCTTTCGCCTCGGCAACGGCTGCGGCGAGGGGCTCGCGATGGTCGTGGCTGTCGGACAAGATGCAGATTTTCAGGTGAGCTTCCTTCCCGCTGTCATCGATTAGTGTCTCATATCGTGGCCCGCACGCGCCCTGCCCGCTCGAGGCGATGCGCCTCGAAAGTTTTTTCTATGGCGGCATAGCTCTTTTTTAGGGGTGCCCGGGCCGCGCGCCTTTAAACTCAGGGGCGTAAGGTGCCATGGGGGGCATGATGTTCACCAGCAATCCGTTTGCCGAGCTCTCGGCTTCCATACCGCCTGCCGTCATGCAGGCTTATGTGATCCTCATGATCGTATTGGTTGCGGCGGGGACGCTGTTCGATATCGTGCATAAGGGTAGCGCCCGGTATTTTTTCAGAAATTGGCGAAAGACGAAAAGCAAAGCGCAGCAGCAAGTCAGTGGAGATGAGTGGGTGTCTATCGCCGTCAAGACCGGCCTGGTGGATGTCCTGGCTTCCGGGGAATTCTGCAGCGCGCGCCGCCGCGTCGCTCACCTTCTGACCATGTACGGGTTCCTGCTCTACGTCATCACGACCGCCGTCATGGTGTTCGGCTATCCGACGCCCGCGACCCCGACCCCCGCCATCCTGCCGCAGCTTTGGTGGATGGGCGGCTTGATGATTCTCCTCGGCGGCTACTGGTTCTGGTTCTTCATTCGGGCTGATGTCGCCGCTGAAGGCAGCTCGCCGTTCCGCGTGATGCACGCGGATTTGTTCATCCTGTCGCTGCTGGGCAGCGTCACGCTGGGCCTGATCTGGGCCGGGCTGCAGGCGCGCGCCAGCCTTTGGTCGAACGTGCTCTTCGGCCTGTACACCCTCGCCACGACCGTGCTGTTCGGATCCGTACCCTGGTCCAAATTTGCTCACATGTTTTTCAAGCCTGCGGCGGCGTTCGAGAAAAGGCTTTCCTACGCGAACGGCACACGGAGCAACTTGCCCGCCCCCGCCGACAAGCCCGAGCAGTTCGGCAGCGCGCGCGAACTGCCCCGGCACTATTGATTCAGGGAGACTACCATGCCGACCTTCGTCTACATGACCCGGTGCGATGGCTGCGGACACTGTGTCGATATCTGTCCGTCCGACATCATGCACATCGACAAGACCTATCGGCGCGCCTACAACATCGAACCGAACATGTGCTGGGAGTGCTACTCCTGCGTGAAGGCGTGCCCGCAAAATGCCATCGACGCGCGCGGCTATGCCGACTTCGCCCCGCTGGGACATAGCGTTCGGGCGCTCCGCGAGGAGAAGAAAGGGACGATTTCCTGGCGGCTCAAGTTCCGCGACGGCCGCGAGAAGAACTTCGTGTCGCCCATCCGCACCACGCCCTGGGGATCGATCAAGGGACCGGCCGAATACGCCCCCCCTCGCCCCGAGGATATCGCCAAGCAGGAACTCGCACACGAACCGGAAGCGCTGAAGGTCAGCGGGGGATTGCCCACGTTGCGTGCGGATCAGCTCAAGCAGGGAGTCTCGTGATGGGCCTGTTCGGAGGCAGGAAAACCGTATTCGTCGACGCGGACATCCTCGTCATCGGCGGCGGCATGGCCGGTTGCGGGGCAATCTACGAATCCCGCTATTGGGGACGTGACCTGAAGATCGTCTGCGTCGAGAAAGCAAACATCGAGCGCAGCGGCGCCGTCGCCCAGGGCCTGTACGCCATCAACTGCTACATGGGCATGCAGTGGAACGAGAACCAGCCCGAGGACCACGTCCGCTATGCGCGCAACGACCTCATGGGCCTGGTGCGCGAGGACCTCGGCTACGACATCGCCCGGCACGTGGACGGCACGGTGCACAAGTTCGAGGAATGGGGCCTGCCGATCATGCGCGACCCCAAGACCGGCCGCTACCAGCGCGAAGGCAAGTGGCAGATCATGATCCATGGCGAAAGCTACAAGCCGATCGTTGCGGAGGCGGCGCGCAAGGCCGCCACCGAGGTCTACAACCGGATCATGGTCACGCACCTGCTGATGGACACCAAGCAGGCCAACCGTGTCGCCGGCGCTGTCGGGTTCAACGTCCGCACGGGCGATTTCCACGTGTTTCGCGCAAAGGCCGTGATCGTCGGCGCCGGCGGCGCGTCGCATATCTTCAAGCCGCGCGCCGTGGGCGAAGGGATGGGACGGACCTGGTACGCGCCCTGGAGCAGCGCGTCCGCATATGGCCTTCCTATCATGGTTGGCGCCAAGATGACGCAGATGGAGAACCGCATCGTCCTCACGCGCTTCAAGGACGGCTACGGCCCCGTCGGTGCCTACTTCCTGCACCTGAAAACATACACGCAGAACGGCTACGGCGAGGAGTACGAATCGAAGTGGTACGAGGACACCAAGGCACTGGTCGGTGACTACATCGACCGCCATCCGGTGCCGACCTGCCTGCGCAATCACGCGCTCCTGCGCGAGGTCGCGGCCGGCCGCGGTCCCATCCGCATGGTGACCAAGGAAGCCTTCCAGGATCCGCACAAGGAGGTCGTCGGTTGGGAGAACTTCCTCGGGATGACGATCGGCCAGGCGGTCGTCTGGGCGTCGCAGAATATCGACCCCAAGCACATCAACCCCGAGTTGACGACATCCGAGCCGTACGTCATGGGCTCTCACGCTACCTGCTCGGGCGCCTGGGCGAGCGGGCCGGAAGACTACGCCCCCTCCGACTACCAGTGGGGATACAACCGCATGATGACAGTCGACGGGCTCTTCGGCGCCGGCGACACCATCGGCGGCACCGCGCACAAGTTCTCGTCAGGCTCGTTCACCGAAGGTCGCATCGCCGGCAAGGCGGCGGTCAAGTACATCAAGGACATGAAGAACGGACAGCCGCAGGTGAGCGAGCAGGAACACCGCGACCTCGAGAAGCTGATTTACCAGCCGCTCGAGAACTACCGCGTAGGCCGCAACGAGATCGTCGCCGGAACGGTTTCGCCGAGCTACCTCCTGCCGATCCACGGCCTGCAGCGTCTCGAGAAGATCATGGACGAATACGTCGGTGGCATTAGCACAATGTACATGACGAACGGCGTGCTGCTGCAACGCGGCCTGGAGCTGCTGGCGATGCTCAGGGAAGACATGAACAACATGGGCGCCGAAGACCTTCACCAGCTTCAGCGCGTATGGGAGCTGCACCATCGGCTCATCGCTTCGGAATCCGTTACCCGTCACACGCTCTTTCGCGAGGAAACGCGCTGGCCGGGCTACTACTACCGCGGCGATCACATGAAGCTGGACGACAAGAACTGGCATTGCTTCACCCTGTCCCGCTACGATCGCAATACGGGCGAGTGGCAGATGGAGAAGGCGCCGGTTTACCATATCGTCGACTGACCCGGCGCTCCCGCGGGGTTTCACTCTCCGCCTCTCCATCCGAGCCCGATGACAAGCCTGGTGCGGCCCCACGGGGGCAAGGACCTGCGGCCTCTGCTGCTCGAGGGAGAGGCGCTCGCCGCCGAGCGGGCCCGCGCCGCCGCGCTGCCCTGCATCCGGATTTCCTCGCGCGAGCGCGGCGATCTCGTCATGCTGGGCATCGGTGGCTTCACGCCGCTCGAAGGCTTCATGACGCGCGCTGATTGGGAGAGCGTGTGCAAAAGCTGCCGCACCGCTTCGGGACTGTTCTGGCCGATCCCCATCACGCTTTCTGCCGCGCGGGCTGTCGCCGACACCGTCGCGATTGGCGCCGAGGCCGCACTCGTGGCCCCCGGGAGCGAGGAGGTCCTGGCGGTGCTGCGGGTCACCGAGAAGTACCCGGTGGACAAGGCGCGCGAGTGCCGCTCGGTGTTCCGCACGGACGATCCCGCGCACCCGGGCGTGAAGATGGTTATGGAGCAGGGCGAGCTGAACCTTGCCGGCCCGGTCAGGGTGCTCTCCGACGGCGGCTTCCGCGCGAAGTACGGGGCGCTCTTTCTAACGCCCGCCGAGACGCGCGCGGAGTTCGAGCGGCTCGGCTGGTCGCGCGTCGCGGCGTTCCAGACGCGCAACCCCATGCACCGCT
This sequence comes from Burkholderiales bacterium, assembly GCA_035259205.1. Taxonomy (GTDB): domain Bacteria; phylum Pseudomonadota; class Gammaproteobacteria; order Burkholderiales; family SG8-41; genus SG8-41. The sequence continues at coordinate 11,856 of DATFWO010000240.1, read as the reverse complement.
CGCACGAGTACCTCGCCAAGGTGGCGATAGAGACCTGCGACGGCGTGCTCGTCCACTCGCTGCTCGGCAACGTCAAGCCGGGCGACATCCCGGCCGAGGTGCGCACGCGCGCGATCGCCGCCCTGATCGAGAACTACTTCCGCCCCGGCACCGTGATCCAGGCGGGCTATCCACTCGACATGCGCTACGCGGGCCCGCGCGAGGCGTTGCTGCACGCCCTCTTCCGCCAGAACTACGGCTGCTCGCATCTCGTCATCGGGCGCGACCACGCCGGGGTTGGCAGTTACTACGGGCCGTTCGATGCGCACCGCATCTTCGACGAGGTCCCGCCTGGCTCCCTCGAGACGCAGCCCCTCAGAATGGACGTGACGTTCTGGTGCTACCGCTGCGCCGGCATGGCGTCGGGGCGCACCTGCCCGCATGGCAAGAAGGACCAGCTGCAGGTTTCGGGCACCCAGCTGCGCAAGTGGCTGGCCGAGGGGAGCCCCGTGCCGCCGGAATTCTCGCGCCCCGAGGTCCTGGATATCCTGCGCGAGTACTACGCCAGTAATTAGCGGTCGGCGGTCAGCTCGGGCGCCGCAGCGGATTGCAGAAGGTCCGCCGTGGACAGCTGATGCTTCGCGAACTCGAGGAAGGCCGCCACGAGCTTCGAGTGGAAGCGCTCCTTCGGATACACCGCCGAGAAGTTGCGAATGAGCGCCGGCCGGAGCGGCACCTGCACGAGCTGCCCGAGCTGCAGCTCCTTCGCCGCAATGACGCGCGACATGATGGCGAAGCCCATGCCGGTCGCGACCAGCCCTTTGATCGCCTCGGGGCTGCCGAGCTCGACCACCCGGTTCATCGACTCGGGCGAGACGCCGACCTGCTGGAGATAGCGATCCACGACCGCGCGCGTGCCCGAGCCGACCTCCCGGCTGATGTAGGGATATTGCGTCAGGGTGGCAGGTAGCACGTACCGCTCCCGCGCCTGCGGGTGGGACGGCGCGCACACGAGCTGCAGTTCGTCCTCGCAGCAGACTTCGTTGTGGAGGGACGAGAGATGCGAGTCGCCCTCGATGAAGCCGAGGTCCAGCGTGCGCTCCGCGACGCGGTCCTGGACCGCCTCGGAATTGCCGACGAAGAGCGTGGGCACAACCGCGGGGAAGCGCGCCTTGAACTCACCGATCAGCTGCGGCAGCACGTACTCGCCTATCGTCATGCTCGCGCCTATGAGCAGCGGCCCCGCCGACTGGCCACTCATCTCCTTCAGGCGTGTGTCGAGCTCGGCCGACAGCGCCAGGATGCGCTCGGCGTACTCGAACGCGAGCTGGCCAGCCGGTGTGAGCGAGATCCGCCCCTGCGCGCGGTCGAAGAGGCGCGTGTTCAACTGCTCCTCGAGCTGCTTCACCTGGAACGTGACCGCCGGCTGGGTCATGAACAGCGTCTCGGCGGCCTTGGTGAAGGAGAGGTGCTTCGCCACCGCGTGGAATACCTGAAGGCGCCGGTCGGCCATCGGTGCGATGCCTGCTCAGACCGCGAGGCGCGCGTCCACGAGCCTGTCGTAGGTGCTCGTTGAGTTGATGAGGCCCCAGGAGACCATGAAGTCGTAGGTGCGCTGGAATTCGGCGGGCGAGTACGGCTCGGGATAGTTGTAGCGCAGGCGCGGCAGGTGCAGGTCCTCGGGTGCCAGCCTCACGGTGTCGGGCGGCACCTCGGCGATCAGGTGATGGAGGTAGGGCCGGATGTCCTGACGGATGCGGTCTACGGCCTTGATGTGCGCGCGGTGGAGAGCGGTGAAGAGCTCGGGATCGACCGAGGGGTCGGCGACTTCCAGTCCGTTGTAGAACGCCTCGCAGATCACCTTGCAGCCGAGCTTTTCCGCGGCCGAGATCCACGGCTCCATGACGGCTGCGGCCTGGACGCTGCCGTTGAGCACGGACAGGAACCGCTGGTTGGGGACGCCGACGTGGACGGTCTTCACTTCCTCGCGGTTCATGTAACCGGCGAGCATGCCGAGCGTGATGTAGTGGGAGCCGGCGTGGAAGTTGACCGCGACCTCCACGTTGCGCAGGTCCTGCGGCACGTTGTACGGCGAGTCGCCGCGCACGATAACCGCCTGCGTCGAGACCGCCGCGCGCTTGGTGATCACCTTCGCGCCGGCGCAGGAATCCTGCGTGCGCCGCATCTGGCCCCATTCGCAGGCGTGGTAGACGGAGAACTCGCCCTTCTCGATGCCCTCGTGCCAGAGGAACGACTGGATCGCGGTGTGCTCCCCCGCGCGCGGGCCCGCCGTGGCAAGCATCGCCTTGCGCTTCTCGGGCACGACCAGCTCGACGTCGAGCCCCTCCTCAACGAAGTAGCCATCCGACTTGGCGACGAGGTCGGGCAGGGAAAAGACGGCGTTGTTGAGCTCTACGCGGGTCTTCTTCAGAGCGTTGGCCATCGGTGCCTCCGGCCCCGGCTGGCGGGGTTCGCAACAGATGATTATACGATCGTAGGGATGGATCACTAAGCATCACGAGTCGGACTGCGCTTGGTGGTCTCGTCGCAGCCATGTCAACAACGGGAAACTGAGAGTATTGGTAAACACAATGCTGCCCTACGCCGGCCTGCGGTCGAGCCATTTGCTGAGGTCGGGCAGCGGCTCTGCCGCGAGCCGAGCGAGCAGCCGCGCCGGGTCGGTCTCGCATATCAGCATGGCGCGGTGCTCGGGGTGCACGAAGCGCTCGGCCGCCGCATGGTCGAGAAACCGGTTAAGGCCGTCGAAATAGCCGGTGACGTTCATCAACGCACACGGCTTGCGCTGAAAGCCGAGCTGGGTCCAGGTCAGCATCTCGAACAACTCGTCGAGGGTGCCATAGCCCCCGGGCAGCGCGATGAAGGCATCGGAGAGCTCCGCCATCAATGTCTTGCGCTCGAGCATGGTTTCGACAACGTGCAGCTCGGCGAGGCCGCGATGCACCACTTCCCGCTCGAGCAAGCGCCGGGGCGCCACCCCGACTACGGTACAACCCGCCGCAACCGCGGCATCGGCGAGCACTGCCATCAAGCCGATGCTGCCCCCGCCGTATATCAGACGCAGACCGCGAGCGGCCACCACGCGGGCGAGCGCGCGCGTCGCATCGGCATAAACCGCGGCCGCTCCCGTGTTGGATCCGCAAAACACGCAAACGCTGCGCAATTTGTGGCCGTCCATGCGGCGATTTTACTGGCTTTGCGGAGCAAAGCCCGAACCTCCGCTGCCGCAGTTTTTTTGAATGCATCGACCGGCGGCGCCCGCGCCATAACGGCGGTGCCCCGGTGTACCCACTCGATTCCGTTTCGATCGTGCCCTATGGAGCAGCATCCAAGACACGCCTGGGTCGCTATAATCCCCGTGATGTTCCGACCGGAACGGATATGCCATGCGTGAAGACTACGTTTCGTGCCTCTCCGCCGGGGGCTTTCACCACATGCATTACTTCGAGTGGGGCGACCCCGCGGCCGAGCACGTGGTGATCTGCGCGCATGGGCTGACGCGCAACGGCCGCGACTTCGATACGCTCGCGCAGGCCTTGCTGCCGGAATTCCGCGTCGTATGCCCGGATGTCGTCGGTCGGGGCAAGAGCGACTGGCTACAGGTCAAGGAGGATTACGGCTATCTGCAGTACTGCGCCGACATGGCAGCCCTGCTGGCGCGCGTGACGGGACCCGGCGCGAGCGCAGGCCCCCATGTCTACTGGGTGGGCACCTCCATGGGTGGAATCATAGGGATGCTGCTAGCATCGCGCCCGAAGACCCCGATCGAGAAGCTGGTGCTGAACGACGTGGGCACCCTCATACCCAAGGCGGCCCTGGAGCGCATCGCGGCCTACGTCGGCAAGGACCCCAGGTTCAAAACCTTCGAGGAGCTCGAAGCCTACGTCCGCCTGGTCTCCGCGCCGTTCGGCCCCTTGACGAACGCGCAATGGAAGCACTTGACCGAGACTGGTGCGAAACGGCGCGAAGATGGCTCGTGGGGCTTGTGTTACGACCCTGGAATCGCCGCCGCGTTTCAGAAGAGATCGGTCGCCGACGTGGATTTGTGGACGTACTGGGATGCGATCAGCTGCCCGACGCTGCTGCTGCGCGGCGTCCAGTCCGACCTGTTGCTGCGGGAAACGGCGGCAGCGATGACCCGGCGCGGCCCCAAACCGCAACTGCTCGAATTCGACGGCATCGGCCACGCGCCGGCGCTGATGGCCGACGATCAGGTCAAGGTCGTGCGGGATTTCCTGCTGGCCCCGACTCCGTCCCGGTAGTCCATGGTTTCCCCGAACCAGATGCCCCCAGTTCCGCGACGCCCTTTCAGCCGCGTGCTTGCAGCGCTCTGGCTGCTGGCATGCCTCGCGATACTGCTCGTCTTGCTGACCCATCCCGGCATCCAGGGCGACGCCAAGTCTCCGTTGAAGATACTCGTGCCTTTATACTTTCTGAGCTTCCCGCTCGGCCATGCCGGCGTGACGGCATGCATCGAGATCAAGTTGGCCCTTTATCTGAGGGGCTGGCCACAGCCCGGGATACTTCTCGAAGGACTCTTCCTGTGGACGTCTCTGACGCTCCTTGGCTATGCGCAATGGTTCCTGTTGCTGCCGTGGGTGTCCCGCAGGTGCCGCCAGCTGGCGGATTTTTTGATGGCCGGCCATCGGGCGTGAATTGCAGCGTATCATGCCACTCACGATGAGATTCACGCTGATCTTCATCCTCGCGCTGTCCTGCGGCGGATGGGCTCACGCCACAGCGCTGCGTGCGGCACCAGCCGCCATCGTTCCACCAGCACTGCCCGAGTTTGCCTGGACCGCCGAACCTGGCTCGCCTCGGGCAGTCCGGTCCGTGCGCTACTTGCTGGCGGCCTTGCCTGCGCGTGTCGTACTCACCACTACCGGTGCGCGGCAAGCATCATCGCAAAGCAGGCGCGAAGTCGCGGCGAGCAGCAACGAGCCCGCCCCGTCCGGCGCGGCCCGCCAGATGGCCAGGCCTGCCGTTGCGCGCGCCGCGATGCCGGTCGTCATCACGGAAGCAACGGGCCCGGGCCAAGCCGGCTATGTCCACTACTTCACCCTCGATATGCCGGACGGCAGCAGGGAAACTCAGGTCGGAATGGAACTCCCCGACGGGAGAATCGCGTGGTCATTCCCGGCGCTGGGCGTCGCCGTTTCGCCGTTCATCAAGTCCGGCGAGATAGAGGTTAATGGAAGGGTCTATGGGCTCCAGCACCTCTACGGGATACGTCCTTTTCCAGACGATGAGTCCATGCGCGTGCTGCAAAGGGAGCTCGTGAACCGGGTCATTCCGTGGGTCGAGGATGGAACGCCGTATTGCAATCCGACCGTGGACCCGAAATATCTGTGCACGAGCTGCCTGGGCTTCGTGCTGCGCATCCTCTTTCCCGGCCGTTCCCCGGCCTACCCGGCGCTGCCCGCCGAGTTTCGCAACGCAGCGCCCGATCCTTACTACACCACGCACGATCTGCTGCTCTATCTGACCGGGTTGCAGGGTCTCGCCACGGCGGAAGCCCGGATCAAGCGTATCGAGGGATTGGCGCTGCCGCAGCATCTGCGCGAGGAGCTGCTGCAGCTCGCCTTGTCCATTGAGCCACCGAACGTCGCCGCAGAGACGATCAAACCGCCGAACGTCTCCGGCAAGAGTCGTCCGCGTGCCGGATCCGTTTCGAAGTCCGGACAACAACGCCCGGCGCAGGGCAGGAAACTGTAGGCGATACGGTATCCCTCGCCCCGTGCATTACCTGGTGTGCGCGGCGCTCCGGAGCGGCTGCCACGCGAGAGCAGCCATCAGCGCGGCCGGGATACCGATACCGCCTTGCGAATAAAATTCTTCCGCTCGACAGGGTCCTTGATCTCATCGGCGATGAGAAGGTATAGCTCTGCTTCGTCGCGCGCCTTGACCGCCGCGCGCCGCACGACCACTTTAGCAATCGCACCGATGTAGTGCGCGAGTGTCGTTTCGGCCTTGTGCAGGACTTCGGAGGGAAATTTCTGGGAAACGGACATTTCCGGGACGCTCTGCACCGGAGCGCGGCTCGCGCGGGCGGCGGTCTCGCTCGCAACGAACTTCTCCAGGAATGCAGCGCGCTCTTTCACATCCGCGATTTCAACCGCAACCGCTTCGGCTAGCTCCACGATGGACACAGCCTTCTTGGCGGCATTGCGCACGACCACCGCCGCAATCGGCCCGATGCGGCGGGCGAGTTCCAGTTCCATGAGCTTCACCTGCTCGCGGTCGAGCACGATGCCGCTGAATCCGGTATTGCCCGTAGAGCCGGGCCTTGGCGGCACGACAACGGTTGCTTCGGATGTCGAGAGCGGCAGCGTGCGCTCGACCTGCGGCTGACCCGGCGCCAGAAGCGCCCGCTTGAAATCGGCGACGTTCTGCGGGCGTTCCTCCTCGTGCGGCTTGAGCGCCCAATCGATTGCCGCAAGGAATCCCGCGGAATAGCGAGCCGCGTTGTCGCTGTGCGCTGCGGGCGGCATGATGTCCTGTCTCACGCGCGCCGCTGCCTCCACCGGCTTGCTGCCGGTCAGCATCCAGTACAGCACTCCGCCGAACGCGTAGATATCGGTCCACGGGCCCTGCTTGCCATGGGCATGGTACTGTTCGAACGGCGCATATCCGGGCGAGATGATCGCGGTAAGCTCGCGCTTCCCGCCCGTCAATTGCCGCGCCGATCCGAAGTCGAGCAGGACCGGCGAGCCGTCGTTGCGGATGTATACGTTCGCCGGCTTGACGTCGCGGTGCAGGTAGCCCGCCTTGTGTATGACCTCGAGGCCGTCAAGCAGGGGACCGGCGAATTCGAGCAGCGTGTGCTGCGCGATCGGACGCCGCAATTCGATCCACTCGGTAAGCGGCTTGCCTTCCACGAACTCCATGACCATGTAGCCGGTGCGGTTCGCCTCGAAGAAACGCATGACGCGCACGATATTGGGATGGCGGAAGGACGCGAGCGTGCGCGCCTCGTCCATGAAGCGCTGCAGGCCCCACTTGAAGGATTCGGCAGCGCTCGAGGCCTTGAGCTGCACCGTGCTGTCTTCGCCGCGGGCCGCGAAGTCGTTCGGCAGATACTCCTTGAGCGCGACCTTGAGATTGAGATTCGCGTCGGTCGCGAGATAGGTCAGCCCGAACCCGCCTGCGCCGAGGAGAGTGTCTATGCGGTACTCGTTCAGCGCGTAGCCGGGGGGCAGCGCGTTTACGATTTCAGGCATGGCTCAGTCTACACCCAGCCGCCATGACGGGCGGAACAGGGCGGATTATCTTATTTCTTTTCAATCAACTCAATGGCCTTTTCCAGGCTGCGGCGCATGCGGTTGAACGACTTGGCAAGCAACGCCACCTCGTCCCCGCCCTCCTCGCCGAATTCGGGAATGTCCGTGTTGCCGGTGCTGATCTCGTCTGCCGCCTTGGACATCCGGGTGATCGGCTGCACGATCAGCGCGCTCATCATGACGTTCAGGATGATGAACAACACCACGAATACCGCGGTGAGCGAGCCCATGAAGGTGTAGAACGCGCGGTTTGCATTGCGTATCGGCAATGACATCGGCACCGAGACGATCTGCGCGCCGACCACCTCCATGTGCTTCCAGCCGAAGCCATTGTTCGGACCGTAGATTCTCACCATGGCGGGTGGCGCCTGATCGGCCGACATGTGACAGGACAGACAGGCCTTGTCCCTGATCTGGAAGGGACGCGCGAGATAGAGCGAGCGTCCCGTCGGCGTTTCGCGTACGCCGCTGATCTCTTCGCGCGCCGGATCGTTACGGAATGCATTCACGATGTCCGTTTCCCAGTCCACCGCCTTGTTGCGTGGATTGGTCGGATTAAGCGTAGCCTCCTTGTAGGAGTAGTCGGTGTATTTCTTGCGCAGCGCGTTCATAATCTCCGTCGCCGAATAGGCGGGTACGCTCTGCGGGTGGAAGGTCGCGTCGTCGAACGGGACCAGCGGCCGGATCTGGGTATTGGTGTAGCCGCGCATGGAAAGCGCCGCTTCCATCATCACCCCGGCGTTGCGCAGCACCTCGTCCTGCGCGTTTCGGTGCAGCAGGTCGTGGGAGATGTAGCCCGTAACGGCCAGCCCCAGTGCGAACACCAGCAGCAACACCAGGTTGAATTTGAGCCGAAGTCCCATCGTTACCCCCCCTTATGTATGAGGCGGCATAACCTGATGCGGCCTCATCTACCTCGATGGTTTGAAATCGCGAACAAGTTCCCCGCACCGTGTCGGCCGTGCGCATCGCTGCCCCTGCGCGGCCATGCGGCCCCTCAGTATAATGGCGGCAACGGCATTGGGCCAATCCGTTCAGTGCTGTAGATCCATAGATGGCGCAACGGCTCCCTGCCCCAGGGTCATTTCTTCGGGACCGGCGAGGTGCGCCTCCAGTAGGCCTGCAGTTCCTCGGTCGTGACGCGGCCGCTGTGGTCGGTGTCGATTTCCGAAAATTTGGCGGCGAGATGCGGGAGATTGTGAGCCATCTCCTCACGGGTCAGGCCGCCGGGACCCGGAACGGTTTGCTGCGGGCTTCCCGCATCCGCACCGGCGTTCGGCAGCGACGGCCGGCTGGATTTTTGCGTAAGTTTGACTATGCGCTGATGCTCGGCGCGCTGCTTCACGATATCGGCTCCCGCAACGAACAGATAGAAAATCAGCACGCCCAGCGCTATCCACACGTACTTCCTGGTCGCGTCGGGACGGGCTTCGACGGCTCGGCTGTCCGCGGCGTGGGCCGGCACGCCGTGAACGACGCTCCTGCGCCATTGGGCCACCGAGCGGGGCCGGTAATTCTCCTCGACGCCGAGACCCCATTGGATCGCCGAGAGGAAGGTCGCGCTGTAATGCGCACGCGCTGCGCCGAGCATCTTCGGCACATTGTCCATACGCAGCCTGCTCAACGAATCCGAAGGATGCTGGCCAGTCACCGCCCAGAAGAGAACGCCAGCAAGAGAATAAATGTCCGACCAGGGACCCTGGTGGCCGCTGCGTATGTAGTGCTCGATCGGCGCGTAGCCGGGCGTCAGGACAGGGATGATGTCCTGGATCGCGGCGCGGCTCGCGAGCCGCGCTGTTCCGAAGTCGAGCAGCACTGGCGAGCCGTCATCCCGGACGAAGATGCTGGTAGGCTTGATGTCCCGATGCAGAACGCCGGCCTCGTGGACCGCCTCCAGGCCGTCGAGCAGCGGCGCCAGTATCGCCTTGAGCGTGCTTTCGCTCAGGCGCGCGCTCGCGAAGCGTTCGGCGAGCGACTCCCCCTTTTCGTATTCCCGCAGCATGTACGCGGTACCGTTCGCCTCGAAGCAGCGGTCGACCGCCACGATATTGGGATGCGTGAACCGCGCAAGGGCCCGGGCTTCAACCAAGAACTGGGCCAGGCCCTTCTGGTAATTGGCTTCGGCATCGCTCGCGGGGATGACGCTGCCATCGGGAGCACGCACTACTAGGCCGAAAGGGAAGTACTCCTTGATCGCCACGCTCTTGTTCAGGACTGTGTCGTACGCCAGGTACGTGATGCCGAATCCGTCCGCTCCGAGCGTGGACTTGACGCGATACTCGAGCAGCAGCGTTTCGCCGGGCAAAGCGCTGGGGTGATCGGGCTCGGCCATGATTCAGTTTACAATGATGCTGCGGTGGTGACAGCACCGCCTGTCACCTTTCTTTCCTCATCCACGCGCTGCTCGCCGCCCGGGCTATTTCTGCGGCCGCTCGCGCGCCTGCAGCCGGCGCAGGCGCACGAATTCCTGCACCGAGATGCGCCCGTCACCGTCGGCGTCGGTGCGTTCGAAATCTCTTGCGAGGACCGGAAAGTGGCGCGCTTCATCGCGCGAGAGAAATCCGTCGCCATCGGCATCGGCCGCGCGAAATTCCTGCTCCGCAGCCCGGCGTAGCTGCTCCAATCCGGGATTCTCGTCCCCCGGCCGATCCACGCGGTCGCGCGGCGGTCGGTCGGGAATGGATCCCTGCGGGGGTTCGGCCATCACCGCCGGCCGGGGTGGCAACCGCGCATTCTCCGGCGATCGCGCATCGGGTTTGAATGCCGGGCGAGGTGAAGATTCCCGTCCGGCCGAAGCTTGGGGACTCTTCTCGGGCACGCGTTGCGCGTTCCAGGCCGCCATTCCCGCTACGGCAACCGCGAGCGCGATCGCCACGCCGATCCAGCCCCATCCGAAACGGCGCGGCTGCTTCGGCTTCGTTTCGCGGCTGATGGTGTCTTCGGACATCCGGTGCACGAGCCGCCGGGTTTGCGATCAGGCGCGGCGCTCGGCGCGCCGCCTCCGCCGATCGCACCGGGATCGTGTCCCGCTCGTGGGGCGAAATCCCGGCCTCGTCGGTGCGTCGCTGGTTACCTCCAGCAAAGTATGGTAAATGACAAACGTCCCTTCGAATAGTAGCGCCTCGAGACGGTGGAGCATGTCACGAAGGACTACACGGGTATTGACGTTGGTCGCTGTCATTGCCGCGCTCGTCGCGGCGTGCGCCCGCACCGAGTGGCGCGAGGTCGAGACTCCGGATGGAGGGTTCCGCATCCTGATGCAAGGCGATCCGCGCGTGGAAAAGAGCGCCCTCGACACGCCGAGTGGACAAATAACCGGGAATCTGTACCTCGTGGAGGTTAAGGATGCTGCGTTCGGCGTCGGCTACTCCGACTTCCCCGTCGCGATTGTGCAGGAAGCATCGCCGCGACAGCTCTTCAGCGTTGTGCGCGATGGCTGGATGAAGCGCATACAGGGCAAGCTGCAGAACGACGGCACCGACATCAAGCTCGAAAACAAGTATCCGGGCATGGAATTCGCCGCCTCGGGACAGCTCGACGGTAGGGACGCCTACCTCAGGGGCAGGCTCTATCTCGTCGACAACCGCCTTTACCAGGTCATCGTGTTCGGTACCAAGAGCGCGATGCCGGTGTCCGACATCAATCAATTCCTGGGCTCGTTCAAGCTCGTGCCCCGCCACGAAACTGCTACGGTAAAAATCGAGGCGAACAAGAAGCCTTGACCGTCATTCAACTTTGCTCACGGCAGCCTGCTCCATCGCTTCCAGCAGGGTCTCCGGGTCCTGCGCGCCGGACACGCCAATCTTGCGGTTGAAGATGAAAAACGGAACCCCTCCTATGCCCGCGGCCCGCGCTTCCATATCGCCCTGCAATACCCGCTCGCGATCTACGTCGCCGGCAAGATAAGCCGCGACCTCCCGGCGATCGAGTCCGGCGCGCGCCGCCACGTCAGCGAGGACCTCCCGGTCCGTCAGGTTCGCGCCCTGGATGAAGTGGGCACGGAACAGCTCCTCCGACAGCGCGTCCTGTTTCCCCGCCCGCTCCGCATAGTGCAAAAGCCGGTGCGCGTTGAGGGTGTTGGGCTGGACCTGCATCTTCTCGTAGGCAAAGGGGATGCCGACCTGGCTCCCCGCTGCGGTTACGCGCGCGTTAACCCCCTTGCCGCGAGTGCCGAACTTGCGCTCGACATACTCCTCGCGAGGTATCCCGTTTTGCGGAAGGTCTGGGTTCAACTGGAACGGCAGCCAGCGCACGGCGGGCTCCGGTTCATCGGGATGGCGTTCGCGGTAGCGCTCGAGCGCCCGCTCGAGCTTGCGCTTCCCGATGAAACACCAGGGTCAGACCACGTCCGATACGATATCGATTTGAAGCGGCTTGTCGCTCATAATGATCTCCAGTAACTAGAACCTATCTCAATAATAGGCGCGTGATGCGTTGTGGCCAGGACGGACCGTATGCGAGGCGCACGGCGCAGGCCATATGTCGATATGGTCAAGCCGGGCAACGATGCAGACGACCGTCCTGGCCGCAACCCCGGAGGGGACGGGGCGCTCTGGGCGCATCTCTTTGTCGGGAGCCC
>DATFWO010000239.1:0-7162 GCA_035259205.1 Burkholderiales bacterium | reverse complement strand
CGGCGTGAATTTCGCTGATACGTACCATCGAGCAGGTATCCCGCACCCGATGATCGTCGGCGATCCGCCGGTTGTCGTCGGTTTCGAAGGAGTTGGCGAGATCGAGGAGTTGGGTCCTGGCGTCACCGGGTTCTCGGTCGGAGAACGAGTTTGCACCTGCCTTCCCCCCATCGGCGCCTATAGTCAGGAGCGCCTTTACCCGGCTGACAAGTTGATCAAGGTTCCACGGGACCTTCCATTAGATGACGTTCAACTGGCAGGACTAATCCTGAAGGGGATGACCGCGCAATATCTCCTGCATCGAACGCACAAGGTGCAGCCGGGAGATTACGTTCTGATCCATGCGGCTGCTGGCGGCATGGGCCATATCCTTTGTCCTTGGGCGCGGCATCTCGGAGCCACTGTCATCGGTACCGTTAGTACCGATGCGAAGGCCGAGATCGCTCGTAATCTCGGCTGTCATCACGTTATCAACTACTCGACCGAAGACTTCGTAGCTGTCACCCGCAAGATTACGGACGGAAGAGGCGTAGACGTTGTCTATGAGTCGATCGGTAAGGACACGCTGCAAAGGTCACTCGACTGCCTGCGGCTGGTCGGTATGTGCGCCGCTTACGGGCAAGCGTCAGGCGTTCCTGATCCTATCGACCTCGTGAAGGATCTAGGCGTTCGCGGGTCTCTCATGATTACCCGTCCCGCCCTTTCGCATTACATGTCGAACCGAAGCGAAATCGACGCCGGAGCAAAATCCCTCTTCGATGCCGTCGCAACGGGGGTGGTGGCGAGCAACGTCGTCAAAACCTTTCCACTTCGGGAGGCTGCAGCCGCGCACAAGTTCATCGGCGGACGCAAGACAACGGGCTCGATCGTCATGCTTCCATTCGAGTAAGCGGTACCAATTGATGTGGCCTGTGGCTTTAGACGCGCTCACTCCGTAGAAAGGAACATCATGTCAATCATACGCCACGAAATTAGACAGCTATCGGACGAGAATCGCGGTCAGCCGATCATTAGCCAGGCAGTCATCCACGGCAACGTCGCCTATTTCGCCGGCATCACCCCCAACCCGATTGTCGGCGATATCAAGACGCAGACTGCTCAAGTGCTGCGACGCGTCGATGAGCTTCTCAAGCTCGCGGGAACCGATAAATCACATCTACTATGCGCCCAGGTCTGGATCGCAGACATGCGTTTGTTCGAAGATCACAATTCTGTTTGGAACGAGTGGGTCGATCCGGTAAACGCTCCGGTGCGGGCTTGCCTCACGACCGACTTTTGGCGACCTGGGATGCTCGTTGAGGTTATGGTGATCGCAGCCGTGCCATGAAGCGAATGTGATGCGTTACTACCGCTTCAACCCGAAGTTCGAAACCCATCTGATCACCCTCTTCTCGACTCGCCCGACGGTAATGAAAGGGTCGGTAATGAAGGGGGCAGGGTAAGATTTCCGCCGACAATCAGCGTGACGGCTGACGGGAAAAGTTACACTGACCTATTTCAGCACTTAGCCCGGCTCACCCTGGAGAAGAAGGCGAGAAGGATCAGGCTCGCGGCGGCCACGCTCGCGACCCCGGCGAGCCAGAAGCCCGCGGCGCCCATGGGCGTCGCAAGGCCGAGCGCCTTCGCCCCTGCGATCTCCTCCAATCCCAGCGCGTAGCCTCCTCCCAATCCAATTCCCCACAGCGCGAGGGTGTATACGAACATCGGAATGACGGTGATCTTGTAGCCGCGCAAAGCGTTAACGATCACGACCTGCGCCGTGTCGAAGACCTGGAAGAGCGCGACGTACGCGAGTAGCCGAGTCGCCAGCGCCTGCACTTCGGCATCGTGCGAATACAGCAATACGATGTTCGAGGCGGAGAAGAAAATCAGTACTCCGGCGCAGGCCGAAGTGGCGAGCATGATGCCCATCCCGGTAAATCCGGTGTGCCTGGCGAGACCGGGGTCCCTGGCACCGAGCGCCTGGGCCGTGAGGACTCCGGTCGCGTTGCCGACCGCAAGCCCGAACATGTAGCACACGCCCGTGACGTTGGATGCGATCTGGTGGCCGGCCGAGGTAGCCGCGCCCAGCCGGGCGAGGAAGATCGCCATGAACGTGAACGACGTTATCTCCACGAACAGGCTGAGTCCCATCGGAACTCCGAGCTTCAGGTGGATCCACAGGATCGCGGGATCGGGCCAGGACCACTTTTCGAAAATGCGAAAAGGCGCATAGGCGGGATGCCTGGCGCAGTAGGCCCAGGCGAGAGCAAGCATGATCCAGCTGGCGATCGTGGTCGCGATCGCGCAGCCCGGGCCGCCGAGCTCGGGCGCTCCGAGGCCGCCGTAGATGAACAGCGCGTTCAGCGGGATCTTGGCGCCGAGGTAGACGAGATTGATCGCCATCACCGCTCGAGGCCGCGACACCGCGGTCGTGAGCGCGAAGAACACGCGAAAGAGCAGCATCGCGGGCAGCGCCCAGGCTATCCCCTGCAGATAGTCCCGTGTGCGCGCTTCGACTTCGGGAGGGGCGCCGGAGAGCCGCAGGAACGGATCGGGAAAAGCGAGGAGCAGGACGCCGAGCGTCGAGAGGGCGAGCGCGAGCCACACCGTCTGGCGCGTTTCCTCGCCGATTCGCCCATGCTGATTTCCGCCGAAGAGCTGCGCCGCAATCGGCGAGAGCGCGTGCACCACGCCCATGAGGCCGATGAAGACGCTGAAGTAGACGCTTGTGCCTATGCCGACCGCCGCGAGGTCGACCGCGCTGTAGCGTCCCGCCATCACGGTGTCGAGTACGCCGCTTGCGATGGTCGCCAGCTGGGCGACCAGCACCGGCCAAGCGAGGCGAACGATCGCCCGGGAGGTGCGCGGGGGCGCCGGACTCATGCGCCGATCCCGTCGTGAAAGCGCGTCAGAATACCCGCTCTCCGCTTCCGCCTAGCAAGAAAGGCCCTCCGTGCGCGAGGAAACGACGATCGTAACCGTCTTTTCCTTGTGTATCCATGATGGATCCGCGAGCGCTGCTGCCCTTCTCGCGCGAGTCTTGTGTTTTAAGCGGCAGTACGTAGACTCCGACTACGGTATCGTCCGAAGAAAGGGCTTCCAGCGATTTGGCCGGTGTCGAGCGACGCCGTCCGGGACGGAGCCGTAGTTAGCGATTCCGGGCAGCGGGGCCGACCACCGGCATCCATTGGCGGACGTGTATTATCCTCACACCGGGTACGCGGAAGTACGGGTCGGCGTCGAGGAGCCGATCGAGCTCGCCGCGCTCGACGTCAAAGACGAGCATGGCGCCTGTGTCGTTCGCCCATGGGCCTGCCGCGACGAGACGCCCTTCCTGGTGGAGTCGCGCCAGACAAGCACGATGTGCCGGACGAGCGGCGAGGCGCTCGGGGGAGGCGGTGAATTCGAGCTCAACGACCAGCATGCGGCTGATGGTAAGACGTACAGCATGAACCGTTCTGTATCGGCCGATACACCACCGGATTGGCGCTCGCTGGGCAGGATACCGTTGCTCACTACCCTGGCGGACGATCGGCTGCGCGCTCTGTGGGACGCCTCACTGCCATGCCACTACGCCGCGCGGCAGGTGCTTCGTAACGTCGGCGATCCGGCAACGCAATTGCTGCTGCTCTTGCGTGGCCATGTGGTTGCCACTGCAACGACGTCTGCGGGCCGGATTATCCGCTTTGGCGACTTTGCCGCCCCATGTGCGCTGGACAAGATCGCCGTCATCGACGGGCGCGGCCACACCGCCACCTTCACTGCGCTCACGCCGTGCTCCGTGCGGAGCCTGCCGCGCCATGTTTTCCATGCGCTGGTCGACAGTGCGCCTTCAGCGCGGAGCCACGTATTGCGAGTACTTGCCGACTATGCGCGGTCCCAGCAGCAGCGGTTCGCAGCCACCGCCACGCTACGCACTGAAGCGCGTCTGGCGGCGTGGTTGCTGGAGCAGGCTGGCGAGGTCGGGGACAGCCGCGTGGCCTTGCCCGGTACCCAGGAGTCTCTGGCCGATCTCTTTGGCGTGACGAGAGTAACGCTCAACCGCGCGCTGACGAGGCTGCGCCGGGACAACCTCATCGCGGTCCGGTCTCGGGCAGTGGACATTCTTGCCCCGGAGCTCCTCAAGCTCCGTGCGCGCGGCTGACAAAGATCGGCCCTGCGCGGGGAGTCACGTGCGCCTTTCGCTTCTTATGCCATCGGTGTTCGGGACCATCCCAGAGCGCCAAACCTTAATACAGCATCCAAGTACTTGATTTGCCACGCTGCCCTCAACCAGCGATATCTATTGTCAGGATTCGATCCGGTGAGACCAAGGTCCAATAGATGCGGACAGTCCGGCAGGACAAGATTGCCATCACGGAAGCCGTTTCCACCCGTAAAGGAGAATCGTATATGCGTAGCCTGGTGACTCTCATGGCGTTGGTCTTCACGGGATCCGCGGTTGCCGCGGATTCGAGCAATTTTCAACTGCGCGACGCGGCCGATCTTGTCCGCGTCTGCAGCGTGCCTGCCGATGATCCGGCCTACGGCAGTGCAATGGGGTTTTGCCATGGCATACTCGTGGGAGCGTTCCGTTATTACGAATCGTCGGTGACGGGCCCGGGCCGTTTCGTCTGCGCTCCGACCCCGACGCCGACCCGCAGCAAAGTCATGAGCGATTTTGTGACGTGGGCCGGTACGCACTCCGGTAACATGAAGGATCCCGCGATCGATACGCTGTTCAGATATCTCGCGGAAGCATACCCTTGCAAGAAATAGCGCTGGCTATTAATCCACGGACAGGAGAAATTCGATGAACCGCAAACTCATGGCTTCCTGCACCTTGATCGGCGTGATGGCGCTCGCCGCCTGCGCCGACATGAGCGACACGTCACGGCGCACGACAACGGGCGCTGCGATAGGCGGAGCCGCTGCCGGGATCATCACCGGCGAATGGGGTTGGGCCGCCGCCGGCGCAGCCGCCGGCGCTGCGTCCGGCTATCTGTACGATCAGCACAAGAAGAATGAAAAGCAGGCGCAGCAGCAGGCATACGAACAGGGCGTCCGGGACGGGAAGAGCAAATAGCCGTCCCAACTCCAGATAGCCATCCCTTTTCAGCGCCCTCGATCCCCGGCCGGCTTCTTGCTCCCGGCCGGGGCCTGACGGCTCTTGTTGGTCGCCCTCACCGCCAGCAGTAGCCGCGAGAAGTGCCGCGCCACCGAGGCCGTCTGGATGCCCCATCTGGCGCTCCGCCAAGGCAGGCGTTCCGCACCGAGGCTGGGATCAAAGACATTTTCCGGCGCGTCGGCCTCGTAAACCGACATGTAGCGCCCCACCGGATTGGGGCCGATCTGCAGCTCGTGGGAAGCGTGCTTCAGCTGCCAAGCACGGTGTATGCCGGGCAGCTCCAGCACTCGAGCTACATGCCTGGCGTGATCCCTCTCGAATGCCGCCTCGTGCGCGGGCCTGCCCCGAAAGTTCACCTCGAAGCGCGCCCAGCAGCTGCCGCTCCGGGCGTCCTTCTCCGGCGCGGACAGCACGCGATAGAACGGCCTGTTCCAGTTCACCAGGTCTCGCCGGAAGGGCTCCTTGTGCGTGGCCGGAGCTACCGGACGGCTCGGCGTGGAGCCCGTGAAGCGCGCCGGATCGTCGATCTGGTAGATCTGGCAGAACTCCTGCTCGAGCAGCCCTTCGTTGGGCGCGTGGCGCAGCTCGCGCGTGCGCCACGCCCGGATGAAGCCGACGCGCTCGGCCAGCTCGCGGATGTGGTCGTCGAAATAGGCCATGAATTCCGGCTCGAACTCCTTGACGATGAGGTCGAACTTGACCACGGCCCAATAGGGATACTTCCTGATATCGCTCATGATCTCGCCAGATTCTCCCGGTCGACGCCGGTTCGGATGGCGCGCGACAGCCGGTTCCTTCCGATCAGCTCGCTCGGTGGAACCAGAGAAGGGAAAGCAACAGTGCGCAGAACACGAGCAGCGCGGCGGCGGCGCTAAACAGCGCGCTCATTTCGGTTTCCTTCTGCTCCAGCGCAAATTTCGAGTTGAGGCCCTGATAGACTTTACGCAGGTCAGCGGCGGTGCCCGCGTAGAAATACTCGCCCCCGGTGATGCTCGCCACCCCCTTCAGGGCCTCCTCGTCCAGCATCACGTAAGCCGACCACCCGTCGAAGCTGATCGCGCCGCCCTCCTTGGTGCCGAAGCCCACCGTGTAGACGCGAACGCCGCGGTCTGCCGCCATCTTCGCCGCCTCCAGGGGATCGGGGCCCGTCGTGCGCCGGCCATCGCTCAGCAGGATGATCAGCCCCGATTTGTAGGAACCCGGCGCGACCGGCTTGAACTCCTTCTTCTCCGCCTTGTCCGTCCTGCGGGAGCGATCGAGAGGAGCGGAGTTTCCGCCCATGCGTGAAAAGGCGCGATCGAATACTGCGGACTCCAGATCGATGCCGGCATCGGGCAGCAACAAGGCCAACGACACGATGAGACCGCTGCCGGTAGCGGTTGCCCGCTGCAGCTGGAAGCGGTCGATGGCTGCAAACAAATCCTCGCGGTTGTCGGTGGGCGTCTGGACGACCGACGCCGTTCCGGCGAACGTCACGATGCCGACGCGCACGTTTTTCGGCATTTCCTCGATAAAGGATTTCGCGGCCGTCTGCGAGGCGCTCAGGCGATTGGGCTCGACGTCGGTCGCGCGCATGCTGCGCGAAACGTCCATCGCCAGAATGATCGTTGTGTGCTGTGACGGCAGCAGGAAGACCGCGTTGGGCCGGGCGATCGCGAGGATCGCCGCCACCATTGCGAGGAGGAAGAGCACGGGCGGCACGTGGCGGCGGAAGCGCTGGCCGGGACCGATGGCATCCTTGACCAGCAACAGGCTCGCGTAGCGGACCGCCGACTTCTTCCGCCGCAAAAGCGCATAGACGTATGCGGCTACGAGCGCCGGAACCGCAAGCAACAACCACAGCAGATCGGGCCACAGAAACCGCATTCACGCTCCATGAAAACTGTTGCAGTACGGTTGCAACACCCTGCCCCTGGCGAAGAACGGGTATCTGGCCGTAGATGCTAACTTTATCACTGTCGCTTTACGGCAAGTCACCGCGTTTCGATGCCCGCACTGTGAACGGAAGTACACTTGGAGCCCGTGATCGTGATACCGTTCAAGTACAGGACGGGGTACCGGGGCGATAGCCCA
>DATFWO010000238.1:0-8802 GCA_035259205.1 Burkholderiales bacterium | reverse complement strand
TTCACCGCCAGTATGTTGGCCGCGCTGAGCGGATTGCAGGCCAAGCCGACCTGGTTAGGTGAATCGACCACCGGCATGAGCTGCCCGGTCACCGCCGGCGTGCCGAGCTGCGGGCCAAAGTCAGCCGTACCGATGTCGTAGGTGCCGGCGGCCGCGCCCGCTGCCGGACCGCTGATCACCAGGTTCGGCGTGCCACTCGACAACACCTGGGGCGCGCTGCTCGTCACGTTGGCGCCGTTCCACACGAGCTTGCGCGCGTTGATTGCCGAGGCGACGCGTTCCGCGTCGGTCATGTTGGCCCACGTCTTATTGGTAGTGGTGTCCAGCGTGAAGTGGTCCCAGATCGTCGGGCGGGCGTTGTCGAACTGAGCACCGGTTTCGGGGTTGGTGAAGCTCTGGAAGCCCAGGCCGTGCGCGAACTCGTGCAGCATCGTGTTCAGCAGGTCGACCTGTGCTCCGTGGTTGTTGTCCAGCCCCAGGTAGAACGTCGTATTGGGCAGGCAATCCGGCTGCCCCAGCGCCGAGTTGAAGCGCGCGATGATGTCTTCGGGTTCGACCTTGACGTTGGCACCCAGATTCGCCCCGGCAAGCTTGTTGGCGAGTGCCTGGCCATAAAAGGTGTTGGCCCTCGGAGCTCCCGGGAAGTCCCGCCAGAGGTTCAAGGCACCGGCCCTACCGAGTACCCCGGTAGTAGCGTCGCAGGTAAGGGGCACGAACGATGCCCGGATGGTGATGGATATGGCGCTCGTGAGCGTAGTGCCCCAGATGCTCGCAGCCTGGGCGAAAACGATGATGCGCTGCTGGCCGAGGGTAGTGCCCGCGTTACCTCCCACCGGCACGACCGGGGTGGGATCGTTGAAACCCTCACCTGGCGCGTTGATGTTTACCAGGATGATGGTGGCTGCGGCAGAAACAACGGTCGTCGCCAGAGCGAGGCCTGCAGCCAAGACTATCCGCGCGAAATTGACCGCAATGCCGTGACGTGCAGTATCAGCGGTCATGGCGGTCCCCTTTGCGGGGCAGCGCGCCCGCACCGTGTTCCATCACTTTCGCAGCCTGTTCGGGCCCGACGACGCAGAACTCGGCCAATTCGCCGTTTTCCTGCCTCCGGACCACGGAAAAGACCATCTGGGATTCACCGGCGTGATAGCGGATACCGCCGTAAAGCCCCTCGAACGGCGGCTGCTCCTCCACCGCCCCCTGTGGTTTCGACGCCGCGGCCGTCTGTGCCTCCAATCTTTCGGCTGCCAATTCTTCCGGCGTGGGCGGACGCGGCTTCCCCGTTTCAGGATCTATGTATATGCGCCGGCCGGCCTGTCCTGGCGTTTTCGCGGGCGGCGTCGCGAGCTCCGGCGCATTTACCACTCGCACGTTGGGAAAGTCCGCCAGTGTCTTCAGTTGGGTAGCGACGGATGCCGTGTCGGCAGCCCCAGCAATATTTGCCCCCGACAAGGCTGCGATCGCGGCGAGATACAACGGGCCGCATGGGTACGTCATGCGGCGCTTCGAGCGGTTTCTCATTCAGCCTCCCCCGGCTAGTGTTGAATGTGCTACCGGTTGCGCGCCATCTCCGGCACTGCACACAACCATCATCTTACCCCTCCCCGCCAGCGACGCGAATGTGTCAAACCCGTCGTCGGGCAACAGCCAGCATCCCGAAAAAAGGCCCACCGCGACCTACCACCCGATGTCCTGGAGCAGTGGGAAGGTCAGATCGGCCGGCGGCACCAAAGAGTGCAACAGGTCGCCATTGATATTCGGCTCCATCAACAGATTGGGGAAAGCGATGGTGTCGAAGTGGCTCACCGAAAACCCTGCCTGGACTGGGTCTGGCGTGTACAGCAGTGCACGACCGATCGGATCGGCACCCACGAACTGGTTGCCGTTGACGCCCAGGTTGGCAATCACCCCGGACGCCGTGCGCGAACGCCGGGCGAGCGCGGTTTTCAGCGTGGCACCGTCGGCCTGAGACACTTCGACAGCCGGAATTATCACGTTCGGGTCCGTTCCACCGAGACCACCGGGTGGGCTTCCCGCGAAGTCATTGACGACGATCATGCCGATAGCGCCGGCATTCTGTACGTTTTTCGCCTTCGTGGCGAAGGTGCAGATCCCTCGATCGACCAGCGCGATGTTGTTCTTCACTGCAAGCGCATTGAGGGCACTGAGCGGGTTGCAGGCCAGGCCGGTACCATTGACCTGGTCGACCACCGGCATCAGTTGCCCCGCCACCGGCACGGCTCCGAGCGGCGCACCGAAGGTGGCAACACCGACCAGGTAGTCGCCTGCCGCGGGGCCCGCCGCCGGGCCGCTGATGTTGAGCCGCGGCGTGCCCAGCGACAGCACGCCGGGCAGCGCGTTGGTCACGTTGGCACCCGTCCAGACCAGCTTGCGGGTGTTGCGCGCCGACACCGCACGTTCGGCGTCGGTCATGTTGACCCACAGCTTGTTGGTGGTGTTGTCGAATATGAAATAGTCCCAAATCGACGGACGGCCGTCGAACTGCACGCCGGTGCTGGCGCTGGTAAAAGTCTGGAAGCCCAGGCCATGGCTCAACTCGTGCAGCAGGAATGTCACGAGATCGGGGAGCGGCCCGTGGTTATTGTCCAGGCCCAGGTAGAACGGTAAACCCGGCAGGCAATCCGGAAACAGCCCAAGACGCGAGTTGAAGCGCGCACGAATGTCCTGGCCGTTGACCGGGTCGCCGGCGCTCAGGTTCGTGCCGCTGAGCTTGTTGGCCAAAGCCTGCGGATACCAGGTGTTGGGGAACTGAGCACCCGCGAAGTCGCGCCAGATGTTGAAGGCGCCGGCACTGCCGAATACCGCCGATGTGGCAGTGCAGGTCAGGGGCTCGAACGATGCGCGGATGACGATGGTCTGGGTGCTCGTCAGCGCGGCGCCCAAAATGTTGGCGGCGGCCTGGAGAGCAATCAGGCGCTGCTGGCCGAGGGTGGTGCCCGCGTTGCCCCCCACCGGCGCTGCCGGGGTAGGATCGTTGAAGCCCTCACCGGCCGCGTTCATGTTCTGGATGACGATCGTGGCGGCGGCTGCAGCCTGCCCGGTCTCAAGCGCCAAGCTCATGGCGAGGACGAGACAGGTTAGCCTCAGCGCATTGCGAGGGCGTGCATTATCAGCGGTCATGGCGGTTCCCCCTATTTATTCGGCGGCGTGCTCGCCGATGGCGTCGCGGACTCCACCATTTTCGCCGCCTGCTCGGGTCCGACGACGTGAAACACAGTGAGCTGGCCGTTTTCCTGCTTCTGGCCGACCGTGTAGCTCATCTGCGACTCGTCGACAGTGGTGCGGGTGCCGCCGCTTTGCGGATCGAACGGTGGCGCCTCGCCCGCCGGTCCCGCCGTCCCGCTCGCCGCTGCGAGCTCCGGCGTATGCACAACGATTACATTAGGAAATGTCTGCGGACCATTCTGAGGCGTCGCGACGGGTGCGGTGTCAGCGGCAGCGGCAACGCCGGCCCCGAACAAGGCGCCGATCGTGGCAAGATACAGCGAGCAGCGACGGCGCCCGCCGCCCTGCTTCAGTGCGCTTTGCATTTGGCCTCCCCCCAGGCTGACTTCTGAACAGGTCAATCGACCGTGCCGTGCCTCCGCCGATGCGAAACTTTCTTCTACCCCACCGCTGCGCGACGCAAGTGCCACCCGAGCACGGTCAAGCCCAGAGCGAGAACCAGGAGCGTCGACGGCTCGGGCACTGCTTCGAGCTGAACGGTATCGACCCCGAGGTAATCGGCATTCACCGACGTGTCGTTGACGAAGTAGCGGAACGCGAGCCTGCCCTGCGCGCTGGGGGCGAAGCCGGACAAAGTGACGGTGAATTGCGTCCAGTCTTCCGGGTAGCCACCCGTCGCCAGGGCCGGATTGATGGTGAGCAGCAGCGTCGTGAAGTCTCCGACTGATGTCGCAGTCGCGCCCACGTTGGTGCTCGCGCCGTTGGCGCTGGCACGCACCTCCAGGCGGTCAGGAAATTGGGAACCCGACTCGGTCCGCGTAAAGAATCTGAAAACGCTGCCGTTGATCAATGACACAGTCGGCGTGAACAGCCAGTTGCTGATGTCGCCGCCAGTGTCCGCAGCCAAGAAGTTCGCCGCTGCGTAGGAACCGGCGGGACCCGCTTGCGCGGGAAAGATGCCCGCGTTGCCGGCAAACCATTCCGTGGTTCCCACCGGGCTGCTATTGTTGGTCCTAGCCCATCCGGCCGGCAGGAATGTATTGAAACCTTCGTCGAGCAGGAGCCCTGCGTGCGCGCCGCCGACAGCGCCCGCCAGCATCCCGAAAAAGCTTACCGTCGAGATCAGCTTGTTGAATTTGAGCATATGGCCCCCCTGACCATTTACAAAAGAGCAATGGCCGTTGGCCATGCGACCTGTAAGCAGACTGAAGCAACTTTTGTGCTTGAAAATTTATGCTCAAGGATTCAATAGCTTGAGATGGGAGGTCGATTGGGCGGGCTGCCAAGTGTAAAAAAAACCGACAAATACTATTACTTACGGGCTGCTTCCTGAGCCGGCTGCTCCCCGCGCCGGGCGAGGTCGACGGCCAGGCCCGCGATCAACGCCTCGACCACCGCTTCCTCGGTCGCGTACTTCCAGCGCAGGATCGGCTGCAGGGTGCTGAGCGCATCGGGCGGCTTGGCGAGCGCCGTGTCGAGCATCACCGGAATGATCGTGATCGGCGCGCCGTCGTGATGGTGGGTGAGCAGCTGGTTGGCTTCGTCCATGCAGTAATGGCTCTTCGCGTAGCTTGGGCTCACCAGCAGAACGGCGAGGCAGGCGCGCTTGACGCTGCGGCTGATCTCATCGCGCCAGACCTGGCCGGGCGTGATCGAGCTGCCGTCCATGTAGTCGAAGACCGCCTTGAAGCGCATCTTGAGCACGCGGATGATCGGTTCCGCGGCCGACGCGTCGCTGCGCGTATAGCTCACGAACACCGCTTCGGGCCGCTGCGCCGCCCCGCGAAAGTACTCCTCGGCGTGCTCGACCGAGGCGAAGAGGCGCGTCGGCTCGTCGATGCGCTGCACGCGGGCCAGCAAACCGTCGCGCAAGGCCCCGGGCTCCTGCCAGCGCAGGATGTCGCTCGGATATCCCACCTCGTGCGCTCCGAACACGGTCGCCTGCAGCGGCGAGGGCGCATCCTTCGGCGAGCCGGGCGCAAGCTGCAGCAGCCGGAGCATCGGCACAAAGCGCCCATGCAGGAAGGGTACGAGGCCGCTGCGGCAGCCGCGTTCCCCGACGTCAACCACCAGCCAGTCGAAATCGGTGAGGCTCTGCGCGCCGGGGCCGCCGAATGGCATCGTTTCCGGGATGATTTCGGGCTTCGGCGCGCCCTTCGCCTTGCGCGCCACGTCGTCGATGACGCCCAGAGCCGCCTGGGAGTACTCGCCGGGGCCGTCACCGGCCGGGACCAGGATGCCGATTTTCCTTCCCGCTGCGCCTCTCCGCATCGATCGAAAAGCCGCCACGCGGCGGCAGAAGGCGGCAATGGCGTCGCGATGCACGTCTTCGTTGCGCGAGCCGCCTGCCTGCAGGATCTCCTCGGCTTCGAAGTCGAAGCGATCGATCGACCCCGGCGCCGCGATGACGCTGCCGTAGGCCTGGTCGTAGAACACGATCGCCGGCTTGCCGGAGCGGATCGCGAGGTCGAGCTCGAGGCGGAAATACTGCGACTCGCGCCGGAGGTGGGCATTGAAGTCATCCCCCCGCGCCCCAGGCTGCTGGAGCGGGAAGATGCCGATGAAGGCGTCCGCGTTGCGCACCATGCGCTCGAGCCGCGTGACGTTGGTTCGCTTGCGCACCGGCTTCTCGCCCGGCGGGGGCGGCGGCTCGCGCGGATCGACCTCGAATTGCACGCGGGCCTGCTCGGAGAACAGCCGGTAGAAATAGAGATTGATCTCCGGCGCCTCGTAGCGGTGCGACAGGAATGCGCGAAAAGCGGGCCGATCGGGCTCGACTGCCATCGGATCTCGCTCTCCCTTGAGATGAGACTCCGAGCCGTGCGGTCAGCGCGATCGCCGCCGCGAGCTCACGGCCTGCGTCCCAGCGGACCGCGCAGGAGTTTTCCGGGCAGCGCGCCCGTGTGCTTGCCGTTGCGGAGCAGGACTTCGCCGTTGACGACCGTCGCCGCCACGCCGCGTGTGCGCTGCACGAGCCGCCGCGCGCCCGCCGGGAGATCGTCACGAACTTCGGGCATCTCGGCCATGATGGTGTCGGGATCGAAGACGACGAGGTCCGCCGCCATGCCTTCGCGGACGAGGCCCCGGTCGTGGAAGCCCCACAGGGTTGCCGGTACCAGGGTGAGCATGTGCACGGCGCGCTCCAGGGTGAATGCCTGCTTCGTGCGCACCCAGTGATAGAGCAGATGCGTCTGGAGCGAGGAGTCCATCAGCTGCGAGACGTGGGCGCCCGAGTCCGAGAACGTGGTGACCGTGCGCGGGTGGCGCATGATTTCCAGCGCGATGTCCTGGTCCTCGTTGGCCACGGGCTGGAGGAAGAAGAGATCGAGGTCCTTCTCGAGCGCCAACTCGATCATGGTCTCGGCCGGATGCTGGTTGCGCTCGCGCGCGACCTCGGCCACCGAGCGATGCGGCCCTTCCACGGTGTCGAAGACGAACAGCCAGTCGTAGTCGGCGGGCCGCGCCTCGGTACCTAGCGCCTTGCGTCCGTCGCGCTCACCTGAGGTCTCGACGAGCTTGCGGCGCAGCGCAGGATCGCGCAGCTTCCGCCGCTGCTCGTCGAGAGGAAGCTTCCGCACGTCTTTCCAGACCGACAGGCGATCGAACGGCATCTGGGTCCTGAACGAGAGCAGCGCGGAAAGCGAGCGGCTGTGGGCCTGCGCGAACATGCGACCACCCATCGCTGCGGTTTCGTCGAGCAGATCGAGGTACTTCTTCCAGACGCCGTTCACGCCGCGCCGGCTGAACACCCCGAAGGTGACCGGCCGCCCCGATTCGACGGCGAGATCGCGCAGCCGCGTGTGCCAGTCGCGCACGCCCGGGTCGCCCGCGTTGCGATCCACGCCCTCGCCGGCCACCTCGAAGATGCCGGCGTTCAGCTCGCCCATCGTGCACACCAGCCGCCGCACCTCGTCCCACCTGGCGTTGCGGCTCGCCACCGGACGGCCGTCGGGCGTCTCGTGGCTCGGCGAGCGCGAGGTCGTGAAGCCCATTGCGCCGGCCTGTATCGCCTCGCGCACCTGCCGCTCCATCGCCTGAAGATCGTCCTCGGTTGCCGCACCGTCGAACGCGCGCTCGCCCATCACGAACGTCCGGATCGCGGAGTGACCCACATAGCCCGCGTAGTTGATGCCCTTGGGCAACGCCTCGAGCGCGTCGAGGAACTCGGGATACGTCGTCCAGCTCCACTTGATCCCAGCCTCCATCGCTGCTGGCGGAATGTCCTCCGCGCGCTGGAGGTTGCGGACGACGAGATGCTTGTCCTTCTCCGCGCACGGCGCCAGGGTGAAGCCGCAGTTGCCCATCACGACCGTGGTGATGCCGTGATAGCAGGAAGACGTGGCGAGCGGATCCCAGAACACTTGCGCGTCCATGTGGGTATGACCATCCACGAAGCCGGGCGCCACGATCTGTCCCTCCGCGTCGATCACCTCCCGCGCGCGCTCGCGGATGCGGCCTATCGTCGCGATCTTGCCGTCGCGCACGCCGACGTCCCCTCGGTACCGCGGCAGGCCGGAACCGTCGATCACGGTGCCGTTCTTGATCACAAGGTCATAAGACATCGGCGTCCTCCGTGGGGCAATCCTGCACCCGGCCGCCGCATTCGCGCAAGTACCGCCTTGCATGGCGGAGCAGTGAAGACCAGGAGCGTGTGGTGCGGCACGAAATCGGCCGGCACGACGCCGCGACCCCGGCGTTGCCTTGGCACGACGCCGCGGGCAACTGTGACGTCCTGCGCGTGTCCAATTCGACTGCGGCGTTTCATAACAACGCTCCGAGGAGAAGTCGATGAATTCATTTGCCATGAGGTGCTGCAGCGCATTGCTCGTGCTGCCGACGGGCCTCTGCGCGGCGGGCGCAACCTACGCACAGGCGCCCGCCTATCCAGCCAAGTCCATACGGATGGTCATTGCGCTCGCCCCGGGCGGAGGCGTCGATACGCTGGGCCGGTTCATCGGCCAGAGGCTGAGCCAGATGTGGGGCCAGTCAGTGGTGGCTGACAACCGTCCCGGAGCCGGCGGCTCGATCGCCGCTGACCTCGTGGCGCATGCGCCCCCCGACGGCTACACCGTCCTGATGACCTCGGCCGGGCTCGCCATCACGCCGAGCATCATGAAGCTGTCCTACGATCCCGTGAAGGACCTGCTGCCCGTGACGCTCGCAGCGATTTCGCCCGGCGTCATGGTCGTGCACCCGTCGATACCCGTGAAGAACGTCAGGGAGCTGATCGCCTTTGCCAGGGCGCGGCCGGACGAGTTGTTCTATTCATCTTCGGGCCAGGGCTCGGGGCAGCATCTAGCCATGGCGCTCTTCTGTCAGATGACCGGGCTCAAGATGACGCACGTACCCTATAAGGGCACCGCGCCCAGCATCACCGATCTCGTGGCCGGTCGCATCGCGGTTACCGTCGCGAGCGTCATTTCGACACGCCCGATGTTCACCACCGGCAGGCTACGCGCTCTGGCCGTGGTCGGCGCCAAGCGCACGCCGGCACTGCCCGACTTCCCCACCGTCGCCGAATCGGGCGTGCCGGGCTACGGAGTCGATAACTGGTACGCCTTGTTCCTGCCGGGAGGCACGAGCAAGGATATCGCCGTCAAGTTCCAGGAAGCCGTC
>DATFWO010000237.1:0-26249 GCA_035259205.1 Burkholderiales bacterium | reverse complement strand
GTCGATCCGATCAGGCGATTGTTCACCCATAGTACCGAGTCGGTCCATTCGGAGTCGCCGCTCGGGAAATCGGGACGGTAGACATACAGGGTGGCCGCGTTGGGATGCGTGAGGAAGTGTTTTGCCTCCGCGTCGCGCTCGGCCGAGGCCTGCGGTACCGAAGTGCAGCCGCCCAGCGCGAGCACGGCTGCAGCCACGCCTGCGCAGCAGCAGGCCCGGAGCAGTCGCAGGTCGATCACCAAACCCGTTCGCGGGGCGTCACCCCGCTCGTGCGCGAGGTGCGGAACACGACGGCATATTTCATAATACCGAAATCAGCTTGCCGCGCATGGCGACCGCCCGTCCGTCCTGCTCGCTCGTCCGTTGCAGATTCGAAATCGGAGAGCGGAAGCCGAGCACGACCTGGCGCACGAAGTAGATCTTGCCCGGCTCAGTATCCAGCTCGATCATCCCGCTGTCGCTGGAAAATCCCGCAATCCGATGGTGTCCGGGCGCCACTTCCCAGCGAAAAAACGTGCCGGGATAGGTCGTGACGCCGCCGCGGTTGTCCAGCATCAGGTGGGTGGGCAGCCGATTGATGTCGGGGTCGTTACGCACCACGTAGATCACGGACTTGTCGGGCACGGTCTGGAATTGCTTGGCCTGTGCCTCCTGCGGGTGCGGAGGCAGCTGCACACACGCCGCCAGCGCGAGCACAGCCGCAACCAGCGCGACGTGAAAGCGCATGGAAACGCCTCCTCGGACGGGTTTCATTGCATCGGTATTACCTGGCCGCGCATGGCGACCGCCCGCCCGGCCTGCTCGCTCACTACCTGCAGGTTCGAAATCGGGGAGCCGAAACCCAGCACGGTTTGACGCACGTAATAGATCTGGCCGGCAGCCGTATTGAGCGTGATAGTCCCGGCATCACTAGCAACTCCCGCTATGCGATGAGTACCAGGCGCCACCTCCCAGCGGACAAACGTGCCGGGATAGGTCGTCGCCCCGGCGCCGCCATCGATAAGCAGTGGGGTAGGCAGCCGGTTGATATCCGGATCGTTGCGCACGACGTAGATCACGGCCTTGTCCGGCACGGTACGGAACTGCTTTGCCTGCGCATCCTGCGGGGGCGGCGGTAGTTGCACGCAGCCCGCGAGCGTCATCGCCAACACCAAAGATCGCCACATAGCGCTTTCCTCCTTTATGGATCAAGACCCTGTGTCATCAGCATAGACCGTTTTCAGGTCATGGGGGTAATCCGCAGCTAGCCAATGTAATGAGCCGGCTGCCCGGCACCCACGGTGCCCGGGGAACTGCAACCAAAACCCCGTACATTCAAACAGCAGCGTGCGTCAGGTTATTCCCAGCCGTTACTCGTGGAGTAGGTCGTCGAGAGGCGGAGCGGCGATCGGCAGATCGAGGAGCAGGTGCCTCCGGGGATGCGACCGTGGAGCCGATCAAGGGCGCATCCAGGATCGCACGGCTATCTGTGGGGATGCGACCGCCCGGTGGCGGCCAGGATTTTTTCGTTCCAGAGCGTTGATTCGAAGTGCGGCAAGTTCGCCGCGTCAGCCGCGTCTCATGGAATCGAAGAAGTAGGCCGTCGAGGGGTGGAGCAGGGACCCCGGTTTCCGGGGATGCGACCCCCGGTGGCGGCCAGGATTTTTTCGTTCCAGAGCGCTGATTCGAAGTGCGGCAAGTTCGCCGCGTCAGCCGCGTCTCATGGAATCGAAAAAATCCGCGTTGTTTTTCGTCGCCCGGATCTTGTCCAGGAGAAATTCGGTCGCCTCCAGCTCGTCCATCGGGTAGAGCAGCTTGCGCAGCACCCAGATCTTCTGCAGAACGTCCTGCTTGATGAGCAGCTCCTCGCGGCGCGTGCCCGAGCGATTGACGTTGATCGCCGGGAAAATGCGCTTCTCGTACATCCGCCGGTCGAGGTGGATTTCCATGTTGCCGGTGCCTTTGAACTCCTCGTAGATCACGTCGTCCATCCGGCTGCCGGTATCGATCAGGGCGGTGGCGAGGATGGTGAGCGAGCCGCCTTCCTCGACGTTGCGCGCCGCGCCGAAGAAGCGCTTCGGTCGCTGCAAGGCGTTCGCATCCACGCCTCCGGTAAGCACCTTGCCCGAAGCCGGCACGACCGTGTTGTAGGCGCGAGCGAGCCGGGTAATCGAATCGAGCAGGATCACGACGTCTTTCTTGTGCTCGACGAGGCGCTTCGCCTTCTCGATCACCATTTCGGCGACCTGCACGTGGCGCGAAGCCGGCTCGTCGAAAGTGGACGAGACAACCTCTCCCTTGACGGAACGGATCATCTCGGTCACTTCTTCGGGACGCTCGTCGATCAGCAGCACGATGAGAACCACCGCGGGATGATTCGTGGAGATTGCGTGCGCGATGTGCTGCATCAACACCGTCTTGCCGGCCTTCGGCGGGGAGACGATCAGCCCGCGCTGGCCCTTCCCGGTGGGTGCAATGATGTCGATGATCCGTCCGGTGATGTTCTCCTCCGCCTTGATATCGCGCTCGAGCTTCAGGTGCTCGGTCGGATGGTAGGGCGTGAGGTTCTCGAACATGATCTTGTGCTTCGAGTTCTCCGGCGGCTCGTCGTTGACCTTGTCCACCTTGACCAGGGCGAAATAGCGCTCGCCGTCCTTGGGCGTGCGTATCTCGCCTTCTATGGTGTCGCCCGTGTGGAGATTGAAGCGGCGGATCTGCGAAGGACTCACGTATATGTCGTCGGTGCCCGCCAGGTACGACGTGTCGGGCGAGCGCAGGAAGCCGAACCCGTCGGGCAGAACCTCGAGCGTGCCGCCCCCGTATATGCTTTCTCCCTTCCTGGCCTGGTTCTTGAGCAGCGCGAAGATGAGCTCCTGCTTGCGCATGCGATTGGCGCCGTCCACCTCGTTCTTGGTGGCCATATCCAGGAGCTCGGAAACGTGGAGGTTCTTCAGATCGGATAAATGCATAAACCGCGACTCTTTGTCGGTGGGGGCGGGAGGGGAAGAGGGAGAATCGTCGCCCGCGTACGGGACACCCGTATCCGGCTGCGGGGCCGGGAGGTGCTCGTCCGGACGCTTGCGGGAAAAATTGCGAGGTCTAGATATGGCTGTCAATGAATGCGGTGAGTTGGGATTTGGAAAGCGCGCCGACCTTGGTCGCTTCCACGGAACCGTTCTTGAAAAGCATGAGGGTGGGGATGCCGCGGATGCCGTACTTGGGCGGCGTCGACTGGTTTTCGTCTATGTTGAGTTTCGCGACCTTGAGGCGGCCTGAGTACTCCTTCGCGACCTCGTCCAGGATCGGTGCGATCATCTTGCAGGGGCCGCACCACTCCGCCCAGTAGTCCACGAGGACCGGGGTGGATGACTGCAAGACTTCCGGCTCGAACGTTGCATCGGTTACGTAATGGATGTGCTGATTCATGGAACTTGCCTTCGGGAATCAATCGGAAGTTGCCACAGAGGGTGTGGCAAGAGAACTTATAACATCTATGCTAACCAAATTTCCCCTGCTTTGCAAAGGGGCATAGCCTACAGGTGGAACAGTGTGACATTTGCTAAAATATGAGCGACCACTCTGAAGTTCAAGGCGCGGGAATTTCCGAAGGAATACTATGACTTACGTTGTGACCGAGTCATGCATCAAGTGCAAGTACACGGACTGCGTCGATGTGTGCCCGGTGGATTGCTTCCGCGAAGGGCCGAACATGCTCGTCATCGATCCCGACGAGTGCATCGATTGCACGCTGTGCGTTGCCGAGTGCCCGGTCGAGGCGATCTTCGCGGAAGACGATGTACCCGACGCCCAGCGGAAGTGGACCCCCTTGAATGCCGAGCTCGCGAAGGTCTGGAAGCCCATCATCGAGAAAAAACCGGCTCCGCCCGATGCCGACGAATGGGCAAAGGTAAAGGAGAAGGACCATCTACTCGAAAAGTAAGAATTGACGCCGCCGAACGTCGGCATCAGCGCGTTCCAGGGTCGCATCCCCATGCAAGCATGGGGCCCCTGCTCAGCCTTGCACGCGCTACGCCTCCGAATGGGCAAAAGTAAAGGAGAAGGACCACCTGCTCGAGAAGTGACAATTAACATCGTCGAATGTCGGCATCAGCGCGTTCAGGGTCGCATCCCCATGCAAGCATGGGGCCCCTGCTCAGCCTTCCACGCGCTACGCCTCTGAATGGGCAAAGGTGAAAAAGAAGGATCGCCTGCTCGAGAAATAACCGGAACTTCGGATTCGCATCAAATCGCTCGAGGGTTTCCGCTATCGTGTCGCGCTATCGATGGACGGTGGTGAAGGTCCCGCCCATCGTCTCGACCGCCAAGACGCGCAAAATGCCTCTCGCGGGCGCCAGGCCCAGCGACCGGATAGTCGACGTTCGATGACGGCAGCCCCCGGAATTACCTGCATCGACTCCGCTCCGCATCGCCTGCTTGCCCAGGCTGCACGCGATGTCGTGGAGTGCGAACGGGCTCGGCTTCCGGATCTCTCGCACGCGGTGGTACTGGTTCCGGATCTGCACGCCAGCCCGGACATCGCGCGGGCTCTACGCGACGCGACGGGTCTGTCCGCGCTTCTGCTGCCGCGCATTACCACCCTGGAGCACTGGGCCTCCGCAATTCCGGGCGACAAGCCGGTGGCCTCGCGTGCGGCGCGCGAGGCGCTTCTCTACCAGCAGCTCGTCAGCCGCGCGTGGCTCGCCTCGGCCGACCTGTGGGCCGTCGCGGGCGAGCTCGCCGGTTTGTTCGACGAGATGACGCGTTACAACCTGATGCTGCCGGAGGATTTCGCTGCCTTCAATCGCCAGCTCGAGGGCGCTTATCGGGCCAGGTCCAGCGCATCGCTCACCTTCGAGGCGCGGCTCGTGCACGAGCTTTGGCGCGTGCTCGCGCGCTTGACCGACGAGGTGGACCCGGCGTCCGCCTACCAGCTCGGCCTCGCGCGCATCGCGGAGAGCGCAACCGCCCCCCTCTACGCGATCGGCCTTGAACGTCTCGCGCCAGGCGAGCAGCGCTTCCTCGAGCGCTACGCCGAGCGCGTACCGGTACACGTCTTCAGCGCTGATCGCGAGGCGCGCGACGATGCGCTCACGCAGACGCTTGCGGCGGCTTGGCCGCGCGCGGCAGAGCATCCCGGCCTGCGCGAGCGCTCGCTCGCTCTCAGGGCGGCGCATCCGGCGAGCGCACTGGCGGGTCGGTTGCGCATCGTCGGCACTGCCAGTGCGGAGCAGGAGGCGCAGGCGGTGGACGTCACCCTCCGCGAGTGGCTTCTCGCGGGCAAGCAGCGTATCGCGGTGGTGGTGCAGGACCGCCTCGTGGCGCGGCGCGCGCGGGCGCTGCTCGAGCGGGCCCAGGTGCTGGTAAAAGACGAGGCGGGTTGGGCGTTCTCGACCACCAGCGCCGCGACGGCGATCGGCCGCTGGCTCGATATCGCAGGCGGCGATTGCTACCACCGCGACCTGCTCGACCTCATGAAGTCGCCGTTCGCATTTCACGACTGGCCGCGCGAGGAGCGGCGCGCCGCGGTGTGGCGACTCGAGGGCTACGTGCGCAGGGAAAGCGTGGTCTCCGGGCTCGATCGTTTCGTCGAGCTCGCCGACGCGAAACGTGACCAGGCGGTTAGGCAGATGCTCGTGCGGATCGGCCGCGGCATCAACGCCCTCGGGCATTCGCGCCGCCGCACGATCCCGCGCTGGCTCGCCGCGCTCAGAACGAGCCTCGACGAGATCGGTCTGCTAGCGGGGCTCGCCAGCGACAGCGCGGGCTCCCAGTTGCTGGAACTCCTGGGCCGCCTGGGCAATGAGCTTGCCGCGGAGATGCTCGCCGTCGAATTCGCCGAATGGCGGCGGTGGCTCGCACGCCAGCTCGAGGCTGCCACTTTCCGGGACCGCGCGATCGAAAGTCCTGTCGTGTTCACGAGCCTCGCGGCGACCCGCCTGCGCTCGTTCGACGCCGTGCTGATCGTCGGAAGCGATACCGCGCACCTGCCCGGGCCGGACCCGGCTTCCCTGTTCTTCAGCCAGGGCGTGCGCTCCGAGCTCGGGCTGCCGACCTGGTCCGAGCGCGTGGCCGAGATGACCGAAGAGCTGGCGGCGCTGGTCGCATCGAGCGGCGAGGTCACGATGACCTGGCAGCGCATGATGGGGGGCGAAGACAACCTCCTTTCGCCGATGCTCGAGCGTCTGGCTGCGCTGCATGAGCTCGCCTACGGCGCCGGCCTCGAGGACGCTACCGTGGTGGCGCGGCTTGCGCAAGCCGGCGTCCAGCCCGCCGATAGCGGGCCGGAGATTGAGAAAACACGCGCACCAGCCCCCGCGGCGGGCGCGCTCCTGCCGCACCGGATCTCGGCGAGCGCCTACAACTCCCTCGTCGCGTGTCCCTACCAGTACTACGCTGGCTACGTGCTTGGGCTCAAGGAGCTCGACGAGGTGGAGGAGGAGCTTCAGAAGCGGGATTACGGCAGCATCGTGCACCACGTGCTGGCGATGTTTCACCGCGCGCAGCCCCGCGTGGCCGCTCTCGACCCCGTGCAGGCGCAGAGTGAGCTCGAGCGCTTGAGCGACCAAGCGTTCGCTCCCCTGGTCGCGCGCAACTACTTCGCCCGGGCCTGGCTCCAGCGGTGGAAGGGTCTCATTCCGGACTACCTTGCGTGGCAGCGCGAGCGAGAAGCGGCGGGCTGGGCGTGGCGCGGGGGAGAGGTCGATAAAAGCTCGGTGGTCACGACGCCGGGGGGCGCCGCGGTCACACTGCAAGGCCGTCTCGACCGGGTCGACTCACGGGAGGCATCCCCGGCCGAAGCGGGCACCGCGTCTTCCTCATCGCTCGCGTTTTCCGTCATCGACTACAAGACGAGAAACGCAGAATCTCTCAAAGAGCTACTCAAGATTCCGGGTGAGGACGTCCAGCTCGCGGTCTATGCGCTCCTATGGGGCGAGGCCGTGACCGAGGCGATATATCTCTCCGTGGATCGCAAGGACGTAATGCCCGTGACGCCGCCCCACGACATCCAGGCGCTCGCGCAGGGGGCGCAGGAGCGCCTCGCCGCCGTGTTCGATGCGCTGGCGGCTGGGGCGCAGCTGCCGGCGCAGGGCACCGCGGCCGCGTGCGAGTACTGCGAAGCACGCGGCCTGTGCCGCAAGGATCATTGGCATGACTGACCACAGTGGGCGCGAGCTGGCTGCACGGGCCCTGGCGCCCGGCGCCAGCGTCGTCATCGAGGCCTGCGCTGGGAGCGGCAAGACGTGGCTGCTCGTCTCGCGCGTCGTCCGCCTGCTCCTCGACGGTGCGGCGCCTTCGCAGATCCTTGCCATCACGTTCACGCGCAAGGCCGCGCGGGAGATGGCGACGCGCTTGCGCGAATGGCTCCACGTGCTGGCGACCGTGGACGACGAGGCGGCGCGGACATTCCTGCGGGAGCGCGAGATGCCCGAAGGCGAGATTGACGCGGCGCTGCCCCGGGCGCGCTCGCTCCTCGAGCTGCTCCTTACTCGCCAGCCGTCGATCACGATCGCCACCTTCCACAGCTGGTTCCTGCAGCTCCTGCGGCGCGCTCCGCTCGATTCCGGCGCGCTGGGTGAAGTCAACCTCGTGGAACAGACATCCGCGCTCGTCGACGAGGCCTGGCAGCTTTTCGCAAGCCGGGCGCAGCGCGATCCGGGGAGCGCCGCGGCGCGGGGGCTCGATCAGCTCTTTCGCAACTGCGGGCTGCACAACACGCAGCGCGTCCTCATGAGCTTCCTCTACCGCCGCGCCGAGTGGTGGATCTACACGCACGGACGAGCAGACCCAATCCGCTATGCGCTCGCGCAGATCCAGGCGGGCATGCGGGTCGCGCCCGGCTACGATGTCGCGGGCAGCCTTTACGCCGACGCCACGTTCTGTCGCGAGCTCGCTGAGTACGCGCGGCTGCTCGAGCAGAGCGCTGCGAAGACGGGGCAGGTAAACGCGCGCTACGGACGCAGCCTGCAGGAGTGCGAGGCAAGCGCACCCGCTGAGCGTCTCCGCGCTGTAATCCCCGTCCTCCTCAGAAGGGAGGACGGGGAACCCCGGCGGGACACCATCAGGAGCGCGGGACGCCTCGGGGCAAAGCGAGCGCGTTTCCTGGAGCTCCACGACCGGCTTGCCGAGAAAGTGCAGATAGCGCGCCAGGACCTCATCGATCAGGCGAGCTACCGCTACAACGACGCGGCCCTGCACTGCGGCGTCGCGCTCCTCGACGCCTACGATCGGGTGAAGCGGGAGCGCCTCGTGATCGATTACGGCGACATCGAGTGGCATGCGTGGCGCCTCGTTTCGGTGAGCGACCACGCGGTCTACATGCAGTACAAGCTCGACTCGCGCTACCGCCACATCCTGCTCGACGAGTTCCAGGACACCAACCCGCTGCAATGGCTGACGCTCAAAAGCTGGCTCGAGGCGGCCGTGGATGCGGACATGCGGCCCACGGTGCTCACGGTGGGCGACCCTAA
Organism: Burkholderiales bacterium; assembly: GCA_035259205.1. GTDB lineage: Bacteria > Pseudomonadota > Gammaproteobacteria > Burkholderiales > SG8-41 > SG8-41. The sequence goes on along the minus strand of DATFWO010000237.1, from coordinate 17,802 downwards.
GCAGTCGATCTACCGCTTCCGGCGCGCCGAGTCGCGACTCTTCGATCTGGCAACGGATTACCTCGTAGGGAATTTTAGCGCGGACGAGGTGCCGCAGCACGAAACGCGCCGCTGCCCGCAGCCGGTCGTGGACGTCGTGAACAACCTGTTCGGGTCCCAGCCGGCTTTCGAGGGATTCGACAGGCACGCCGTTCACTACGCGAGCAAGCCGGGGCGCGTCGAGGTGCTGCCGCTGGTGCGGGCGGATCCTGCGGTCGAGCCCGGTCCCGTGGATGCGGCGCGGCTGCGCAACCCTCTCGCGACGCCGCTCATCGACGTGGAGGACAGCCGGCGCCGGCGCGAGGCGGACCTGCTAGCTGCGCATATCCGGGAGATCCACGCCACCTGGCAGGTCGCCGACGACATGGCGGGGCGCAAGTTCCGCCGCTTCGAGTACCGCGACATCATGGTTCTCGTGCGCCGGCGCACGCACCTCGCGATCTACGAGCGCGCGCTGCGGCTCGCGCAGATCCCGTTCGTCACTTCGCGCTACGGCGGTCTGCTCGACACGCTGGAGGCGAAGGACATGGTCGCGCTGCTCGAGTTCCTCGTTTCGCCCTTTGCCGATCTCAAGCTGGCGCACGCGCTGCGCTCCCCGGTGTTCGGCTGCACGGACGAGGACCTGAAGTTGCTCGCCGCAGCGGGAGGAGAGCGAAACGAGGGCACGTGGTGGGAACGCCTGCAGCAGGTCGGCGGCGCGAGCCCGGCACTCGAGCGTGCACGCCGCCTGCTCGCGCGCTGGCTCGAGCGCACCGGCTCCGCGCCGGTGCACGACCAGCTCGACCGCATTTATTTCGAAGCGGACGTGCCGGAGCGCTACCACGCGACGGTGCCGGAGGCGATGCGCGGCACGGTGCGCGCCAACCTCCAGGCATTCATGCAGCGCGCGCTCGACACCGATTCGGGGCGTTATCCGAGCCTGCCGCGCTTCCTGCACGAGCTCATGGACCTGCGCGAGGCGCCGGCCGAAGAGGCGCCCGACGAGGGCATCGTCGGCGACGCGGGCAACGCAGTGCGCATCTACACCGTGCACGGGGCGAAGGGACTGGAGGCGCCGGTCGTGTGGTTGCTCGACGCGGCGAGCCCGCCGGACTCCGGCCGCGGCTACGACGCGCTCGTCGACTGGCCGCCTGGTGAGGCGAGCCCGCGTTACTTCTCGCTCTCCTCGGTCAAGAACGAGCAGAGCAGGGTCCAGCAGGCAATCGTGGAAAGCGAGAAGCAGCTTGCGGAGCGCGAAGAGCTGAACCTGCTCTACGTGGCGATGACGCGCGCGCAGCAGGCGCTTATTGTGAGCGGCTATGAAGTGCGGGGCAAACCGGGACCTTGGTACGACAAAGCCCGCGCGGCGACGCTCGCAGCCTCACGCTGCGCGGACGACCCGGCTGCCGCAGCAGTGCATGGTGACGATCTGTCCGCGGACAAAGCGGCTAGCAGGAAGGAAGTGCGACCCGGTGCGGCAGCAGTCCGGATCGATCCCCGGCTCAACGCGCCGCTGCCGACCGGGGAGCGCCGCGAGCTGCCGGCCGGGGCGGGGCTCGCCTACGGCGTGAACTTCCACTCGCTGATGGAGCGCCTCACCGGCGGCGCGCCGGCCGAGCGTGCGACTATCCGGCGCGCGCTCGCCCTGACCGAGCGCGCGTTCGGGCCGATGTGGGACCAGGCGCAACGACTCCTTGCCGCGCCGGCGCTCGCGCGCTTCTTCGATCCTCGCCAGTTCCGGCGCGCGCTCAACGAGGTCTCGTACGCGAGCGCGGCGGGCGACGTGTGCCGCATCGACCGCTTGGTGGAATTCGACGACGAAGTGTGGATACTGGACTACAAGACGGGAGAAAAGCCCGGCGAAGGAGCGCTGTCTGCGAAGTACGAAGCGCAGCTTGCAGGCTACCGCGCGGCGGTGGCGGCGCTCTATCCACGCAAGGCGGTGCGGGGATTGCTGATTTTCGGTGACGCAGAAGCGGTGGAAGTGGGAGGATAGGGTTGCTTGCGTGTTTTCAAGTCGGCTGGAGCGGACCACCTCATGTATACAGTTGATGCTGCGCTGCGCTCTACGCCGGAGACCGTGATCTGGGGCTGGATCGCGGCGGACCGGCCGCCGGTGCTGCGCGTGAAGTCCGGCGATACCGTCCGGATCGAAACAGTAACGCACCAGGGGATCAACACTCCGGATGACCCGGTGACGTTCTTTGGACGGGCGGGTATTTCCGTCGAGAAAGTGCTGCCCGAGGCCATCGACATCCATCGACAGGTGAAGCGCGGTGCGAACGCGGGGCCGCACATCGTGACCGGGCCGATATACATCGAAGGCGCACGACCCGGCGACATGCTCGAGGTGCGGATCCTCGACGTGGAGATTCGGGTGCCCTATGGGGTCAATTCGACTGGGCCGGGCTCGGGTGCGGTGCCGGACTTGCTGGCGCAGCCGGAACAGAAGGTGATCGAGCTCGACGTGGAACGCAAGGTGGCGCTGTTTTCCCACCGCATCGAAGTGCCGCTCGCCCCGTTCATGGGCATCGTCGCGGTCGCGCCGCCTCCGGAGCTCGTTCGCGTCAACACGAAACCGCCCGGCTCCTTTGGCGGCAATATCGATTTCAAGCATCTCGTCGCAGGCGCCACTTTGTACCTGCCGGTGTTCAACGAAGGCGCGTTGTTCTACACCGGTGACGGGCACGCCTGCCAGGGCGACGGCGAGGTGGACGGGACCGCCATCGAAATATCTCTCGCGCCGATCGTGCAACTCATCGTGCACAAGGGCGAAGGCAAATCGATGAAATGGCCGCGGGCGGAGGATGAGGCGAACTACTATTCGATGGGAATGGACCCCGATCTCAACCAGGCTCTGCGGAATGCCATCCGGGAAACGGTGCAATTTCTGCAGGGCAAAGGACTGTCGGCGGCTGAAGCCTACGCGCTTTGCAGCCTCGCAGTGGATTTCCGGATAGCCGAAGCCGTGAACAATATGCTGATGGTTTACGGCGCCATACCCAAGCGCCTCTTTCAGGAATGGCGCGACGGCTGCTCCAATTCCTAATTCGAGGACGCCAGCTTGCGCGCCGTCTCCAGTTGCTTCGTGATCGTCGGCAACGCCCGGTCTATCAGGGATTGCAAGTCCGGATCGAGGGTGTTTTTCCTGGCTTCCCGGAAAATCCTCTGTGAAATTTCCTGGTCCCGGATGCCCGAGTCGGCCAGATAGCGCCGGTCGAACTCGCTTCCCGACAGACGTTCCAGTTCCTTCAATGCATCTTCCTGGGCCGTGCCGGGCCGGTCGGGAAGCTTGATGCCTTTGGCGGCCGCGAGGCCTTCCAGTTCCTTCCGTACTTTGCTGTGGTTTTGGAGCATCTCCTGGGCGAAATTGCGCACGTTCTCGCTGGAAGCTTTGGCGGACGCCAGCGCTCCGGCCTGGACTTCGGCTTGACCGACCTGTGCGGCCTTCTCCAGGAAGGTCCGATCGGTAGCAGGAATGGCGCGTAAGTCGTCTTTGGCCCCGATCTGCACGCCCGGAGCCCTGCCTTGCTGAGCAAGCAGCGGTTGCACGGTTGACGCGCACAGCGCGAGGCTCGCGATCGTTAGTAAGGTCGGCAATCTCACCAGATACCCTTTGCTAGGGGACTCGCCGTCGACGTGTGACAACGACAGCGCAACGCCGGTTCTCGTCCAGACAGTGCTGCCAACCCCCGGCGCTACGGCCGTTCGCGCTTTCCGGCCGGGGAAACGCATGACTTATCAGGAGAAAGGGAAGCAATACCGAAGGCTGACGAGGCGGAAACCCGTGGCAAATCGATTGCATGGACACGGCCGCCAGACTACCCTATCAGTGCAGCACGCGATAACAACGAGAAGGAAGTGAATGCAGTTCCGGATGGCTGCGCGCATCCTCGCGATAATGTGGGCCCCGGCGGTTGCCGCGGCTACGGGTGCGGGGGCGAACGCGGTGCAGGACTATCCCAACCACCCCGTCCGGCTCATTACAGGATCGCCCGGCAGCACCTCCGACATTGCGGCGCGCTTCGTTGGGCAGAAGCTGAGCGAGCGCTGGGGCCAGCAGGTAGTGGTTGACAACCGTCCCGGAGTAGGCGGCATCATCGGTGCCGAGATCGCGGCGAACGCGGTGCCTGACGGTTATACGCTGTTCGTCGGCCACATCGGCACCCATGCAGCCGCTCAGTTCCTGTTCAAGAAGCTCGCTTACGACCCGGTCAGGGACTTCGCACCCATTTCGCTGATGACGAATTCCGGCATCGCGCTCGTCGTGCACTCGTCGGTGCCTGCCGCGAACGTCAAGGAATTCGTGGCCTACGCAAAGGCCAAGCCCGGAGGCGTCAATTACGCCTCCGCTGGCGGCGGCACCAGCAGCCAGCTTTCCGGCGAGTTGTTCAACCAGATGACGGGTGCCAGGCTCGTGCACATACCGTACAAGGGCGCTGGCTTCGCCCTTACCGCGCTGGTTTCAGGCGAAACGCAGGCCGCATTTCTTTCGACGACGACGGCCAACGCCCAGGTCAAGGCGGGCCGCCTCCGGGCGCTCGCCGTGCTGAGCGAGAAGCGGTTCTCCGCAGCCCCCGACATTCCGAGCGCTCCCGAGGCCGGATTCCCGGGGCTCGATTCAAGTGTGTGGTTCGGCCTGTTCGCGCCCGCGAAGACCCCGGGGACAGTCGTCTCCAAGGTAAATCGCGATGTGGTCTACAGCCTCAATCTGGCGGAGGCGAAGAGCGCGCTCGCGGCACAGGGGGCGGAAGCAGTGCCCACGACACCCGAGGAGTTCGGCGCGTTCCTGAAGCGCGAAATCGACAAGTGGGGAAAGGTAATCAAGGCGGCCGGAATCAAGGCCGAATGACGGAATCCGTGGACGCGGGGAATCAGCATCGAGCTTCGGCCTTTTAAGGGGAGAAAGTGATGAGAACATTGGCAAGATGGACGGCAATGCTCTGCTGCGGGCTCGCGCTGCTGGCGGGTGGCGCGGTTGCGCAGACAGTCAAGATCGGCCTTTTGACCACCACGTCCGGCCCGTTCGCCTCGCTCGGCGACCAGATCGACAAGAGCATCAAGCTCTACATGAAGGAAAACGCCGGTAAGCTCCCACCCGGCGTGAAGGTCGAGCTCATCGTGCGCGACGACGGCGGCCCCAATCCGGACAAGGCGAAGCAGCTCGCCCAGGAGCTGATCGTCCGGGAAAAGCCGGATTTCCTGACCGGATTCATCTGGACGCCCAATGCCATGTCGGTCGCGCCGCTGCTGACCGAATCGAAGACGCCGCTGGTGATCATGAACGCCGCCGCATCGGTCCTCACCGAGCGCTCGCCGTACATCGTGCGGCTGTCGCTCACGTTGTGGCAGCCTTCATATCACATCGGGATCTGGGCGGCAAAGAAGTATAAGCGCGCCTACACCATGGTGACCGACTTCGTTCCCGGCCACGACGCCGAAGCCGCATTCATCAAGGGGTTCACGGATGGCGGCGGTCAGATCACCGGCAGCGTGCGCATGCCGATCAAGAATCCCGATTATATTTCCTACATGCAGAAGGCGAAGGACATCAAGCCCGACGTGATCTTCAACATGGTGACCGCCGGTCCGACTTCGACCGCCATCCAGAAGGCTTACAGCGACCTCGGGCTACGCCAGGCGGGCATACCGTTCATAGGCACCGGCGACTCCGTCACCGAGGAAGAGCTCATCAATATGGGAGATGCGCCGATCGGCTACATCTCCGCCTGGAACTACTCGATGGCCGGCAACCGCCCCGCAAACAAGGCGTTCATCGCCGCGTGGGAACGCGACTACGGCAAGGCCGTGCCGCCCGGTTTCATTGCGGTCGGCGCATACGATGCGATGGACGCGATTTACGACGCGATCCGGGAACAGAAAGGCAAGGTCAACCCGGAACAAACGATGAAGATTCTGGCGAACTACAAGAATCCGAACAGCCCCCGCGGGCCCATTGCGGTCGATCCGGAGACCCGCGACATCGTGCAGAACATCTATATCCGCGAGACGCGCAAGGTCGGCGACCGGGTCATGAACGTTGAGCTGGAGACGATCCCGAGCGTGAAGGATCCGTGGAAGGAGTTCAACAAGAAATAATCCGGACGCTGCGCGCCGGATTATTCCCGCGGGATCTACCGCACGCCGGGCGCCGGTCAACCCACGGGGGGCCCCGGGGCATCGTCCTGCAGAACCGCATTTGCCCAATTTCATGCGCCGTGGTGCGCCACGGGGCATGATGCATTACACTTTGCATCCCGGCCGAAAGACCGGGATGGCCGGCCCTGCAGCCGCGTTCGCCCAAGAGGAGACTATTGTGCCTATCGGAAAAGTGAAGTGGTTCAACAAGACCAAAGGTTTCGGTTTCATCCAGCCGGACGACGGCTCGAAGGACGTGTTCGTGCACATCTCGGCCGTCGAGCGCGCCGGCATGCAGACGCTGGCGGAAGGTCAGAACATCCAGTTCGAATTGGTGCGCGGCAAGGACGGCAAGACTTCGGCCGACCAGTTGAAGCCCGCCTGACCGGGCTTCGGCGGGAGCCGGCTCGGGGCGGGCCGGCTCCACTGTGGGGTAGGACAGTGGCCCCGCGTTGTACCGGACGTGCGTAGGTTTGCAATGGGCGGGCGGCGGCGGCTTTCAGCTGCAGCCGCGTGCCGCCGACCCGCTTCCGGTTCCGACCGCGTTCGGGAATTCCCCGTTCATTTGAATTCCGGCCTGGCGTTCAGGTAATGCTTTCGCATCTCGGGCCGGTAGCGTTCCATGATCTCGCGGTTCATGTCGAGCGGCGGCTTGGCGTCCGGCGGCAGCAGCGAGAAGTAGCGCGTGTCTTTCGTGGCCCGCTGGAATTCTTCCCGGGCTTTTTGCAGCAGGTCGGGTGAAGTCATCAGGTCGAGGACCGAAGCGGCCAGCGCTTTCGACCCGGCGACCATGCCCTTGTGCGAGATCGACATCGTCGGCGTCACGCCCGCCTGCCAGTTGTGCGACGCGATGCCCGGCACCATGGACGGGAAATTGAGCAATGCGCTCGGCACGTTCCACGTCACGTCGCCGTTGTCGTTCGACGAAAACGCCTGCGGCCGCCCGCCGAAGGGCCGAACCTTCGTGTTGAGCCCTATTTGCGGCTTGCCCGCTGCGGCCTGAAAATCCCGAGCGAATTTCACCTCTTCTTCGCTCCAACTGGGCATGCCCACGGCATCGACGTTTTTCTGAATTGCCTCCGCCAGCGCGCGATTGGCGAGTTGCGGCCAGGCCGAGGCGACGACCTCGATGTCCACGGTGGTGTCCGTCATCAGCGCCGCGCCCTTCGCGATATTGACCAGCTTGTCGTAGTTCTCCTTGGCCCACGGACCGGTCGCGTCGCGTACGTACCACCAGATCTGGGCGAGATCGGGAATGATGTTGGGCTGAATGCCGCCCATGGTGATCGTGCGGTGCGCGCGATAGGTGGGGCGCAGGTGCTCGCGCAGCTTGTCGAGCCCGATGCTCATGAGCTCGACCGCATCGAGGGCGTCTTTGCCTTCCCACGGCGCGACCGCGCCATGGGCGGTTCTGCCGTGAAACGTGAATTTGGCGCTGATGGCGGCGTAGTTCTGCAGTCCGACGGCGGTGCCCAGGCTGTCTCCAAGATGGATGAGAACGGCGGCATCGACATCCTTGAAGTAGCCCGCCCGCACCAGGAACGGCCGGCTTATCAGCTGCTCTTCCGCCGGACCGAACGAGAGCACCACCGTCCCCGGAAGGTTGTAGCGCTCCATCGTGCGCTTGAGCGCATAGGCTGCACCGACGGCGACGCCGCCGTGGGTATTGTGGCCTTCCATGTGCCCGGGCGCGCCGGAAACAAGCGGCTTGCGCGGGATGCTGCCCGGTGTCTGCGAGCCTTCCGGCAGCGCGTCGATCTCGGTGACGATGGCGATCACCGGCTTGCCCTTGCCCCATTTTGCCCAGACGTTGGTCGGCAGTCCCGCGCCCCCTACCTCGACGGCGAAGCCTATGCCTTCCAGTGTTTCCTTCAGGAACTTCGCGCTTTCCAATTCCTGCATGCCGAGCTCGGCGTAGTAATAGAGAGCGTCTCCGACGGTGGCGATCTGCTGCGCATTGCGTTCCACCGCCTCGTAAGCGTGCCGTTTTTGCTCGCTGACATCGGCGGCCAGTGCGGGCGCCGCCACGATTCCGAGCAGGCACAAGGCCGGAATCGTCAAGGGAAGGAAGGTTTTCATGGCTGCTGCGTTTTCGTGAGTAGGGACTCCAGTATAGGCGGGGTTGAACGCAAAGCCCTTCTTCCGCTCCAACGCCAGGAGAGGCCGGCCCGGCAAACCGGCCGACGGGGAATATCTCAGGTGCTTCATGGGATTAGGCGGCAGGCTAGCACTTGCCTCGGCCAACTTTGCCCCCATATGCGGTGCATAGCCATCTCGAGAATCCGAAAAAGGGCTGCCAAACATGGCCTCACGTGATCCGACAGCGCGGATGTGGACGGAAGCCTTGCAGCTGCTGGAAGAAGCGGAGCGCATGCACCGCCAGTTCTTTCGCCTGGGCGCGCCCGGCGCGGTTACCGCCTGGGAGCCGCCGGTCGACATGTTCGAAGACGATGGCGAAATCACCATAGTCGTCGCTCTGCCGGGGGTGTCTCCCGAGCTGGTCGAGGTGACGCACGAGCGGCACAGCGTGCTGGTCCGGGCCGAGCGCCGCATTCCTTTGCAGGATCGCGCGTGCGCGATCCGGCGGCTCGAAATCCCATACGGCTATTTCGAGCGGCGTATTCCGCTGCCCGCGGAATCGCTCGAGCTTGCAGCGCGGAAGTGGGCCGACGGCTGCCTGATTCTGAGCTTGCGTAAGCGGCGCTGACGGGACACCCATGGACAACGAACTCGAGAACAACGCGGTCAGGATGGATGAAGCTCAGCGCCCGGCGCCGCCGCAGCCAGGGGCCGAGAACGTCCAGGAAGCGCGCAAGCTGCGGCCGTTGCCCGACGACGCCGTCATCATATTGCCGGTGCGCAATGTCGTTCTGTTCCCCGGCGTCGTCGTCCCGATCACCATCGGGCGGCAGCGTTCGCGCGCGGCCGCGCAGCACGCGGTGCGCATGCAAAAGCCGGTCGGGGTGCTGCTCCAGCGCAACAAGGACGTCGAGGAGCCCGGTCCTGACGACCTGTACTGGGTCGGCACGACCGCCAACATTCTGCGTTACGTGACCGGGCCCGACGGCTCGCACCACGTCGTCTCCCAGGGCGAGCAGCGCTTCCGGGTGCTCCAGTTCCTGGAGGGCTGGGATTTTCCGGTCGCGCGCGTGCAACGTCTCGAGGAACATCCGGAGACCGGTCCCGACATCGAAGCGCGTGCGTTGAGCGTCAAGCAGCGCGCCGTCGAAATCCTGAAGATGCTGCCCCAGGTTCCCGAGGAAATGGTCGCGGGGCTGGACAACATCGAGTCGCCTGCGCGGCTCGCGGATCTCATCGCCGGTTTGATGGAAGCGTCCGTCGAGGAGAAGCAGGCGATGCTCGAGACCTTCGACCTCAGGACCCGGCTCGACAAGCTCCTCGAGCACCTTTCGCGCCGCGCCGAGGTGATGCGGCTGTCGCACGAGATCAACGAGCGCACCAAGGAATCCATCGACGCCAAGGGGCGCGAGCACCTCCTGCGCGAGCAACTGCGCACGATCCAGAAGGAGCTGGGCGAGGGCGAAGATACGACCGCCGAAATCGCGGAGCTGGAGAAGGCGATTGCCGAGGCCAAAATGCCCGAGGAAGTCGAGAAGCAGGCACGCAAGGAGCTGAAGCGCCTCGCGCGCATGCCCGAAGGCGCCGGCGAGAACTCGATGGTGCGCTCCTACCTCGACTGGCTCGTCGAGCTGCCGTGGCAGAACCCGGAGCCCGCTGCCATCGATGTCGCCGAGGCACGACGCATACTCGATGCCGACCACTACGGGCTGGAGAAGATCAAGAAGCGCATCCTCGAGTACCTGGCGGTGCGCAAGCTGAATCCGTCGGGCAAGAGCCCGATTCTGTGCTTCGTCGGCCCGCCCGGGGTCGGCAAGACCTCGCTCGGCCAGAGCATTGCGAAAGCGACCGGCCGCGAGTTCGTGCGCGTAAGCCTGGGCGGCGTGCACGACGAGGCCGAGATCCGGGGCCATCGGCGCACCTACATCGGCTCGCTGCCGGGCAACATCATCCAGAACATGCGCAAGGCCGGCACGCGCAACTGCGTGATGATGCTCGACGAGGTGGACAAGCTCGGTGCGGGCGGCTTCCACGGCGATCCTGGGTCCGCGCTGCTCGAAGTGCTCGATCCGGAGCAAAACGCGACCTTCCGCGACAACTATCTCGGGGTCCCGTACGACCTGTCGCGAGTGATGTTCGTCTGCACGGCAAACGTGCTCGACACGATCCCCGGGCCGCTGCGCGACCGGATGGAGATCATTCAGATACCGGGCTACACCGAGCACGAGAAGCTGCAGATCGCGCGCCGCTACCTGGTTGCCCGCCAGCTGGATGCCAACGGGCTCAAGGCGGAGCAGTGCGAGATCAGCGACGAGACGCTGCTCTCGATCATCCACGACTACACGCGTGAGGCGGGCGTGCGCAATCTCGAGCGGGAGATCGGCACGGTATTCCGGCATGTTGCGATGCAGATCGCCGAAGGCGTGAAGACGCGGGTGAGAATAGAGGTGGAAGACCTGCCGCCGATACTGGGACCTCTCAAGTTCGAATCCGAAGTGGCGATGCGAACCGCCGTCCCCGGCGTGGCGACGGGGCTCGCATGGACGCCGGTCGGAGGCGATATCCTCTTCATCGAGGCCTCGCGCATGTCCGGCAGCGGCAAGCTCATCCTCACGGGACAGCTCGGGGACGTCATGAAGGAAAGCGCGCAGGCGGCGCTGTCGCTGGTGAAGTCGCGGGCGCAGGAGCTGGGAATCGACGCCGCGCAGCTGGAGAAATCCGACATCCATGTCCACGTACCGGCGGGCGCTACGCCCAAGGACGGCCCGAGCGCGGGCGTAGCGATGTTCGTGGCTCTCTCTTCGCTGCTCACGCAGCGCCCCGTGCGCAGCGATATCGCCATGACGGGCGAGATCAGCCTGCGCGGTCTCGTTCTCCCGATCGGCGGCGTCAAGGAGAAGGTGCTGGCGGCGCTCCGCGCCGGAATCACGACCGTCATGCTGCCCGCGCGCAATCGCAGGGATTTCGAGGACGTTCCCGCCGAAGCGCGCGAGAAGCTGAAGTTCGTTTGGCTCGAGCGCGTCAATGACGCGCTCGCCGCCGCGCTGTCGTCCGAGACGGTCGACAGCGCGGCCTGATCACTGCTTGGGAATCCTGGCCTTCTCGATCACGGACTTCCATTTCGCGATCTCGGCGGCGATGTGCTCGCGAAATGCCTCGGGCGTGCCCGGGAAAGTCTCCATGCCCATGTCCTGGAAGCGCTGGACGAGATCGGGAGCGGCAAGTGCGCTGTTGATCTCCTTGTTGAGGCGCGCGACGATCGCGCGCGGCGTCTTCGCCGGGACGCCGATCCCGTTCCAGGACGTGACCTCGTAGCCCGGCACGCCGCTTTCCGCGACGGTGGGTATGTTGGGGAGCCCGGGAAAGCGCTTGCGCGTGCTGACCGCGAGCGGGCGTAGCGCGCCCGACTTGACCTGCCCGATCAGCGGAGCGATGAAATCGAACGCAACCTGGACGCCGCCGCCGCGCAGTGACGCGATCATGGCGCCGGTGGTGTTGTGAGGCACGGTCGTAAGGTCCACGCCCGCCATCGACTTGAAGAGCTCGGCCGAAAGGTGCTGCGTGGCGCCCAGCAGCACCGTGCCCGCGTTCATCTTGCCGGGATTCGCTTTCGCCTGCGCGATGAGGTCCTTCACCGACTTGAGCGACGAATCCGGGCTCACCACGATGACGATGCTGAACGTGCCGACGGTCCCGACCGGCGCGAAATCCCTGAGCGTGTCGTAGGGCAGCGTCTTGAACAGCGAAGTGCTGATGGCGTGCGCGTTGTTGAGCAGCAGCATGGTGTGCCCATCGGGCTCGGCCTTCGCCACGATCTCGGTGGCCACTACGCCGCCGGCGCCAGGCCGGTTGTCGATGATGATCTGCTGGCCCATCTGCTCGCTCATTTTCTGCGCCACTACCCGCGCCGTGATGTCCCCGACGCCCCCGGGGCCGAATGGCACCAGGAAGCGGATCGGCTTGGTGGGATAGGTCTGCGCGATTGCCCCCGTTGGTCCGAGCGCGAGCGTGATCGCGATGATTGCCCGATACACCATCATTCACCCTGCGTCACCGGATTCTCCAGCACACCGATCCGGTCGATTTCGATGCGCACCCGGTCGCCGGGCTTCAGGAAGATGCCGCGCGGGCGCCCGACGCCGGAAGGGGTGCCGGTCGCTATAATATCGCCTGGGAGCAGCGTTACCCGGCGGCTGAGATATTCGATCAGCTCGGCGATGTTGAAGATCAGGTCGGCGACGAGCGTGTCCTGCATCTTCTCTTCGTTGACCCAGAGCCTGAGCTGGCAGGCGTAGATGTCTGCGATCTGATCGGCAGGAGCGATCCACGGCCCCATCGGCGCGGACGTCTCGAAATTCTTGTGGCCGAACCAGTCGACGCCGAAGCGCGGCCAGTCGGGCCGGCGCGAGAGATCGCGCGCAGAGAGGTCGTTCATGCAGGTAAAGCCCGCGACGTGCTTCATCGCGTCGCTCGCCGCTATGTTGCGGCCGCGCCGCCCGATAACGGCCGCGCACTCCCCTTCCCAGTCGACCTGCTTGGAGACCGTGGGCAGCCGGATCTCGGCGCCTGGGCCGATCACGCAGTGCGGTGCGGATTTGAGGAAGAAATACGGGCGGGTGGTCGTCTTGTCCACGCCGCCCTTGCCGTCCGCAGACATTTCCTTCGCATGCGCGTTGTAGTTCGCCCCGGCGCAATAGATCGCGGGCGGATATATGAGCGGCGCCAGCAACCGCACTTCTGCGAGTTGGCGGCTCCTGGCGCTCTGCGCGGCGAGCGCGTGCAGCGACGGCAGGGCCTCCTCCCACGCGCCCAGCACAGCGAGGGTGGAGCTCGCCCACGGCTTGCCCGGCAGCGCGTCCTGGAGATCGACGACCGCGTCGCTGCCTTTCAATATCGCGGGCCGGGCTTCGCCGTTAGCACCGGCGTAGTTCAGGAGTTTGAAGTCGGCCATCTGGCGCTTCGCTAGGTGAAGAGTGACGGGTGACGAGTGACGAGTGGTGGGTGACGATGCTTTGACATCTGACTGGCTTGTCGTTCACGCCGACCGCTGACCGTTCACTGTTCAACTCAAGGGGAAAGCTTTCCCTTGAGCCACGCCGCGATCGTCTCCGTGATCTCGGACGCATCTTTCCCGGGCGTGCGGCCCATGTGGCCACCCTCGGGATAGATGCGCGCTTCCTTGGGGCTGCCGTGCTCCATCAGCAGGTAGATGTCCTGAACCGGGGCCTGGTCATCGAGCTTGCCGTTGATGCCGAGGATCGGCGCCGACGGCTGGTCGAGCAAGCCCATATCCTTCAGGGAAAGCTTGGGCGCGGCAGCGAGGAATTCTTCCAGCGTCTTCACGCCCATCGCCGTGCTGCGCGCCTCGAACAAGCTGGCCGGGCCGAATAGGTAGGTCGAGGCTGTTTTCGTGAGCGCGGGTGTCAGCCATTCACGCTGGAACCCGTAGTGAACGTTGCTGCCATGGAACACCGCGCCGCGAAGTCGCTTCGCCTCGGTGTACGCCAGCCGCGCCGCCCAATAGCCGCCGAAGCTGCCGCCCCAGACGGCAATCCGGCTGCCGTCGATGTCGGTGCGCTTTGTGAGCAGGTCGATCGCCGCGGAGTAGGTCTGCTCAGCCCTGGGATCGATGTACTTGACGGGATGCTCGCCGGTGCCCGGCATGTCGATCGTGAACGTGGCCAGTCCGAGGCGATGCAGGACGGCGCTCGCGTGCTGGCGGTTCTCCTTCCAGCCGTCGACGCCGCCCCAATGCAGCACCACGGGCGGCTTCGCTACGCCCCTCGGGACCTGCAGGTATCCGGTGAGCTTCAGATCGCCGCACGGGTAGTCGACGATCTGCAGCGGCGGGTCGAAATATTTTGCCGCCTTCCGGAACATCCGCAAAGAGTGTTTGTAGGCTTCCTTCTTTCCAGGCGTGCTAGCGACAGGGTAGCGTCCAAGGCTGCAGTAATTGAAGGCCAGAAAGTAGGTGTCGCCGACTTCCTTGCCGTTCGCGGCCTGCTTCTCGAGCGCGTCGGCCCTGACCTCGTAAGCGAGTCCCACCTTGCACCACTGCTCGGCCCAATGGTCCCTGTCCAGGCTGGTGAGCCCGCCCACGATCTTCTCGACGTCATCGCGGCGCACGCCCTCGAACGGGCTGTGGTGCGCGGCGCGGCGCAGGACTTCTTTCTTTACCTCGTCGAGCGTGCGCTCGCCGCCGATAACCGGCATCGTGTCCATTTCCCGTTCCTTGCAAGAGGTGAACGAAGTGATCAGGCGACGCAGTGACGATTGGGCCGCATATCTTAACTCGAATCCGCCGCCGCTATGCGAGTGAGCGTGCGGGACGCTATGCTGAGACAAACGTGGAGGAAGCAAATGAATCGGCGGCTGATAGTGGTCGGGCTCGCGCTGACGTTCAATGCCGCTGTGGCTGTGCAGGCAGCACGCCGCTGGAGCTCGATCGCTGGCTGCGCGCGGAGATCGAGCGCTGGGGCAGGGTCATTCGAGCGCAGAAGATAACGCTCGATTGAGTGCCGATCAGGACGCCTCGAGCGTTTTCTGCGCCCATTCGAGGATGGGCTTGAGCCGGGGGGGCAGGAGCTCGGCGGCTTCTACGAAGTTCACCCAGCGCGCCTCGTGATGCTCCGCTTTCCCGAGCTCCGCTGAAACGGGAAGGGCGATACGCTCCTGGTCGGTGGCCGCAATGTAATATCGCGCGACTTTGCCGCCCGCATAAGGCAGGGTTTCGCGATACGTGTCGCCGAAAGCGAACTTGAGATCGGAGAGCCCGGCCTCCTCTTCAGCCTCGCGCACCGCGGCCGCCGCGGGTTCCTCGCCTTCTTTCACCACTCCCTTGGGGAAATCCCAGTTGCGGAAGGCGCGCAGCACGAGCAGGCGCCAGCCCGTCGCGGTGCGGCGCGCGGGAATGACGCCGGCCGAAAGGATTTTGGGCATGAGATC
The DNA here is from genome assembly GCA_035259205.1 of Burkholderiales bacterium. Lineage (GTDB taxonomy): Bacteria > Pseudomonadota > Gammaproteobacteria > Burkholderiales > SG8-41 > SG8-41. The sequence goes on along the minus strand of DATFWO010000237.1, from coordinate 2,622 downwards.
CTCCTGTAGCTTTGAGCACAATCCTGAAGCGACGTTCTACCGTGCGGGCCTGTTGTTGAGATAGGTTCGGGATAGGTTCTACAATCGGCTTCCCTGAACGGAGGAGCCGAGACATGTCGCAGGCTGCAACCAAAACGCCGATGAAAATGATCCCCAGGAACAATCTCAAGCGCGACGTCACTCTGCGCACGCTCGAGGAGATGGCGGCTCGAACCAAGAACTGGGGAAAGTGGGGGCCGGAAGACCAGCTCGGCACGCTCAACTACGTGACACCGGAGGACATCGTCAAGGCCGCGGCGCTGGTGAAGCGGGGAAAGACCTTCGCGCTCGGTCTCGACTTCAATTCGAACGGCCCGCAGAGGACGGGGTGGGGCGGGCGCTTCAATCCCATACACACCATGCTCGCGACCGGCACCGACGCCGTGGCAGGAACCCAGGACGCGGGCAAGATCCGCTACGCCGACGACATGGTCTCGATGCCGCTGCAGTGCGGCACCCAATGGGACGCGCTGGGCCATATTTTCTACGGCGACAGGATGTGGAACGGCTACGACGCGAGGCTGGTCGACTCTACCGGCGCCAAGAAGAACGGCATACACAAGACGCGCGACCGCATGGTCGGCCGCGGCGTGCTGCTCGACGTCCCGCGCTTTCTGGGCGGCGACTACCTCGAGGACGGTTACGGCATCGGCAACGTCGAGCTCGACGCGTGCGCCAGGGCACAGAACGTCGAAGTGCGTCGTGGCGACTTCGTGATCGTGCGCACCGGCCAGATGGAGCAGTGCCTGGCGCAGGGCGACTGGGGCGCCTACGCCGCGGGGGATGCGCCGGGATTGCGCTTCGAGACCTGCGAGTGGATACACAACAAGCAGATCGCCGCGATCTGCTTCGACACCTGGGGCTGCGAAGTGCGCCCGAACGAAAGCACCGAAGCCTTCCAGCCGTGGCACTGGATCGTGATTCCCATGATCGGCATCACCATGGGCGAGATTTTCTATCTCAAGGACCTTGCCGACGACTGCATGAAGGACCGGGTGTACGAGTTTCTCTTCTGCGGCCCGCCGCTGCCGATCACGGGGGCGGTGGGGTCGCCGATCAATCCCCAGGCGATAAAGTGACGAGATGAGGGTGACGAGGTGAGGGTGATGAGATAAGGGTGAGGGGAAGGAAGCGAAGCGCACGTGTTTTTCGTCACACGTAATCGTCACCTGTATTCGTCACCCGTATCCGTCAGGACACGGCGTCCTGGCGCTGGTGCTGGCGGTTGCGATGGCGGATGCGGTGCGCGCAGACGTACCCCACTCGTCCAGTCCGCCTCATAGTGCCTTCGCTGCCGGGCGGCGGCACCGATATCTCGGCGCGGCTCATCGCGCCCAAGCTCTCCGATTTCCTGGGGCAGCAGGTCGTCGTGGACAACCGCGCGGGGGCGGCCTCGATGATCGGCACGGAGGCCGTAGCGCGCGCCGCGCCGGACGGCTATACGCTGCTGATGGGCATCTCTACGCTCACCATCAATCCGTCCATGCACGTGAAGATGCCATACGACGCCGGGCGGGATTTCGCGCCGGTGTCGCAGGTCGCGGTTTTGCCCAACGTGCTGGTGGTTCATCCGTCGGTCCCGGCGAAGACGGTGAAAGAGTTGATAGCGCTCGCGCGTGCCCGCCCCACGCAACTCACCTATGCATCCGCGGGCGTCGGCAGCAATCTGCATCTCACTATGGAGCTGTTCCTGCACATGGCCGGAATCAGGATGGTGCACGTGCCGTACAAGGGATCGAGCGGGGCCTTCGTGGACCTGCTGTCGGGACAGGTCGCGGCGATGACGACTACGATCCTCTCTGCTGCGCAGCTTCTGCGCGGCGGCCGCCTGCGCGGCCTCGGCGTCACCGGTGCGAAGCGCAACCCGGCCATGCCGGAAATTCCCACTATCGCCGAAGCGGCGCTGCCCGGTTACGAAGCCGTTCAGTGGTACGGCGTGCTCGCGCCGGCCGGCACGCCGCGCGACATCATCGGCAAGCTGCATGCGGGCATCGTGCGCGCCGTCCAGGACCCGTCGGTGAAGGAGCGCTTCGCAACCGACGGCGCCGAGCCAATTGGCAGCACACCGGAAGAATTCGCAGCGCTGATCCAGGCCGATCTCAGCAAGTGGGCGAAGCTGATTAGGGAGGCGGGCATCAAGTCTGAGTGACAAGTAATTGGTGACGCCGGCAAACCTTCGGCCGCTCGAACGCGTTGTCGGGCGTGAGTTTCCTTTCGATCCGAGTGCACGATGGCGCAGTGACGCCGTCCCGGCTCAAGTCCTAGAACCTATTTCATAACTAGGCACGTGTGCGACGGAGGCGATGTGGGATGCAGGTCGAGGAGGAGAGCCCGAAGCAATATGTCGATATTGCGAGGGTTCCCGACAAAGAGATGAGCCCCTGAGCAGGCGCTTGCCGCCTGCGCTTCGTCCACCTGCCCAAGGGCGCTGAGCAACGGCACCGGGCCGTTGCTCTCCGCCCCGTCCCACTCGGGTTGCGGCCAGGGCACGCGGACGGCGGAGCAGTGCCTGCGCGTACACGCGTAGGTGCGACCCGGGAGCGGGCCACAGCGCCGCACTTGAACGCGTGCTTGCGCACCTGC
>DATFWO010000236.1:0-25560 GCA_035259205.1 Burkholderiales bacterium | reverse complement strand
CCCGGCTCAACCGCCAATCGCCACCTTGATGCGCGGATGCCGAGGCCGCCATGAAGAGCAGTTGTAGAATCATTTCCCCACCTGGAGACTTGTGATGGCGGTATTCCGCAGCGGCCCCGACCTGGACATGCACTACGAGGTGGACGATTTCACCGACCCCTGGACCCGGCCGGAAACGATACTGCTGCTGCACGGAAACCGTGAGAGCGGCGCCTCCTGGTACGGGTGGATGCCCAAGCTGACGCGCCGGTTGCGCGTAGTGCGCCCGGACACGCGCGGCTTCGGACAATCGACGCCCATGCCGCGCGATTTTCCCTGGACGCTGGACCTGCTCATCGACGATTACAACCGGCTCATGGACCGGCTGGGCGTGGATCGCTTTCATCTCGTCGGCGCGAAAATCGGCGGCACGATCGCGCGCGCATTCGCCGCCCGCCGCCCGGATCGGGTACGCACGCTGACGGTCGCCGGGACACCGACACCGTTCCGCGAAGGCGCGAAAGAGCGCATCCCCGAGTGGAGGAAGGAATTCGAGCGAAACGGCGCCGGGCCTTCGGCCCGCCGGGGCATGGCAGCCCGCCTCGGCAGCAACTTTCCTGTGGAAGGCGTCGAGTGGTGGGGCGAGTTCATGGGCCGGACGTCGCGCGAGACGCAGATCGGATTCATCAGCACGATCGCCTGCGCGGACATCAGCGCCGACATATCCCGGATCGCGTGCCCGACGCTCGTCATCACGACCGAAGAGAGCGGCCTCGCGACGGTCGAGCAGACGCGCGCGTGGCAGCGGCAGATACCGAATTCGCAGCTCCTCGTGCTGCCCGGCGATTCCTATCACGTCGCGGTAACGGATGCGGAGAGATGCGCGCAGGCCACCCTGGACTTCATCGCGCAGCACGGCGCGTGATGGAAAAAGTCCGCGTCTCCAAATTGATGTCCGAGCAGGGTCTCTGCTCCCGTCGGGAAGCGGACAGCTATATCGAGCGCGGCTGGGTGCTGGTCGACGGCATCCCCGTTACCGAGCTCGGAACTCGCGTCTACCCCAACCAGCGCATCACGCTCGCGGGGCCGGCGCAGACGCTTCAGGAAGCGAGCGTTACGATCCTCCTCCACAAGCCGGTCGGTTACGTATCTTCCCAGGCCGAAAAGAACTATCGTCCGGCCATAGTGCTCGTCACCGCCCAGTCGCGCTTCGGCGGCGACCGCTCGCCGCTGCGCTTCAGCCACGCGCACCTCAGGGGCATCGCCCCGGCCGGACGGCTCGACATCGACTCCACCGGATTGCTGGTGTTTACCCAGGACGGTCGCATTGCAAAGCGGCTCATCGGCGGGGGCTCCGACGTGGAGAAGGAGTACCTGGTTCGCGTCGAGGGCGCGTTATCGCCGGACGGCCTCGCTCTGCTCAATGACGGGCTGAGTCTCGATGGCGCAGCGCTCAAGCGCGCTGAAGTAGGCTGGCAGAACAGGGACCAGCTGCGCTTCGTGCTGCGCGAAGGCAGGAAACGGCAGATCCGCCGCATGTGCGAGGCGGTCGGCTTGAAAGTCACCGGACTGAAGCGCGTGCGGATCGGGAACGTCAGGCTGGGCGATCTGCCCGCCGGGCAGTGGCGCTACCTGCGCGCGGACGAGACGTTTTGACGCGGAGTCTTCGTAGGGCGGCCGGTTCGCGGAATTGCCGGCTCATTCCACGTGCGCGCCGGAGGCTTTCACGACCTTCGCCCACTTTTCGATTTCCTGTCGCAGATAGACGCCAAACGCCTGAGATGCATTGCCGACCGGCACGGTGCCTTCGCGCGTGACGTGCTCGGCTATGTCCGGAAGCCGGACGACCCTGGCCAGCTCGTCCTGCAGTCTCGTGACGATCGCGGCCGGCGTGCCGGCGGGTACCAGCACTCCGTACCACTGCCCGGCTTCGAAGCCGGACACGCCCGACTCGGCCACTGTCGGCAGCTGCGGCACGATCTTGAGGCGGGTCTTGCCGGTGATCGCCAATGCCCTCAACCGCCCGCTTTCGACGTGCGGCAGCATGCCCGCAACCGGCGGCATGGCGATCACCGCTTCGCCGCTCATCAGGGCGACGATCGCGGGACCGGTGCCGCGGTACGGGACGTGGACGAGATCGACTCCGGCCATGGTCTTGAACAGCTCGGCGGTGAGATGCAGCGTGCTGCCGCTGCCGCCGGACGCGTAGTTCAGCTGACCGGGACGCGCCCGGGCGAGCGCGATAAGCTCCTTGATTGATCGCGCAGGCAGCGATGGATGGACGAGCACGATATTCGGTGACGATGCGACCAGGGTGACCGGCACGAAATCCTTCAACAGGTCGTAGCCGAGCTTGCGATACAAGGTCACGTTGGCCGCGATCGATGAGCCCACCATCAATACGGTATAGCCGTCGGGTGCTGACCGGGCCACGACTTCCGCGCCGATGTTGCCGGTGGCGCCGGGCCGGTTGTCGACGACCACCTGCTGGCCGAGCCGCTCGCCCAGCTTCGGCGCGAGGAGCCGTGCCATCACGTCTACGCCTCCGCCGGGGGAATAGGGGACGATAAGCCGAATTGCCCGGGTTGGGTACGTCTGTGCGCCGGCTTCCGGGGCCGCCCAGGCGAATACAGCGAGCCACCAGATCAGCAGCTTGCCCGGCGCGAACATTCGAACGGTCATACTCTCGCCCCGGTCATCGCTCGCAACAGCGCGGTGAGCGTGCGGATGTCGTCGAGCTTTTCGAGCTCCAGGACGAGCACGATGACCTTCTCCGCGCGGTCTTTCGGCATTCTCGCGAACGCGGCGCAGTCGCGAAACTTTTCCGCGACCTCCTCTTCGGTGAGCGGCATCGAAGCGCTGCCCTTTGCCGCATCGGCGCGCGCCGAGAGCGTGCGGCCGTCATTCAACTTCAGGTCGAGGAAAGTCGTCCAGAGGTGATAGCCCTTGGCCTCCGCTTCCTCGTCGCTGAACACGGTGTAGTCCATCTTGCCTATCGCGTCCTGCACGTCGGGGCGGTTCACGACTTCGTCGGTGTATTCGGCGAGTCCCGCGCGGCGCAACACCAGAATCGATGCGAGGCTGAATTCCATGCTGAACTTGCCTTCCAGGCCGGTCCTCGGACGGTGGTACGTCAGGTTGAGCGGCATGAGCCGATGACTCCTGATGGCGAGGCGCTCCACCTGATCCGGCTTGACGTCATGGGCGAGCACCAGCTCGCGCAGCTTGTCCATCGCCGGCTGTTGCAGGTTGCCGCAGGGATAGGGCTTGATTGCGACGCGCTCCGTCACGTAGTTCCACGGGTTGCCGAGCTTGCCGATCAGCTCCGCTGCGTCGTAGCCGCCCGCACCGGTCATGAAATAGCCGCGGTTGCCTTCCAGTATGGTCGGCGCGGAAGTGAATCCCATCTCCGCGAGCGAGGCGGCGACAACCGCGTTTTCGGCGGCGCGCCCCGAATGAAATGGCTTCACCATGGTGCCGAAATTCTCGCGCACGCCCGCCGATTCGCTCCCGGCGATGCCGATCGCCCGCAGCGTCGCCTCGGTTGAGAGTCGCCGCACGTTGCACACGCCTGCCGTTGCGCCGAACACGCCGCACGTGCTCGTCATGTGGAATCCACGCAGGTAGTGCTGTTTGTCTATCGTATGGCTGAGCTTCACCGACACTTCGGTCCCGACCGCGAACGCGGCGAGGACATCCTTCCCCGACGCGCCCGTCTGCTCGCCTTCGGCGACCGCGGCAGCGAGCACCGGTGCGGACGGATGGAAGCGGGTCGGGTGATACGTGTCGTCGTAGTCGTCCGCATGCATCGCCGTGGCGTTGGCCAGGGCCGCGAACCGGGGAATCGCGCGCTGCGCGGTGCCGAAGATCGTCGCCGCGCCGTCGCTGCAGCCGAGCTTTTCGACGTAGCGCCGCACGATGTCGCTGCCCTCGGCCGGAACGCCTGCGAGGCCGACAGCGAGTGTGTCGAGTATGTGTTTCTTGGCGACCCGCACCGTTTCGGGCGGGACGTTCTGATAGCGCGTTGCCGCGACGAACTCCGCCACGTGCGCGGCGAGCGGCTTACTGCGGGTCTTCGTGGGCTCCATGGGCTTCCCGTTGCATACACGCCGGTCTTCGAGACAGACCAGCGGCTGGCCGGCTTCGGTTCAGGCGAACCGCGAATGGTGCAGCGATCCGGCCGCAGCGCGCAAGAACCGTCGGCTATGAGCCATTACGCCGCGTTATGCTGGCGGCGCTGTCGTGACTTCGTAGCCGCCGCATGCTCGATCGCGCGGCGGTCGAGTTTCGGCGCGAGCATATTGATGAGGTCGTAGACAAAAGCGCGCGGGTAGTTGTTCCGGCGGATCGCGATGCTCGCGCGATGAGGTTCGAACAGGTGATCGACGTCCAGCACGCGCAGTCCGGAGTCGCGGCCGGGCTCGAAAGCAAGGCGCGGCAGGATGGCGATGCCCAGCCCGGCTTCCACGAAGGCCTTGACGACATCGATGTTCGCCCCGGAGAGCACGATGTCGGGGTGCAGCCCGTGGGCCGTGAACAGCTCGCGCATCCTTGCCTGGCCATGCGAACCGGCGTCGAGAGTGACCAGAGGATGGGCCGCAATCGATTTCAGGTTGATGGCTTTCGTGGATGCCAGCGGATGTCCATCGGGCACGAACAGCGCGCGAGGCAGCGGTCCGTATTCGAGCAGGAGCAGGTCGGGGAAATCGCCGGCAGGTCGCGTAACGAGCGCGACGTCGGCCTCGCCGGAAGCGACCAACTTGCAGAGCTGATCGGAACTGCCGTGCAGCAGGATCAATTCGACCTTGGGATACCTGGCGACGAAGCGCCGCAGCGCGCCGGGCAGCACGTACCGGGCAAGGGTGAAAGTGGCCGCCACCTGGAGCCGGCCGCTTTCGCCCCCTGCAAATTCGCGGGCTGCCACCTTGATGTTTTCGATCTGCCGCAGCACCGCGTTGGCGATATCGAGGATCCGCCGCCCCGGCTCGGTGAGGTCGATGATGCGATTGCCGCTGCGGATGAAGAGATCGACTCCGAGCTCCTGCTCGAGCAGGCGCATCTGCTTGCTGATGCCCGGCTGAGAGGTATGCAGCGATTCGGCTGCGTTCGAAAAGCTGAGGTCGCGCTTCGCGATCTCACAAAGGTAGCGAAGCTGGTGAAGCTTCATCGAGGCGCGCGCTTAGTATAACCAATGATTATGGAGTATAGCGCAGTATTCTTGTTCAGTTATAAGCCTATTGCTAACATCAGCGCAACGATCGAAGGAGAAGCGGCATGGCCAACTACCAGAAGCAAACCGTCAACGGGATATCGGTATACGTCCCGATCGGCGCCGTCGACACTGTCTCCAAGCGGCTGGCCCCGCGCCTGCAAACCGTGCGCGGAGCGCGGATCGGCGTACTCGACAATTGCAAGGAATTCGCGGATATCGTGCTGCACGGCGTCGCGGACGCGCTGCGGCGCGACCATGGCGCTGCCGACGTGAAGTTCTGGCAGAAAAGCTATCTCGGCATCCCTTCCCCGTATGCGGAGGAGATGGCAGCGCAGTGCGACGCCGTAGTGAACGGCGTCGGCCATTGAGGCTCGTCGACCCCCTGGACCGCGCGTGACGCGGCCGCGCTCGAAGACCTCGGAATTCCGACCGTTACCATCATCAGCACTGCGTTTGCACCGCTTGCTCAGGTCGTCGGTGAGGGCATCGGCCACGTAAGCCTGCCGATCGTAGTCGTGCCGCATCCGCTGGGCGACCGCGACGAGGAGGTCATCCGTAAACGGGGTACTGACATCGCAACTGAATGCGTGCGCGTGCTGACGACGTCCATGGAGGCGCTGGCGCGCGAGTTCGAAGGCAAGCAGTATCCGTTGCCGCGCGGGGTAATGCCGCGCTGAGCCGTCGATGGCGGCGCGAACTCCGGTCCGCGTCTCCCGCAGCGAGCCTCAAGGCGAGGAACCAACCGCATGATCAGGACCGAAACCCTTCCCCCCGTCGTCGGCGCCGGCGAAAACATCGACGCCATCAACGACTATTTCTACGAGCGCGGCTGGACCGACGGCCTGCCGATAGTCCCGCCGACTGAGGAACGGGTCCAGAACATGCTCTCCGGCATGCCGTGGCGCGATCCCGACGAGATGGTGAGCGTCGTGCCTCCGCGTGCGGGGAACGCGACCATGCGGCAGATCGCGGTGAATGCGGTGATGGCGGGCGCGCGGCCCGAATATCTCCCGGTCGTGGTCGCCGCATTGCAGGCCGTATCGGAGCCGCGCTACGGTCTGTCGCACCGTCAAACCACGACGCACGCCGGTGCGCCGCTCGTCATCGTGAACGGCGCGGTGGTGCAGCGGCTGCGCATCAACGCCGGGCGCGGCTTGTTCGGCCCCGGATGGCGCGCGAACGCGACCATCGGCCGCGCGCTGCGCCTGGTGCTCGTGAACGTCGGCGGAGCGGGCCCCGCCGTCGATGCGTCGCAAACAGGTCACCCCGGGAAATACACCTACTGCATTGCCGAATACGAGGCTGCGAACCCGTGGGAGCCGCTGCACGTGGAGCGCGGCTACGCGCGCGATGAGAGCGTCGTAACGGTCGTGAACACGGAAGCGCCCCACAGCATGACGGAAAACATCCAGACCGACCCAAACGAGATCGTCACGACGTTCGCGTCGTGCATGGCTACGCTCGGCGTGAACAACCTCTATTCGCAGGGCAACCCGGTACTGGTGCTCGGCGTCGAGCACGCGCAGCACATCGCCGCGGCGGGATGGAGTAAGCGCGACCTCCAGGAGGCATTGTTCGAGCGCGCGCGCCAGCCATGGGGGCTCATGAAGAACCGCGGCAAGTCCAAGGGTCCGCGTTTTCCGGAGTCCGTGGACCGCAGCGACGATCGCTCCCTGGTGCCCATCGTGTGGGAAGCGCAGGACCTGATAACCATCGTCGGCGGCGGCGCCGGCGGCAAGTCCATGTTCCTGCCGACGGCCGGCGGCCAGAGCCTTGCCGTGTCGAAGCGCATCGAAACGCGGTAGCCCGTGCTTGCGGCCCGAATCGTCCTGGCTGCTCTCTGCCCGCTGCTGGCGGCGGGCGCGCAAACTTATCCGACGCGTCCCGTGCGCATGGTCGTCGCGTTCGCCCCCGGCGGCGGGACCGATATCGTCGGGCGCATCATCGGCAGGAAGCTCACCGACACCTGGCCTCACCCGGTCGTAATCGACAACCGCGCGGGAGCCGCCTCCATCATCGGCACCGAGATCGTCGCCAAGGCAGTGCCCGACGGCTACACCATACAGACCGTATCGATGTCTCACGCGCTCAATGCGGCCCTTTTCAAGAAGCTGCCCTACGATACGATCAGGGACTTCGCCCACGTGATCCTCGCCGCGCGGGCGCCGAACGTCCTGGTCGCCCACCCGTCCCTGCCCGTGAAGACCGTGAAGGAGCTCATTGCGCAGGCCAGGGCGCAGCCGGGCAAGATCGCGTTCTCGTCATCGGGTACCGGTGGCGTCTCGCATCTTTCGGCGGAGGTCTTTCGCAGCGCCGCCGCCATCGACCTGCTGCACGTCCCGTACAAGGGGGCGGGTCCCGCGATGACTGCGTTGCTGGCCGGCGAAGTGCAGCTCATGATGGCGACCACCCCGGTAGCGATCACGCAGATGAAAGCGGGCCGCGTCCGCGCGATTGCGATATCCAGCAGGAAGCGTTCGGCCCTGGCGCCCGATATCCCGACCATCGCCGAGTCCGGCTTTCCCGGATTCGAGTCGGACACGTGGTATGGCGTGCTCGCGCCGGCGCGCACTGCGCCGGCGATCGTCGCGAAGATCAATTCCGACATCAACCAGTTGCTGAAGACATCCGACGTGCAGGCTCAATTCGGTCAACAGGGCGCCGAACCGGCGGGCGGCTCGCCGGAGGAGTTCCGCGCCTTTGCCGAGTCCGAGGTGAAGCGCTGGACGAAAGTGATCAGGGCTGCCGGCATCGAGGCGAACTAGTGGGCCAGGAAAATCAGAGGCTGCCGGTCGTGCACGTGATCGGCACCGGCGGCAGTATTTCGTGCATCGGCGGCTCGCGCACCGACTTCCTCGACTACGGCTACGGCGAGCGCCATTTCACGATCGCGGAGATGCTGGCCCGAGTGCCCGAGGTGAACGACCTTGCGGTAGTGCGCTTGGAGCAATTCATGAATGCGTACGGAGGCGAGGTGTCGCCCGACCGGTGGGCCGGCCTCGCGCAACGCATCAACAAGATCGTGCGTGACGCGCCGGAAACCGCCGGCGTAGCCATTACACACGGCACCTCGACGCTCGAAGAGACGGCCTATTTTCTGAACCTGACCGTCAGAACGACCAAGCCGGTGGTCGTGACCGGCGCCATGCGGCCGATGACGGCGATGAGCAACGACGCCGAATTGAATCTGCTCGACTGCGTGCGCGTCGCCGCCTGCAAGGCGGCGGCGAATCGCGGGGTGCTCGTCGTGCTCAACAACCAGATTCAGGCAGCGCGCGAAGTGACGAAGACGAGCACATCGCGTCTCGACACGTTCAAGTCGGCGGATCTCGGGTTCCTGGGCTACGCCGATTCGGACGGCGAAGTCGCCTTCTACCGGGAAACGACGAAGCGCCACACGCATCAGAGCGAGTTCGATATCGACGGGGTGCAGTCGCTGCCGCGGGTCGACATCGCTTTCGCCTATGCCGGCGTTGACGGGACGGCCATCCAGGCGCTCGCACAGGCGAACTGCCGGGGACTCGTCGCGGCGGGTCTCGGCAGCGGCGGCGCGCCGCGTTCCTTTCTCGACGCCCTGGAAAAAGTGGCCGCCTCGGGAATGCCCGTGGTGGTCGCGAGCCAGGCGGGCAGCGGCCGCGCCATGGCGCGCCGCGCCGCTGTCGAACGCGGCTTTCTGTTCGCCGACAACCTGCTCCCCCGCAAGGCGCGCATACTGCTGATGCTCGCCCTCACCAAGACGCGCGACCCGTCCGAAATACAGCGCATGCTGCAGACCTACTGACGGCGACGCCGCCACGCGAATGAAAATCGGCAGCCCGAACGGGCTACAGGAGTAGTTCAGCCGCTCTCGTATTGCCGCCGAAGATCTCGATCAGCTCGTCGAGCTCGTTGATGAGCGCTATATGGCCGGGGGCATACGCGAGTTTTCCTTCCGCCGACCAGACGAAGCCGGTCCCCAGCAGGGCCGCGCGCAGTTCGGTGAGCATAAGGTCAGGTTGACGTCCCCATTATCCAGCGAGGTCGTCCATCGCCTGTGCGAGGCACGGGACGCCGACCGGGCCTGGCCTTTCCGAAAGCGCCGGGAACGCGCTGCATTACTACTACCTTCCGTCATGACTATCCTCGCGTTCATCGCGTCCCCTTCCGAATGCGAGTATCCGTGCCGACGGCACACTGAAACTCTCCGAGTTCGAGATCGATCATATGCGCGCGGGATGGCCAAGCCCGGAAAAGAAGGCAAAAGACGGGCCACTTCCACTTTAGGTGTTACGTCCGCCCACCCCCGGGGTTACCGCTGCCGGCCCGGCGCGGCTCATGGTCGAGATACGAATGGATTTCCGCGTAGATAGAACCGCAGGAGCCGCCTCGCCCAGCGTCCGGCGTAGTCGACCCCGATGCGCGGACGTCTGACGATCGCCGGGCGCTCGACGGCGCCGTCCTCGGCGATGTAGAAATTCGTGCTGGTGAGGTCGTGCCCGTTCAGCCGCCTGTCGATGCCCATCGCTCTGCACAGGAGGCCCGGGCCCTGCGTGCGGCCTTCGACGTTCTTAACCGGTTCGAGCGCGCGCAGCAGCACCGCCGAGGCCTTGCCTTCCGCTTGTGTGACGACGTTCACGCAGTGATACATGCCGTAGATCAGGTAGACGTAAGCGTGTCCGGGCGGGCCGAACATCACCCGGGTGCGCGGCGTGAGGCCCCTTGCGGAGTGCGCGGCGAGATCGTGCGGCCCGAGATACGCCTCCGCCTCGACGATGCGCCCGACGCGCACTACTCCGCCGGCGCGATGAACGAGGCATTTGCCGAGTAGATCGCGGGCGACCGCAATCGTGTCGCGGTCATAGAATTCGCGGGGGAGCTTGCGCAACACCTCGGTGATCGGCGATCAGTGAACGGTGAGCAGGAAACAGCGGGCGGTTTGCTCGTTACCGTTCACTGTTCACCGTTCAGCGTTATTTGGCCTGCTTCGCGAGCCCCACCGCCTGCAGGATGGCCGTCAGCTCCGCATACTGCGCGTCCATCAAGCGGCGCGTGTCTGCGCTATTCAGATACGTATTCTCGAACTGCTTCGCCTCGACATCCCGCTTCCACTCGTCCTGCTGGACCAGCTTCCCGAAAACGGCATCCCAGTACTGCACCTGGGCTTCCATCATGCCCTTGGCACCGGAGACGTTGCGCCAGTTGGACGAGACCACCTTGATACCCTGCTCGCTCCAGGTCGGCACGGCGCTCAACGCACCGGAGAGCCTGCGCTCGGCGGCGACGGCCAGGATCCGGACCTTACCGGCCTGCACGTGCGGATAGACGGCGGAGCCTGGAGACGCGACGGCGTCCACGTGCCGTCCCAAGAGCGACGTCACGACGTCGGCAGAGGACTGGAACACGACGATCCTCAGCTTCTTCACGTCCGCGCCGACGGCGGTCGCGAGCTCGGCGATCGCGATGTGGTTGTGGTTGCCGAGCGAATTGGCGAGGGCGAACGCGACGCCGCCGCTGTCCTGCCTGAGACGCGCGGCGAGATCCTTACCGCTCTTCAAGGGCGAATCAGCGGCAACCGAGATCACGACGTACTCGGTGCCGATCTGCGCCAATGGAGTGAGGTCCGTATAGGTGAGGGCGGTCTTGCCCATGATCTGGTTGGTGAGCAGCGTCGGCGAGCTGAAAAGCAGATGCCGGGAGCTGCCTGCGTTCTGGGCGAGGTAGGTGATAGCCAGCACGCCGCCGCCGCCCACCTTGTTGACCACGAACGACGGCACTTCGACGAGCCGCTTCTCCTGCAAGATGCGCTGCACCAGGCGCGCAGTGACATCGCCACCGGCGCCAGGCCCCGTGCCTACGACGATCTCCACGTTCTGCTCGGGCTTCCAGGTCGGAGCGGCGGCCATCGCTGCGCCACCTACGAGCAGCACACCAGCCGCTCCGACTGTCCAAGCTGCTCGCTTCGGCATCGAGTTCGTTCTCGCTGTGGCGGATTCTGCCGCTTCTCTCCAGCTCGTTGTCACGCGACGAGCTGATCCATGAACTCGTGCACCGGCGTGCGCTCCAGCACCGCCTGGTCGTCGCACACCGCGAGGATCTTCGCGATGCGCAGCGGCGCGTAGCGCCGCCCCAGGCTGCGCTCGAACTTCGTCCGCAGCACCGGTCCAGCCTCCTTCAGCCGGCGCGGGTGCCCGAAGGGGTACTCCACCACCACCCTGGGCGTCATCGAGCCGTCCCTGAACTTGACCTGGATGGCGTTGGCGCTCGAGCGCTTCGCCGGGTCGTAGAATTCGCGCGTAAAGCGCTTGTCTTCGGTCACGGTCATCTTCGCCCGCAGCTCATCGATGCGCGAGTCGGCTGCGAACGCGTCCTCGTAATCCGCGGCTTCGATCTTGCCGTTGATCATGCCGATCGCCACGATGTACTGCGCGCAATGGTCGCGGTCGGCGGGATTGGTGAGCGGCCCGCTCTTGTCCATGATCCCCATCAGCGCGCGCTGGCTCCGGATATCGACGCGGGCGATGTCGGAGAGCCGGTCCTTCACGAGCGGGTGCAGCCGCAGGCCGCATTCGGCCGCAGACTGGCCGTGCATGCCGGCGGCGACGAACTTGAACATCGCGTTCCGGATGACGTAGTCGCCGTACGCGCGCTGGAACCTGAACGGGCGCCCGTTGCGAAACCGCGCGTAGTAGCCCCACTTTTTCGCGCTCAGGACCGTCGGATAGCCCATCTCCCCGGCGATCGCCATGTGGGCGATCTTCACGCCCTCCTCTACCGCCTTCCCCGCCGCCCAGCTTTTGCGCCAGCCCGCGTTGGGCTGCTGCCGGTGGACGCGCAGGCTCGTGTCGATCCATGCGTTGGAGACCGCATTGAAGATCTCCTCGCGCGTGCCGCCGAGCAGGCGCGTCGTTACCGCGGCGGTGGCGACGCGGGTGAGGATGGGGTGGTCCACGCCCATCGCGTTGAAGTCGTTCTCGATCGCGATGCAGCCCTGGATCTCGTACGCCTTGACCAGCGACTCCAGGACATCCCGCATGACGAGCGGCGCGCCCCCCGCGGCCGAGCGGCGGCGGCTCAAGGCATCGGCGACCGCGAGGATGCCGCCGAGGTTGTCGGACGGATGGCTGCCGGTCGCCGCCGTGAACGTATCGTTGAAATCCAGCCAGCGGATGAGGGTCCCGATGTCGAACGCCGCCTTGACCGGGTCGAGCACATACGCGGTGCCCGGCACCCGCGCGCCGTGCGGAACGATCGCCCCCGGCACCACCGGCCCGATCAGCTTGGTGCATTCGGGATAATCGAGAGCGTCGAGCACGCACGCGAGCGTATCGGTGAGGCGCAGCCGCGCGATCCCGAACACCTCGCGGTCGCGCACCCGATAGTCGAGCACGTAGTCCGCAATGTCGGTCAATTCCCGGTCCGGTCCCGAACGCTTGCTGGATTTGACCTTCGCCATGTGCCGGTCTGGTTTTGACGTGAGCGCATTCCGTCAAGGCTTTGCCGCGAGCGGCCGGCGCCAGGTCAGGCTATCGCCTTTCCCTTGTGCAGAGCCGCGATTTCCGCCGCGCTGTAGCCGACGGAAGCCAGCACCGCGTCGGTATGCTCGCCGACGCGGGCGGGCGGCCGCTCGATCGACGGACCGTCGTGCGCGAACTTGAATGCGGCAAGCGGCACGGTCACCGGCTTGGCCACGCCCGGCACGCTTTCGTGCCGGTGCAGCACGCGGCGATGCTTCAGGTGCGGATCCGCCAGCGCCTCGTGCATCTCGCGCACCCGCGTGGCAGGAACGTGCCTGCTCTGAAAGTAGTCCTCCCACTCCTGCGCCGTCTTCGCCTTGAGCTTGGAGGCGATCATCTCGTGCTTCTCGTCGTAGCGCGCATTGCGTTCGTCCAGGCTCGTGCGGCCGGCCTCGGCGGTCTCGCCGATCGCGTTGTAGAAGCGGCTGTGCTGCCGGCGGTTGGACGCCGCAAGCTGGAGCAGACCGTCGCTCGCCTCGTGCATCGAGGACTCCGGGAAGCGCATCCTGTTGCCGGCGCGCTGGTGATGCTTGCCGGTGTGATAGTAGTCGGTGATGTGCGAGCTTTGCAGGATCAGCGCGACGTCCAGCATCGCCATGTCTATGTATTGCCCCTTGCCTGTGCGCAGCGTCTGGTAAAGCGCAGCCGAGACCGCGAATGCTCCCATCGTGCCGGTCGCATAGTCGATGACCGGCACGCCGGTCTTGATCGGCCCGGTCTCGGACGTGCCGGTCGCCGCGGTGATGCCCGACGTCGCCTGGATCGCGTGGTCGTAAGCAGTCTGGCTGCCACGCGGCCCATCCTGGCCAAAGGCCGTCATCGACGCATACACGAGCTTGGGCTTCAATCTCGAGAGCTCGTCGTAGCCCAGGCCCAGCGACTTCAAGGCGCCGGGCCGGTAGTTTTCGATGAACACGTCGGCCCAGTCCCGTACCAGGCGCTTCAGCGCCTCACGCCCGGCCTCGGTTTTCAGATCGAGCGCTATGGAACGCTTGTTCGAGCCCTGCGTCATGAAGCTCGTGCCCATGAGCTGCTTGTTGAGCTCGTGATCGCCTCCCGACTCCCGGCTCTGGTCGGGCTCGTTCGGATCCTCCACCTTGATCACGTCCGCGCCGAGCACTGCGAGCTGATAAGCGGTGAACGGGCCCGCCAGCACGTGAGTGCAATCCAGTATCTTCACTCCCTCAAATGGACGCATGTGTGCTTCTCCTTCGAACAATGATGCAAATCTTCAGCCACGGAAACACACGGAATTCACGGAATGCTGGAGCTGCAGTTAAGTGACCGGCCTTGCTGCCGTGCCTTTCCGTGTGATTCCGTGGTTGTAGTTGACTGTCAGCGGGACGCTTTCGCCGCGTTCGCCATGATACGGCCGAGTCGCTGCCGGCGCGCCTTGACTCTTGGCCGGATGACGGGCGCCCAGCGGCCGAGATCGGACTTCGCGCGCCACTCCGGCGTGCCGGGCAGGTCCGCCTGCGTGACCAGGTACAGCGCCGAATAGCGCAACCACCCCGCGGACGTCCGCTCCGCGTCCCGAAAGCGAATGACCTGCAGAACGCCGTCAAGCTCCATGATATTGGGTATGTGCTCGGTGTCGTAGATCTCGTTGAACTCCGCCTCGTCTTCGGGCGCGATCTCGAAAGTCACCATGTAGAAAAATGGCGCGGTTGCGGACTGACTGCTGTGCCCTGTCAAGATGCCTCCTGCGTTGACTTGATCGCCGCGATTCCCTTTGGACGCTCGAACATTCACCGGACGATTGAAAGGGAGTCTGGCTCGCTCGATCCGGTCCTGGACAATGCTTTGCAACTTCAGGAGGTAGAACGCTTTCAATCCACTTGTATGTTAGCGTCCTTGACGACCTTCGCGTACTTCCTGATTTCCGAGCGGACGTAGGCGCCGAGCTGCTCGGGCGTGCTGCCGATCGGGTCGATCGAATTGTTCGTGAGCAGGCTGCGGAAATCGGGCTGCTTCAGCCCGCGCAGCACTTCGCCGTTGAGTTTTGTCACGATCTCGCGCGAGGTCCCGGCGGGAGCGAGCACGGCATACCACACACCCGAGTCGTACCCCGGCACACCGGCCTCGGCCATGGTCGGCAGGTCGAGCCCTGCCGCCCGCTTGGCGGTGCTCACCGCGAGCGGGCGGATACGCCCGCTCTGTATGTGCGGCCACGACGAAAGATGGGTCGCAAACAGGACCTGCACCTGTCCGGCAAGGAGATCGATCAGCGCGGGACCTCCGCCCTTGTATGGAACGTGCAGCAGCTTGATGCCGGTCATCGTGTTCAGCAACTCCGCCGCGAGGTGACCTCCGCTGCCGTTGCCTGAGGATGCATAGGCAATCTGCCCTGGTTTGGTCTTTGCGAGCGCGACCAGCTCCTTGACCGATCTGACAGGAAGCGAGGGATGAACCACCAGGAGGTACGCGCCCTGGCCGAGGAGGGTGATCGGCTCGAAATCACGAACTGGATCGTAAGGGATCTTCTTGAACAGGCTGACGTTGACGGCCAACTGGGCGTTGAGGGCGAATACGAGCGTGTAGCCGTCGGGCGCCGCCCTTGCGACCGTTTCCATGCCGATGTTTCCGCTTGCGCCTCCACGGTTCTCGATCACGAACTGCTGGCCGAGACTTTCGGACAGCTTCTGCGCGAGAGGTCGGATGATCGTGTCACTGCCGCCTCCCGGCGGATAGGGCACCACGATCCGCACCGGCTTTGTGGGATACGATTGCGCGTGGACGCTGGCACTGCAAGCCGAAACAATCAGGAAGGCGACGACCAGCGCGACGATATTCGGGCTTTTCTGCATCTCAAGAGCGCACGCCGAGAAGACACCCATCACTCATCACCTGCTGGCGGTTCCCGATTCTATCAGCGGAACCGCGCCAGAAAATAGGCGAGATCGGGCAGCTGCTCGTCGCTGACGGAGTAGAGTACGTCGGCCATCGAAGCATCGTAGCCACGCCGCGTTTCGTACTTGTATTCCCGCAGCGTCTTAACCAGGTAGTCCTCGCGCTGACCGGCAAGGCGGGGGACGTTCTGTCCGCCGGAATAGTCTGCCTGATGGCAGAAGTTGCACCGGTTCTGCGCGGCAAGCGTCTGCCCTCTTTCCATGCGATCAGAGTCGAGGGAGCCGCCGGCCGGTTGCGGCGGCGGGAGCTGAGCGATGAACTTTGCCATATTTTGCAAATCGCCGTCGCTAAAGCCGGCCATCATCTTGTTCATCAGCTCGACGACACGCAACCGGTCCCGGAACATGAGCAACTGAACAGTCAGGTAGAACGCCGGCTGCCCTCCCAAGGAGGGCACTTCTGGTGTGGCCGACTGCCCCTTCTCGCCGTGACAGGCGAGGCAGGTTGCGAGCCGGGTTTCGAGCGCGTCCGCACCGGCCGCAAGCGCGGGCAGCGCGACGAGCACGCAGGTGGCGACGCTGCGCGCGAGGCGCGGGAAGACGAATCGCGGGTCGCGGCCCGTCCGCGCTCTAGCGTGCGTCAACGCTTGGCGACCTTATCGCCGCCGTAGGTCACGCGGTAGACGGCGCCGGCATGGTCATCCGACACGAGAAGCGAGCCATCTTTCATGACCAACACGTCGACCGGCCGGCCGATGTACGCGTTGTCACGGAGGAACCCTGTCAGGAACGGTTCCTGCGACTTCACGGTGCTGTCCTTGTTCAAGTGCACGACGATGATGTCGCCGCCGATCTTCTTGGTCCGGTTCCACGAGCCGTGCCGTGCGACGAAGATCGCGTTGCGATACTGCGCCGGAAACATCTTGCCGGTGTAAAAGCGCATGCCGAGCGCGGCCGAGTGCGGCCCGAGCAGGGCGGCCGGCTTCTCGAACTCTTCGCAAGTGCGTCCCCACCCCACCTCCCGGTCCGTGAAGGTGCCGTTGTGGCAGTACGGGAAACCGAAATGCTGGCCGTGCTGCGTGACGCGGTTCAACTCGTCCTCGGGCAGATCCTCCGACAGCCAATCGCGGCCGTTGTCGGTGAACCAGAGCTCCTTGGTAACCGGGTGCCAGTCGAAACCCACCGAATTGCGCACCCCGCGCACTACCGGCTCCGCGGTCTTGCCGTCGAGACTGATGCGGCGCAGCTGCCCGGTACCGGACGGCGGCTCGCAGATGTTGCACGGCGAGCCGACGTTCACGTAGAGCATGTTGTCCGGTCCCAGCCCCATGAACTTCCAGCCATGCGACTGCGTGTTCATGAAATCGCTGTAGATCACGACGGGCTTTCCGGGATTGTCCAGGTTGTCCTCGATGTTTTCGAGCTTGGAGATGCGCGTGCCTTCGGCGATGTAGAGCGTGCCCTTGTGAAAGGCGAGTCCGTTTGGCCGGTCCATCCCGGAGGCGATGACTTTGACCTCGCGCTTGCCGTTCTTCTCGACGATGGCATAGACCTTGTCGAGCAGACGGTTGCTGACGAACACGGTGCCCTTGTCGCCGAGGCGCAGCGAGCGCGCGTTCGGGATCCCGCTCGCGTAGACCTCGATCTTGAATCCCTTGGGCACCTTGAGCTTGGGCACCGGAAGCTGGTCCTCCGGTAAGCCGAAGGGATGCGGCGCGACATTGGTCAGCCGTTTGGCGACCTCGGCATTGGGTACGTCGGGCCGGCCCGGGACGGTGGTGGGCACCGGCTGCAAGGTGGGCATCGGCTTCGAAGCCTCGGCCGGCTGGTCTGCCGTCTGCTGAGCCAGAACAGGAGGTACGGCAAACAGGGCGGAAACGGCGCCCAGGCACGCGTAGCTCTGAAGGATATTCGACAGGCGTGTTTTCATGAAATGCTCCTCCGGTATCGATGCGGGACCGCCGCGCCGTCTGCGCGGCACCTGGCGCCCCCGCTTGCTCATTCTGCCACAGCGTTCTCGAAACGGCGCACTACTCTTCGAGCGCTCAGCTTGTGAGCCGCAGGCGTGGACGCGGGATGGGGACATTGCCTGACGGTCGTGGACGGCAACAACATCGAAATATAGAGCAAGGGAACCGATGAGGCCGGCTCGGGATCGTCGTCTACCGGCGTTTATCTGCGTTTGGCCGCGGGCCATTCGTCCTGAAACGCTGCAAGTCTACCGCGCGCGAGCGCAGCGTCGCGTCGGAGCGGAGCGCAGCCTTCTGCACCTTGTGCGTGGGGGTGTGCGGCAGCTCGTCCGCGAAGACGACGAAGCGGGGGACTTTCTGCGGCGCGAGATGGCGCCGGCACCAGTCGGCGATGTCCTCCGCCGAGCACGTCAGCCCCGGCTTCAGCATCACCGCGACCAGGATCTCATCCTCGCCCAGCTCGCTCGGCACCGCGATGGCCGCAGCCTCGTGAACCGCGGGATGCTCCTCGACCACGCGGTCCAGCTCGGCGGCGGAGATGTTCTCGCCGCGGCGCCGGATGATGTCTTTCTTGCGCGCGACGAAATAGAACCAGCCTTCCTCGTCGCGGCGCACCAGGTCGCCGGTCAGAAACCAGCCGTCGCGAAAGGCCGCCCGGGTCTGCTCCGGGTCGCGGAAATAGCCCTGCATGATGATAGGCGTCTTCACCGCCAGCTCGCCTACCTCATTCGCCTCGACGTCGCGACCGTCCTCGTCCAGCACCCGGCACTCCGCCCACGGGCGTGCCGGGTCGGGATGGCGCGCGAGCGTGCCCATGCTGCCGGCCTTGCGCGGCCCCTCGAACGGCGTCGACGTGACGCCCGGTATCTCGGTCATCCCGAAGCCGCCGACCAGGTACGGGACGCCGAATTCGTTCTGGAACGTTTCAACGACGTTCTGCCGCGCGCCGTACACCCTGCGGATGCGATGCGCGGACCGGTACTCGCTGCGCGGCCGGTTCTTCAGGATCGTGCCGATCGCGTCGATGATGTTGACCTCGGTCGCGCCGGTCTCGACCGCGGTTTCCCAGAACGTGGAGGCGGAGAAGCGCGGAACGATCGCCATGGAACACCCGGCCGCCAGCGTTCCGGCGACCGAATAGAACTGGGCGTTAACGTGGAAGAGCGGCAGCAGGATCATGAGCCGGTCGTCGGGCTGGAGGTACATGCGCTGCACGAAGGCCTCGCCGCAGACGACCAAGCTCTGCTGGCTGTGCATGGCGCCCTTGGGAAATCCGGTCGTGCCGGAGGTGTAGATGATTAGGCAGGTGTCTACCGCGGCACCTGCTTCCGGCAAGGCGGAGTCCGGCGCTCGGGCGACCAGGTCAGCGAAGAGCGGCACGTCATGGCTGGCCGCGTCGAGCAGCATGAACCACGGCGCCGTGGCAAGACCTGCGCTTGCCGCCCGCGCTGTTGCGAGTGTCGCGCTTGCGGCGATGACGCCGCTCACCTCGGCGTGGTGCAGCACGTAACGTGCTTCCTCGACTCCGAACTCGGGATTGACCGGCACCATGATCGCGCCCAGCCGGGCCAGCGCGAAGAGCGCGAGGACGTGCCCTTCGTGATTGCGGGCGATTACGGCGACGCGGTCACCGTGGCGCACGCCGTGCGCTGCGAACAGGCGTGCGGTCCTGTCGGCGTCCGCGCCGAACTCCTCCCAGCTCCAGGTTCGCCCGGCGTGCAGGAGAAACGCTCGCCGCGGATCACGCCGCGCCCGGCTTTCAAATGCCCCGTGCAGGGTATAGTCATGCTGCGGATAGAGCCGTAGCACCTCCAGCGGCGTCTTCATACCGGAAACAAATTCAATCCTTGCGGCGACGGAAACGTTCTCGGCGCCGCTATTCGGCACGATTTCGCGCGAACTTTTGCTGCGCGACCCATTCGTCCATCTTTGCTTCCAGTATGGTGAGCGGCATCGCGCCGTCCCTCAGCATCTCGTCGTGAAAGGCGCGGATATCGAACGCGGCGCCAAGCGCGGCCTGCGCTTTCTTGCGCAGCTCGAGGAGCTTGATTTCGCCGATCTTGTAGCCCAGCGCTTGTGCTGGCCACGCCATGTAGCGCTCGACCTCGAGCTCGGCGCTCGCTCGCGGGCTGCCGACCGTCTTGACCAGGTAGTCTATGCCCTGCTCGCGCGTCCAGCCCTTCTCGTGCAACCCGACGTCGACGACCAGGCGCGCGGCGCGCAGCAATTCCCACTGCAGCGTGTCGAGCCGCTCGTGTCCAGTCCGGTAGAGGCCGGCTTCGTCGCCGAGCCGCTCCGCATACAGCCCCCATCCCTCACCGTACGCCGTGTACCAGACCGCCCGGCGGAAGCTCGGCAACTCCTCGTTCTCCCGCTGCAACGACATCTGCATGTGGTGGCCGGGCACAACCTCGTGCAGGTACAGGCTGCGGGAAACCGTCGCACCCCGCTCGCTCTTCGCGCTCGCCGCGTTCAGATAGAACACGCCGATGCGGCTGCCGTCGGCAGCCGGCGCAACGTAGCTCGACGACATCGACCGTTCCCGGTACGCCTCGATGGCGCGGATCTCGAAATCCGACCGGGCGAATCGGCCGAAGAGCTGCTTCACCGCGGTCGCGACGGGATCGCGGAGCGCTGCATAGGCGCGCACCAGGTCATCGGCGTCGTGGTATCGCGAGGGTGACGCCTCCCCTGACGCCTCGATCTCCGCGCGCACGGCCGTGATACGCGACGTAATACGCTCGACCTCGGCGACGCCGATGTCGTAGATCCGCGCAGGCGCGATATCGGTAGTAGTCGAAAACCGCACTTCGTTGCGATACATCGCGCTCCCCCCGGGCAGGCCGGCGAATCCGTCCGTGGTCCGGCAGCGCGGCAGATACTCGTCCCGGATGAACGCGACGAGCTTGCGGTAGGTCGGCAGGATCTTGCGCTCGATCGCGGCGAGATAGGCCGCGGCGAGCGCCTCCCGCGTCGCGGCGTCGAAATCCGCAGGGAAATTCCTTATCGGCTCGTAGAATAGGCTCTCGCGTGGATCCTCGACGATGTGCGCCTGGAGCTGCGGCACGACCTTTTCCATGAGCACGCGCGGCTGCGTGATGCCGCGCGCGGCGCCCGCTCGCATGTTCGAGATCGCGGTGTTGACCCACACGACGAAGCCGTCGATACGCTTGAGAAAATCCTCGTAGTTGCGCACTGTCCGGAACGGGTGCGCGCCCCGTCCGGCGCCCATCACCGGGAAGCGGCTAGGCAGACTGAAGCCCGCCTGATTGATCGGAAGGAGATGCCAGGGATATTTCAGCCCCTCGACGCAGCTCTCCAGCCGGTGGCGGAAAATGTCGTAGCTCAGCCTGCGCTGGTGATCCAGTGACCCGCGCTCCAGGCCCCTCAGCTTTGCCAGGTAGCTGCCGCACAGCCGACCGAGGCTGCTTCGATAGGCTTCCCCCAGGTCGTCGGGCAGTACGCTGTCGAACTCGTGTATCCCGAAGTCGCTGGCGCTGAACGGAAAGAACGGTGCGGAATCGCGATCGTAGGCGTGAAACAGGGCGTCGAGGGCGGCCGCCGATCCCTCTGCCGCCGGGGCGGGAGTGCACGGCAGGCACGCCAGAAAGCAGGAAATCGCCACGCTGCGCAACGTTGCTGCCCGACTGCCCGAGCTCCGCATGGCGATCCCCAAATCGACGTTCGAAACGGGCATGCGCGGGCGCCATCATCGGCACCGATGTCGGCACCCAGGCGTGCAGGTATTCGAGAACATCCGGCTGGCTCTCGAGTCGGCCGGCGCTTCGTGGAAGAACGTCGTGCAGTTCACGACCTACCTCGTCGATGCAAAACTCATCGACGACTTCATGGCATACCGCAAGCGCGAGTTTCCCGGGATGTTCGGCGCCGGTCCCTATCCGCCCAACACACTGCTCATCATCGACCGCCTGGTCCGGGCTGAATTCCTGGTCGAGGTTCAGACCGTTGCCGCCATCTGATCCGGCGGCGCTTGAGGAGTGATGAATGACGCGTGTTTCGGCTTTCGCCCTTCACCCCTCGCCTTGCTCGTCAATAGCCGAGCCACTTGGTGATTACGGCGAACTGCTTCTCGTCTCCGATTTCGTACCCGCGGTAACCGATCTTGTCGAGTATCTTCTTGCCGGCATCGGACTTGTCCAGACCCAGCATGAGCTCGCGCACTTTCTCCATGTCGTGCTCGCTCATCTTCGTCGAGGCTATCATGTGCTTGATCGGCACCGGCTTGGACTCGAACAATACGGCTCCGCCTTTCGACTGCCACTCCTTCACCACCGCGGCGGAGGCCGTGACGCCCACGTCGCTGAAATCGTTTTCGACGAAATACGGCACCGCATCCTGGTAGCGGGTGGTGCGGATCTCCGCCTTTTGCGGGTCGATGCCCAGGTCGCGCAAGGTGGCGCGCGTGATGACAGCCGTGATCGAGTCCGGGTCCGGCATTCCGATACGCTTGCCCTTCAGGTCCGCGGGCTGCTTCATGGGCGCGTCTTTCTTCATCAGAAAACGCGCTTTGTATTCCGTGAATCCCCGAGTCACCACCACCAGGCGATATTTCTTGTCGCGTATCGAGATCAGAGAGTGATGCGCCGGGTGCACGAAGGCGAGGTCGTATTGCTGCTCGTCCAGCCCCTTTCGCAGCACCGGGTAGCGATCGACCGGAAGGATCGTGACGGTCGTGTTGAGCGTCTTGCCGATTGCGGCGGCGAGATCCTTGTACTTTTCGCGGATCTCCTGCGGAGTGACGTAATAAGTGACGCCCTCGTTAACGGCGAGCGTGACCTCAGCGCGCGCAAGCGTGCTGCAGGCCAGCGCGAAGGCGAGCGTGAGCAGCAGGTAACGGAAATGTCTCATAGAGCCCCTCCGTTCGCGTCCGGTTGTAATGCGTCGGCACCAATATAGCACGTCCCTGCCGGTGCCGGCCGGATATCACGGCGCCTCGATCAAGGGCTTCGCGCCAGACGGCGGCGCGCCAGCTTGTGCGGAACGTCCAGACCGAGCTTCTCCATCAGGCGTTGAGCGCCTGGGTTGCGCGCTGTTGTTTTCACCTGCAGTCCTCGTCATCTGCAGGTGGGACAGCTGGTGCAGAACAAGGTTTGTCGTTCAGACGACGAGCAGATCCATGAACTCATTCACCGGCAGCGCTTCGAGCCTGCGCTGCTCGAGGCACGCCGCGAGGATGGCGTCGCGCTGCTTGGCCGCGAACACGCGCCCCACGTTCCTCTCGAACTTCTCCATCAGCACCGGTATGCCGTCCTTGCGGCGCTGGCGGTGTCCGAGCGGGTAGAGCACCTCCGAAAGGGGCGTTTTCGAGCCGTCCTTGAAGTACACCTGAATGGAGTTGGCATTGGTGCGCTTCGCCGGATCGTGGTACTCCTTCTCATAGCGCGGCGATTCCGCCATATTCATCTTGGCACGCAGCCTGTCTATGCGCGGGTCCGCGGCGATGTGATCGTGGTAGTGCTCCGCCGTCATGGTTCCGAAGATCAGTCCGATCGCCATCATGTAGCGCATGCAGTGATCGCGGTCGGCGAAATTGTGCAGCGGCCCGGTCTTGTCGAGGATGACCATGGAGGAGTCGTGGCACCTGATTTCCACACGCTTGATCTCGTCCAGGCGGTCTTTCACCACCGGGTGAAGCTTGATCGCGGCTTCCACGCCGCTTTGCCCGTGGAACGCCGTGGGATATGGAATCTTGAACAGCACGTTCTCGATGACGTAACTGCCGAACGGACGCTGAAAGCGAAACGGCTTGCCCTTGAAGAGGACTTCGTAGAAGCCCCATGTCTTCGCGGTGAGCGCCGACGGGCAGCCCATCTCTCCTTTCACCGCCATCAACGCAAGCCGCACCGCGCGGCTGGCGGCATCGCCCGCCGCCCACGACTTGCGCGGCCCGGTATTGGGCTTGCGGCGGAACGCCGCGAGTGCATGCCCGTCCACCCATGCCTGCGACAGCGCGTTGACCACCTCCTCGTGCGTGCCCCCGAGCATCCGCGTGACCACCGGCGTAATCGCGATCTTGACCAGTATGGTGTGATCGAGCCCGCGCGCAGTGAACCCGTTTTCCAGCGCGAGCCCGCCCATGATCTCGTAGGTCTTGACCGCCGCCTCGAGCACGTCGCGCATCAGGAGCGGCTTCTTCCCTTCTGCCACTCGCATTCGGGACAGCCAGTCAGCAACCGCCAGGATGCCGGAGTAGGTGTCCGAAGGGTGGATCACCGTCTCGCCGTAAAACGCGTCGTTGAAGTCGAGCCAGCGGTTCAGCACGCCGATGCTGAAGGCGGCGCGCTCGGGATCGAGCACGTACGGCGTGCCGGGCACCCTGGCACCGTTGGGAACTATGGTGCCCGGGACCACGGGGCCGACGAGGTTGGTGCAGTCGGGGAATGAAAGCGCCTCGAAGCCACAGCCCAGGGTATCGATGAGGGCAAGGCGCGCGGTTTCGAGCGCGAGTCCGCTCGTCACCCGGTAGCGCTCCACGTAATCGGAGATCTGAAGCAGGACCTTGTCGGGAGCCGGTCGGACGTTGGTCTTGGCTGAAGTCATGTCGTAATCATGATAGCGGGGAGCGGCAAGTATAGTTCAATCCGCCCGGCCTACGAGTCCGGCGCCGCCGGACTCAGGCGAGTATAGAATTGCAGGGAGCAGCCGGTTTCCGAAGGAGAACGTCATGTCAGCCATCCCGCAGCCGAATTCCAAGCGCCGTGATTTTTACGAGCGCATCGGGCGCCACGATCTCGCGCCCCTGTGGGAAGTGCTCGGCACGCTGGTACCCAGGACGCCGGCCACGCCGTGCGTGCCCGCGTTGTGGAGGTACCGCAACGTACGCCCCTATCTCATGGAGTCGGGCGAGCTGATATCCGCCGAGGAGGCCGAGCGCCGGGTGCTGGTGCTGGAGAACCCCGGCATGCGCGGAGCTTCATCCATCACCCACAGCCTGTACGCCGGGCTGCAACTCATCATGCCCGGCGAAATCGCGCCCAGCCACCGGCACATCCAATCCGCTCTGCGCTTCGTGATCGAAGGGAACGGCGCGTACACCGCGGTCGACGGCGAGCGCGTCACCATGCATCCGGGTGACTTCATCATTACGCCCTCCTGGACGTGGCACGATCACGGCAACCCCGGAAGCGAGCCCGTCGTATGGCTGGACGGACTGGACGTGCCGATGGCGGCGTTTTTCGACAGCAGTTTTCTGGAACGCTATCCGGAGGCGACGCAGCCCGTGGTACGTGCCGAAGGCGACTCGCAGGCGCGCTACGGGGCCAACCTGCTGCCGCTAGACTACGAGCAGCGCTCGTTGACCACGCCGATCTTCTGTTACCAGTACGACCGCACGCGCGACGCTCTCGCACAGCTGCGGCGCGCCGATGAAAGCCACCCCTGTCACGGGCTGAAGCTCCAGTACTCGAATCCCGCCACCGGCGGCTACCCGATGCCCACCATAGGCGCATTCGTGCAATTACTGCCAGGCGGTTTCCAGGGCCGCCCCTACCGCGCTACCGATGGCACGGTCTACAGCGCAGTCGAGGGGCGCGGGCGCACGCACGTGAATGGAACGGTGCTGGAGTGGGAAGAAAAGGACGTCTTCGTCGTGCCATCCTGGTCCACGGTGCGGCACGAGGCGGCCGTCGATTCCGTGCTGTTCAGCTTTTCCGACCGGCCGGCCCAGAAGGCCCTTGGGCTGTGGCGCGAAGAGGCGCCTTGCGGGTAAATGGCGAGCATCGGACGGGAATGGATTCCGAAGCCCCGCTGTTCACCGTTCACCAGAACCTATTTCATATATAGGCGCGTGATGCGTTGTGGCCAGGACGGACCGTATGCGAGGCGCATGGCGCAGGCCATATGTCGATATGGTCAAGCCGGGCAACGATGCAGACGACCGTCCTGGCCGCTACCCCAGTGGGACGGGGCGGAGAGCAACGGCCCGTTGCCGTTGCTCAGCGCCCTTGGGCAGGTGGACGAAGCGCAGGCGGCAAGCGCCTGCTCAGGGGCACATCTCTTTGTCGGGAGCCCTCGCAATATCGACATATTGCTTCGGG
>DATFWO010000235.1:0-8704 GCA_035259205.1 Burkholderiales bacterium | reverse complement strand
TTTCGCCCCTGTTTGATCTCCGCTCCGGCAATTGCGCTCGTCGCCTGTCCTGCGCCATCGGTCGCGCAGCAGTATCCGACCCAGGCGATCCGCGTCGTGACGTCCGAGGCGACCGGCGGCAACGATCTCATTTCGCGCCTGGTGGCGCAGGGGATCGCGGGGCCGCTGGGCCAGTCGGTGACCGTCGACAACCGGCCGGCCGGCGTGGCTCCGGGGGAGATTGTGTCGAAAGCGCCGCCGGACGGACACACCATCCTCATCTACAACAACACGCTCTGGGTCGGGCCGCTCATGCAGCCGGCGAGCTACGACGCGGTAAAAGACTTCGCGCCGATCACCGAGGTGGCGCGCACGCCGAACGTGCTCGTCGTCGCTTCCTCGTCGCCCGTGCAATCGGTCGGCGAACTGATCGCGCTGGCCAGGTCGCGCCCGGGAGAGCTCAAGTACGGCGTCAGCGGTATCGGCGCCGGGGGCCACCTGGCGGGTGAATTGTTCGGATCCATGGCGGGCATCCGGATCGTGCCCGTCCCGTTCAAGGGGGCGCGCGCGGCGCTTGATGCGCTGTTCGCGAACGAGATGCAGCTCATGTTTCCTACCGCGATTTCGACCGGCCCGCACGTCAAGGCGGGCCGGATGCGCGCGCTGGCGGTCACGAGCGCGCAGCCGTCCGCGCTGATGCCCGACGTTGCGCCTTTGGCGAGCTTCGGCCTACCCGGCTACGAGTCGATCACGATCTTCGCCGCGTTCGCCCCCGCGGCGACGCCGCGCCCCGTCGTCGCGAGGCTGCACGAGGAGATACTGCATTTTCTCAATGGTCCGGGTTCCCGGGAAAAGATCTTCGGTTTCGGAATGGAAGCGGTCGGCAGCTCCGCGGAGGAGCTGGGCGCCATGGTGAAGGCCGAGATCGCCAGGATGAGCAAGGTGATACGCGAAGCCGGCATCCGCGTTCAATAGACGGACGAGCTTCACCGGAAAGGCGCGGAAAGGATAGTGACGTTAGAATAGTTTCAGTCACCGTATCTCGTCACCCGTCATAGTCACCGGTATCTCGTCACTTCCATGCAGGCACTCGAAGACGTCAAAGTACTCGACCTCACCCACGCGCTCGCGGGCCCGTTCTGCTCCACCATGCTGGCCGATTTCGGCGCCCAGGTGATCAAGCTCGAGCCTCCCGGTGCGGGCGACATTGCGCGGAGCTGGGGGATACCCATGCCGGGCGGCGAGACCTCGTATTTCGTCGGCCTGCACCGCAACAAGCGGGGGATCGTCGTCGACCTGAAGCGCCCGGAGGGCAAGGAGCTGTTCTTCAAGCTGGTCGAGAAGAGCGACGTCGTGCTGGAGAACTACCGGGTGGACGCGCTGAAGCGGCTGGGACTCGACTACGAGGCGGCGCGCAAGCGCAATCCCGGCATCATCTACTGCTCCATATCGGGATTCGGCCAGGACGGTCCCTACCGCGATCGCGCTGCGCTCGACCTCATATTGCAGGCCGAGAGCGGCATGATCAGCGTCACCGGCGAGCCGGGCACGACCGGCACGCGCGCTGGCGTTTCGATAGCCGACCTGACCGCCGGCATGTACGCCGCATACGGTGTCATGCTAGCCTTGAGGGTAAAGGAGCGCACCGGCGAGGGCCAGCGCATCGACATCTCGATGCTGGAGGGGCAGCTCTCGCTGCTTGGCACTTCCTTCTTCAACTATTTCGCGAACGGGGAGATTCCGAAACCCATGGGAACGGCCTACGCCGTCGTCGTCCCGTACCAGACGTTCCACACCCGGACGAAAGACCTCGCGCTGGCGATCGCTGGGGAAAAACTATGGCGCAAGTTCTGCCCGGTAATCGGCCGCCCCGAGCTGACGGACGACCCGCGCTATCGCACCACGACCGGCCGGATGAAAAACCGCGGCACGCTGATCCCGGTTTTGCAGGAGGTTTTCCTTACGCGTAGCTACGAGGAATGGGAGGCGCTGCTGCTGAAGAACGACATACCGGTCGGCGCCATCAACAATATAGGCCAGGTCACCGAGCACCCGCAGGTGAAGGCGCGCAACTCTCTCGTCACCATGGATCACCCGCGGGTGGGCAAGGTGCGCACGGTAGCCAGTCCCGTGCGCCTTTCCGCGACGCCGGCGAGGATAAGCAGCTCGGCGCCGTTGATGGGCCAGCATACGCACGAGGTGCTGCGGGAGCTTCTCGGGATGAAGCCGGACGAAATCGCCGCGCTCGACACCGCGGGCGTGCTCGGCGGAAAGTAGAAATTTGCCGCAGATAAACGCCGATAACACAAAGGCAAGGGCAGGCGAGCGGTTGGCCTTGAATTTATCTGCGTTCATCGGCGGCTCAGTGGCCCTTGAACGGTTATAGCGAGGAGAGGTACGCATCGTGAGCGCAAACGAAAAGCTGCTCGTTCTGTCGGCGGTGGAACTGCGCCGGCGCATCGGCTCGAAGCAAATCTCGCCGGTCGAGCTGCTCGAGGCCTGCATCGCGCGCATCGAGCGGATCAATCCGGCAGTGAACGCCGTGACCGCGGTCTGCTACGACCGCGCCCGGGACGAGGCCAAGGCCGCGGAAAAAGCCGTTCTGCGTGGTGACCCGCTCGGCTTGCTCCACGGCCTGCCCACCGGTATCAAGGACCTGCACGAGACCGCGGGGCTGCTGACGACCTTCGGATCGCCGCTCTATCGGGATTTCGTCCCCGAGCACGACAACGCAATGGTGGCGCGCGTGCGGGCCGAGGGCGCAATCGTCGTGGGGAAAACGAACACGCCGGAATTCGGCGCGGGCGCCAACTCCCGCAACGTGGTGTGGGGTGCGACCGGCAATCCCTTCGATCCTCTGCTCAATGCCGGCGGATCGTCCGGCGGTTCGGCTGTGGCGCTTGCCTGCGACATGCTGCCGGTTTGCACGGGATCCGACACCGGCGGCTCCTTGCGCATCCCGGCCGCCAAGTGCGGCGTCGTCGGTTTCCGCCCGTCTCCCGGCCTGGTACCGGTCGAGCGGCGCAGGCTGGGTTGGACGCCGATCTCGGTCGCGGGCCCGATGGGCCGCACGGTTGCCGATACGTGCCTGTTGCTGGCGGCGCAGGCGGCGTTCGACGATTGCGATCCGCTCTCCTATCCCGTCGACGGGCGCGCCTTCGCCGCACCAGATCCGTGCGACCTGGGCTCGTTGCGCGTGGCGTATACGGAAGACTTCGGTATCTCTCCGGTCGATGCAACCATACGCCGCGTGTTTCGCGACAAGATCGAGGCCATGCGGCACCTCTTCAGATCCTGCGACGAGACAGCGTTCGATTTTGGCGAGGCGGACCGCTGTTTCGACGTGATCCGGGCCATGAATTACGCGGCCGGCTATCGCGAAGTGTACGAGAGCGACCCGGCCTCGCTGGGACCCAACGTGCGCGCGAACTACGAGCTCGCAGCAAGCATGACCATAGCCGACGTGGCCTGGGCGCACCAAGAGCAGACGCGCATCTTCCGCCGCTTCCAGCAGAACTTCCGCGACTACGATCTGGTGCTGGCCCCCACCACGCCGGTGTCGCCTTTTCCGTGGACGGAGCTCTACCTCGCCGAGATGGACGGCAAGCCGCTCCGCAACTACTACCACTGGCTGTCGCTTACTTACGTGATCACGCTCGCAACCAATCCGGCGATCGCACTGCCGTGCGGCGTCGACCACAAGGGCATGCCGTTCGGCCTGCAGATCGTCGGCCCGTTTCGCGCCGATCGCGCCGTTCTGGCCGCAGCGCATGCGATGGAGCAGGCCTTCGCCGCGATAACCACACTGCGGCGTCCGGTTCCGGACCTGAGCAAGCTCGGACGGGCGGTTCCAGCTCTGAAGTCCATCGTCACGCACCCGCCGAAAGCAAGCACGCGAGCAGCGGCCAGCGCGACGCTGTAACCTCTTTCAGCCGAAGATCGTGCTATAGCAAACGCACGGCGGGAAATTACCTGTCCCGCTTTTGGAAATTCATTATAATTCTTGAGCAACGGTATGGCCCTCTCAAACAAGAAGGAGAACTTGCATGGAACCCAAAGCAGGTAGCGCAGCGCCCGATTTCACGCTTCCCTCGCACACCGATCAGAAGGTCACGCTCGCCAGTTTCCGCGGCCGGCCCGTCGTCGTCGCGTTCATGCCGTTCGCCTTCACCGGTGGGTGAACGAACCAGGTCAACGGGTTCCGTGCGAACTACGACGAATTCAAGAAGTTGAACTGCGAGATCCTGCAAATCAGCGCCGACCCCGCGCCCAGCCTCAAGGGCTGGGCTGAAAAACTGGGCGGCGTTCCCTTCCCTCTGCTCTCCGACTACTGGCCGCACGGCGCGGTAGGCAAGGCCTACGGCGTGTTCAACGAGGAACGCGGCATGGACAAGCGCTCGGCGTTCGTCTTGGACGCGCAGGGCGTAGTCCGCTATTCCAAGCTCTACGAGCCGGGGACCATACCGGAAAGCAAGGAGCTGCTGGAGCAGCTGCGTAAGCTGTGAATCACAGCTTGTGCGGTGACGAGTGATGTGACGATTAAGAGTGACGAATAGAGGTGACGTACCAACGTAAATCCGTGACTCGTCACTCCTATCTCGTCACCCGCGGCCTTCAAACGTCATCCCGAAAAACTCACGTCACTCTGTCGGCCGCTGGCGCACCAGCGGGGGTTGCATCACGCAGGCGGGTCCCTGCTCCGCCCCTCGACGTGCTATCTCTTTCACCCGTATCTCGTCACTCATGAATGTGCCAGAGCTGCAAAGCTACGACCCTCGAACGTTCGCGGCGCTTACCTTTCACGATGCCGCGGCGCGCTTCCGCGACGCGACCGACACGCCGCGCGCCTATCTCGAGCGCTGCCTCGAGAACATCGCGGCGCGCGAGGCCGTGGTGCGGGCGTTCGTCACCCTGAACGAGGCGGGCGCGCGCGCGGCGGCCGACGCGAGCACCGCGCGCTGGAGGGAAGGCCGTCCGCTGTCGGCCATCGACGGCCTGCCGGTCGCCATCAAGGATCTGCTCGAGACGAAGGACATGCCCACGCAGATGGGCTGCGAGGCCTATCGGGGGAATTTCCCGAAGCGCGATAATGCGGCCGTCTGGGCGCTCCGCCAGGCGGGGGCTGTGCTGGTCGGTAAGACGGTGACGGCCGAGCTGGGGGGCTCGCATCCCGGCGCCACCACCAATCCCTTCGATCGGGCGCGCACGCCCGGCGGTTCTTCGTCCGGC
Source organism: Burkholderiales bacterium (assembly GCA_035259205.1). GTDB lineage: Bacteria > Pseudomonadota > Gammaproteobacteria > Burkholderiales > SG8-41 > SG8-41. The sequence goes on along the minus strand of DATFWO010000235.1, from coordinate 3,496 downwards.
TCGGCGGCTGCGATCGCGGCCCGCATGGTGCCGGCGGCGCTGGGCACGCAGGTTGGCGGTTCCGTCATTCGCCCCGCCGGCTACTGCGGAAACGTCGCGTTGAAGCCGACGATGGGCGGCATCAACCGCGGCGAGCGGCAGACGACCAGCATGAGCACTACCGGCGTGCACGCGGGATGCATAGAGGACATGTGGCAGGCCGCGATCGAGATCGCGCGCCGCGCTGGAGGTGACCCCGGCCGCCCCGGATTGTTCGGTCCCCTTGCACCGCCTGCCGCCAAAATGCCCGAACGCCTCATCGTGCTGGAGACGGAGGGCTGGGCCGGGCTCGACGCCGCCAGCAAATCGGCATTCGAGAAATTGCTGGAGAGCGTCAGCCGCGCCGGTGTCGTTCTCCTGCGCCGCAGCGATCACGCGTGGATCGAGGCGTTGGAAAAGGCTATCGCCGACGGCTGCGACACCTGTAACGCGATCACCCGCTGGGAAAACCGCTGGTACCAAAGCAACCTGGTGGAGCAGTATCCCGACGGCGTCAGCGCCCGTGCCAAGGCAGTGGTGAGGAGAGCCGAAGCGATGAGCCCGGACGACTACCGTGCCCTGCTGCTGAAGCGCGCGGCCGCCCAGCAGTGCCATGCCGCTCTCGCGCCCCTCGCCGACGCAGTGATCACTCTTTCCTGTCCTGGGCCCGCGCCGCTGTGGTCAGAGGACGTGCCAGGGCAGCCGCTCGTGCCGCGCCCGACCGGCGATTTCGTCTTCAATGCGGCGAGCTCGATGCTGTTCGCGCCGGCGGTCACGATGCCGCTGCTGGGCGTGAGCGGCATGCCGGTGGGCGTGCAGCTGATGGGCCAGCAGCACGACGACGCGCGCATCACTGGCATGGCGCGCTGGATGCTGGGCGCGTTGCAGCCGGTGGTAGTGCCGTGAGGATGAATCTCATGTGCGCCCGAACTCTCGCGCGCGCCGCGGCGATAGTGGTCGCTCTCTGCTGTTCGCTCTCGGTTGCCCAGCAGTATCCCAACCGGGCAGTGCGCCTGGTCGTGCCCTTTGCTCCGGGCGGCTCGACCGACACCCTTGCACGCATCGTCGGCCAACAACTTGCGCAGACCCTGGGGCAGTCCGTGATCGTCGACAATCGCCCGGCGGCGGGTGGTGTGACCGGCAGCGAACTCGTGGCAAGAGCGCAGCCCGACGGCTACACCCTGCTCATCGGGTCGATTGCGACCATGGTGATCGCGGGAGCGATGCATCCGAAGCTGCCGTACGACGTGATGCGCGATTTCGAGCACATCGGCTTGTGGGTCACCTTCCCGCTGGCGCTGGTGGTGCTCGCTTCATCGCCCATAGGCGGATTGAAGGACCTGATCGAGCAGGCGAGAGCGCGGCCGGGCACGCTCAAGCACGGCTTGCAGGGCATCGCGACGTCATCGCACATCTTCAACGAGTTGATGTGCCACATGGCCGGCATCAAGGTCGTGAACGTGCCCTACAAGGGTGGTGCGCCGGCATTGACCGGCGTGCTGGTCGGCGAGGTGGACTACGCGATGGTCGCGGTCTCGACGGCGCAGGCGCAGGTCGCTGCCGGGCGGGTGAGGGCGCTCGGCGTGACGAGCGCGCGTCCAGCGGCGAGCCTCCCGAACGTGCCGCCGATCGCGTCCGTCGTTCCGGGTTACGAGGGGCTCAACTTCCACGGCCTGCACGCGCCGGCGAAAACGCCGGGGCCGCTCACGGCCCGGTTGTACGAGGAAACGACCAAGGTCCTGCGGCGCCCGGACGTGCAGGACCGGTTGCGCGCCCTCGACATGGATGTCGCCGCGAGCCGGCCCGAGGAATATCGCGCCTTCATCAAGGCGCAGATCGCGCAATGGACGCCTCTGGTCAAGGCATCCGGGGCTCGCGTTGATTAGAACCTATATGAAATAGGGTCTAGCCGACCACTGAGTGACGGGGTGATCGCTGACGAGGAGGGGCCATGGCAGCAATCGTGAAGTTGGCGTGCGGGTTCGGTCTCGCAGCACTCGTCGCGTCGGCTCCCGCAGGCGCGCAGGTGGTTCTCAACGCCAGCTCGTGGGTGCCGCCGGGACATCCGATCACCGCAACCATGCTCGTGCCGTTCTGCGCGGACATCGAGAAGGTCACCGCGGCGCGCGTGAAGTGCAACATCCTTCCCAAGGCACCGGTGGGTGCTGTGCAGACCTTCGACGGAATCAAGGACGGTCTGATGGATCTGTCCTTCGTCACGCACGGCTACACGCCGGGCCGTTTCGCGCTGACCGATGCACCGGAGTTTCCTTTTATGGGCGAAACTGCCGAGGCTACCGCGGTCGCCTACCAGCGTATCTACGAGCGCATGCTCGCCAAGGCGAACGAGCACAGGGACGTGGTGTTGCTCGCGGTGTTCACGCACGGCCCCGGGCAGATGTACAACACGAAGCGGGCGATCAACGCACTCAAGGACCTCGACGGCCTGAAGATCCGCGTGGGCGGCGGTCTCGTGAACGAGATCACCAGGAACCTGGGCGCGGTGCCCATGCTCAAGCCCGCCCCGGAGAGCTACGAGCTGCTGTCCAGCGGCGTCGCGGACGGCCTGTTCTTCCCGAAGGAATCGCCGCTCTCCTTCAAACTCGTGCCGCTCATCAAGTACGTGACCTACGTTCCGGGCGGTCTGTACAACGTGAGCTTCGCCTGGATCGCGAATCCCGCGAAGTGGAACCAGATCTCGGAGGCCGACCGCAAGGCGATACAGCCGCTGCTCGGCGAGGCACTCGCGCGCCGATCCGGCCAGGCCTGGGATGCAGCCGACGCCAAGGGCGAGGCGGCAGTGCGCGAGGCGAAGATCCCGATCGTCATCGCAAGTCCTCAATTCCGCGCCGAGATCAAGGCGAAGACCGAGCCGCTCGAGCACGAATGGATAGAGAAGAAGGCAAAGCCCAAGGGCGTTGACGGAGAGGCGGTACTGAAGGCGCTCCGCTCCGAAATCGCCGCGCTACAGAAGAAATAGCTGCCCCGAAGGCCAGCCGTCGCTGCGCCCCGGACGAGGACGGCGCAAACTTCAGCCCTCATGAACGAGCCCAGCCGCCCCGAGCACCTCCCTCTGGGCTGGTTCGACCGCGCGGTCGTGCCGCTGCTCGGCTATCTGGCCGCGGCAGTGATGCTCGGCCTGATGCTGCTCACTTGCGCCGACGTCGTGGGGCGCTATTTCCTGAACAAGCCGATCACCGGGGGCTTTGAGCTCACGGAGGTGCTGCTCGCCGCGCTGATCTTCGCGGGGCTGCCGCTGGTCACCTTGCGTGCCGACCATATCACCGTCGATCTGTTCGATCCGGTGACGCCGGACTGGCTGTTTCGGATCCAGCACGCGCTCGCATCCCTCATCGGCACCGTCTGTGCCGGCTATCTGTCGTGGCGGCTGTGGCTGCGCGCCGAGGCGCTCGCCCGCGCGGGCGAGACCACCTCGCTGCTGCAATTCAAGCTCGCCTGGCTCGCCTACGCGATGGCC
>DATFWO010000234.1:0-71616 GCA_035259205.1 Burkholderiales bacterium | reverse complement strand
CGGCGCTGATGGGGCTCACAAGCCGCACGTCCCCCGCAGCGCTCCAGTTTCTCGTCCAGGCCCTCCAGGACCGCGCTCCGTCCATACGCCTGCTGGCCCTGGACTTGCTCGCTCAAAAAGGGGCTGCCGGCAGTCCCGGCGTCGCCAGCGCGCTCAACGATCAGGATCCCGCCATCCGGGCGCGCGCCCGGGAAGCGCTGGAGCGGGTAGAGATCGCCAGATGACATTCATGTGAATTGTTGCGCAGTGCCGGGGGCGTCGCGGCAAATACGAGCCGCCTCACGAGGACCGTCGCCTAGAGCACGATCCGCGCTCCTACAGCTTCTTGAAGTGCCTGATCTGCTCGTCGTAGGCGCGCATGAAGTCCGTTCCGAAGACCTTGTCGAAATTGTCCTCGGCGTCGCGGGAGGTCTTGTCGTACAGATCGCGGAAACAGTCCCAGAGCTTGGCCTTCCGGTTCGAGAGCAGCGATAAGGCGCCCTGCTGCTCGAACACGCGCTCCACCTTGGCGGGATCGAAGCGGCGGATTGCGCCGAGCAATGCCGAGCGCATGCCGACCATGAGGGCAATCTCATGAGCGCGCAGATCGTCGCATGCATCCTCGACTGCCTTGGGAGGCGGCATGAACGCGTCCGTCCGGGCCGAGGGATCGAGCATGAACCTGATCGCCTCGTCCAGGTTTTCGACGAGCTTCAGCGGATTGTTCTGGCGCGCGCTGACCGTCGTGCGATCGGCCGTGCGCAATTCTTTCTTCACCGTCGCACGCGTAAGCAGCAACCCCATCAAGCCTTCGAGCGCAGCGCGGCAAACCTTGCCGCAGTCCCTGGCGAATGCCTCGGCCTCGTCGTCGCCGACTCGTACGCCGGTAACGCCGGCGCCTTCGAGGAAAGCCTGCGCGAAGACCGACATCGCAGCTTTGTCGCCCGGGACGACTCTGGATGCGCTTGCGGCGACGTTGCTCGGAGCCTGGTCACGCCCCGGCGGTTGAGCGATGCGGTTGGCCTGCGCCGCGGGAGGCGGTCCTGCCGGCCGAGTCGGCGCTCTGGCCGACCTGGATCCCGCGTCCGATTGCAAGCCCAGCGGGTCCGTGCTGGCAGAATTCCCTGGCGCGGGTTGGCGGCCTGGCTCCTCGTTCAGAAGCCTTGAGAGCGGATCATCCTCGGCTGGCGCTGGTGTGGCGGGCGCAACGGGCTCCGTACGCGCCACGGGCGCAGGGCGCGCAGGCTGCGCAGGCGACACAGTATGCGGAGGAACCGGTTCGCGCACCCGCGATTGCGGCAGCGATACCGGCAGGTTTACATCATGCACGTGATCGAGCTCCAGACTCCCCCCGCGCCCGCCTCCAAAGGCATCGGCACGTCCACGATGGTCCGAAACTCCCAGTCCCAGCGGGTCGGCAGTAGGCACTGGACCGCTCTGGAGAAGGTCATCGATGGAAGACGCGCCGCGCCCCGCGTCGTGCGGAAATATCGGGCGGTCAGCCTGCGCAGCCGCCGGATCAAGCGACGCATCCTGCCCCAGCAACTGCATCAGCGGATCGTTCGGGTTGTGGGAGAGCGCCGCCCCGGCTACGCCATCGGGTCTTGCGGACGGCGTGCGGCCGCTCAGAACGTCGAGAAGCGGCTCGTCCGTGCCTGCCGGATGGCCGCCGATCAGGTCGTCGATCTTCGAACGAAGGGTCTGTTGACCGGGTGTGTGCGCACCGGGATGGGGCCCGAAGAGCGCGTCCAGAGTCGCAGGGCCGCTCGCGGCAGCCGCTGCATTTGCCAATCCAGGCGCCGGCTTGGTGGCTTCCTGGGTTTCATTATGCGGCACGACGGCGAATATGTATTCTCCAATGGCAATCTCATCGCCGGCCGACAAGGGCACAGATTGTCCGGCCGCAACTGCGGTGCCGTTGAGCAAAACCGGGTTGACCCGGGAGTTGACCGTGAGGAAGTAGGCGCCGCCACGCTGACTGATCGTGGCGTGCAACCGTGATACATGGCGACTCGTATCCTCGAGTACGACATCGCACTCCCGGCTGCGGCCGATCGTGCAGTTCTCGCTCGTGAGCGGGGTCGCCGCTGCCGCGGTAACCGGCTCGGCTCCGTGCTGAACTCGGGAAAGCGCTAACAACACCCTGTAACCCCCGGAACCTGCGTGGTTTTGTTAGAACAATATAGCACCGCTGCGGGGTAGCTGCCAGCCGCGCCGGGCGCGTCGCTCAAAGGCACCACCGCCTCCCGGCTCGCTCAGGCTGTCCGGGGCCGTATCGCGACGACGATCAGTCCGCCCACCGGCTTGCCGGATTCCATCCGTAGCACTTGCCGCTGTATCGAGCACGCGCGCAAGCCGGAGCCTTCCACGATCTCGCTGACATACTTCTGCGTGTGGGCGTAGCGCCCGCTGTGGCGGAGGCAGTAGCCGTCGATGGCCTCTTCCGTTTCGGCGCTCTCCACGCTGAATACGAACCGTCCCTCCGGCCGCAGCGCTGCGGCGGCGGTCACAACTACCGCCGTGAGGTCGCCGAAGTAGCACAGCGTGTCGGACGATGCGATTACGTCGTACGCTGCAGGGTGGCTCCCCATGAAGGCGGTAAGCTCGGCTTCTGCCAGCTCGTCGTAGCGGCTGCCCGCGCGCGCCTTCTCCAGCATGCCGGACGAAAGGTCCACTCCGTGGAGCTGGCGGGCATAGGGCCGCAGCAGCGCGCCGCACAGACCGGTTCCGCATCCTGCGTCCAGGACATCCAACCCGCCGCCTTCGGCCAGGCCGCTTTCCTGCAGCGCGGCGACCACGAGCTCGGGTGCCCTGTACTCCAGCCGCTGCAGGTGAACGTCGAAGGTGCCGGCAAAGCCATCGAATGTCGTCTTGATGTAGTCGTTGCTCGCGCGCGGAGGCGCAGGCTCGGGCAACACGGTCGAGAGGAGGTGGCGCGGAACCGGATTCTCAGGCTCGGCCTCGATCCACCGGCGATAATACGCACGCGCGTCCTCGAAGCGGCCCAGGTAGGCCAGAGCGATGCCCATGAACTGCTTGGAATAGCACAGCGATGGGTCGAGGACCACCGCATGACAGAAATCGCCGTGCGCGCGAGGTATGTCACCGAGTCGATAGTAGCAGCGGGCGCGGTTCTCGTAGGGAATGCCGAAATCCGGCGCCAGCGCGATCGCCCTGTCGAACGTTGCCAGAGCTCTGGCGGGGAACCCAAGCACCCTCTCAACGTTGCCGAGATTGTTGAGAGCACGCGGATCGTCCGGTTCGAGCTCCAGCGCGCGCTGGATGCAGTCACGGGCTTCCGGGAAATTACCCCGCTCGCACAAGAGATTGCCCAGATTGTTGTAGGCGCTGGCATAGCCGGGAGCAACCGTTATGGCCCGGCGCATAAGCTCGATCGCTTCATCGTACCGGCCTCGCTGGCGTACCAGTAGGCCCAGGAAATGAAGCGCCTCGGCGTGCTCCGGGAAGGTTTCGACGATCCGGCGATAAAGCGTCTCTGCGTCAGCCATCTCCCCGCCGCGGTGCAACGCCATCGCTGCGCGCAATGCCTGTTCAACCGGCACTTCGGCCTGCGCTGGAGGAGCGGTGTTGTCTGCCACGGTCGGTCGGTACGGCCGGTTGATCAGGCGACACGCGCCGCAACAAGAAGTCCGTTGACGGGATCGCCGCCCTCGGTTCGCAGCAATACGGCTTCGATCGTCGACGCTTGGAAACCCGTACTCTCGAGCACGCCACGCACGTAGTCGTTCGTGTGCGAGTATCTGCCGTGCGGGTCGAGCCGGTATCCTGCAAGCGGTGCCTCGCCCTGCGCCTCTTCGACCGAAAATACGATCCAGCCGCGGGCGCGCAGCGCGCCCGCCGCCGCTGCGAGTACATCCTGCAGCACACCGAAGTAGCAGAGCGTATCCGCCGAGACGATCAGGTCATACCGGGCGCGCTGCGCCTTCAGATGCGCCGTCAATTCCTCTTCGACGAGATGGTCGTAGAGTCCGCGTTGCGCCGCGCGCCGCAGCATCGCTGGCGAAAGGTCGACTCCGGTCAGTTCCTGCGCATATGCTCGCAGCGCGCTGCCGCACAGGCCGGTGCCGCAACCTGCATCGAGCACTTCCAGAGCACCGTTCGGATCGGGCAATACGCGGGCGAGCGCGGCCCCGACCAGTGCAGGCGCCTGATACTTCAAATGAGCCAGGTGCTCGTCGAATTCAGCGGCCATGCCCTCGAACACGTCCCTGACATAGCCGTCGGGCGCGCGCGCTGGCGCGTTGCTGCCGGAGCATCCCGCCAGCAGGTGCGCGGCCACGGGGTTGCCTGGATCGCGTTCCAGCCATTGCTGGTAGGCCTCCTTTGCTTCGTCGATCCTGCCAGCCGCATACAAAGCCAGTCCTAGCATCCGGGGGCCGTCCGCGTGGTGCGGGTCGAGCGCGATGGATGCTCTATAGCAGCCGATCGCCTCGTCGTGGCGCCCCATGCCACGAAGAACGTTACCCAGGTTGTTGTGCGCCTCCACGTGTCGCGGCATGGCTTCTATGGCGCTGCGGCAGGCCGCCTCGGCGGCTGTAAGATCGCCTTTGGCCCGCAGCACCACGGCAAGGTTGCTCAAGGCGTTCGCATGCCGCGCGTCGAGGCCGATGGCTTTGCGGTAGCAGATCTCGGCTTCGCCGATTCGACCCGTGGTCTTGAGCGCATTCCCGAGATTGTTGAACGCATCGGCATAGTCCGGCGCAAACTCGGTGGCGCGGCGCATGAGGTGAATCGCCTCGTCGCTGCGTCCCTGCTGCTGGCGGATCAGCCCCAGGAAGTGCAGCGCGTCCGGCTGGGAGGGCAGCCGCTTGAGGATGACGCGGTAGATGGCCTCTGCCTCCGCCATTCTTCCCGCGCGGTGCAACGCGACCGCACGCTTCATGCGGTCCGCCACCCGTCTGCCGGTCGACCCCGCGCCCACCATCTACCCTTCCCTCTCCGGAGCCAACCGGATCATTCTTTTCGTCGGTCGGCGCGGTCGGATGCTGCGTCTTTCGTTTCGGGCGCCGGCATGGCAAATAGTATACTGCCACGAGGAGGGCTCCCATGCCATTACACGTTTGCAACGGCGCGGTGCTGCAGTGCAGTTTTGGCGCAGCCCCGAGCATCTTCGTCGTGTTGCCCATCAACCGCGTCCTCACCAGCAATCAGCCGGCCGCCAATATCATGGATCACATTTCCATGGTGAACGTCATGCCGTTCGGCGTGTGCTCGAGCATAGCCAATCCCACTGTTGCATCGGCGACCGCCGCCGCGATGGGGGTTCTGACGCCGATGCCGTGTATCCCGAATACCCCCGCACCATGGGCGCCCGGCTCGCCCACGGTGCCGCTGGCCAATCAGCCTTCGCTGAACAACACGTCGAAGCTGATGTGTGTCTGGGGCGGCGTGATTTCGGTCGCATTTCCCGGCCAGACGACCGAAATGATTCCCTAGCCCGCGGGTTTCTCGCGGAATGGCATAGCGGAGTTTTATGGCTGCGCGACGCTTCCGCCGGCGTAGCGCCTGGTCGAGGCCGGGTTCTGGCAGGCCGCAACCATCGGCTGGCGAACGCTGATGCGGTTCAGAAGCCAACCCGCAGTGCCGCCGCACGAAGAGAGCACCGCGGTCACATGTGCAGCACGCCCGCTAGCGCCAGGGCCCTGCGAACGCCTGCGCCGGTTCGGCCAGTGATTGAAAGCGCATCAAGCACGCGGCGTTCTGGTTCTTGAGGCTGAGCAGGGGCATCAAACCGCGCGCCAGGATCGCCTCTCCCGCGCGTTCGCTGAGATAGGCTTCAGCGCATGCAAGGAGCTCCTTTTCGCCGTCGCGATCGAGCACACACGCCGGCAGACCACCGATATCCCGTTCGTCTCCGACTTCCATGCTCCAACCCTTTGCGAGGAAGGACCGCCCGATCAACAAAGCGCACGCTATGGCAGGGTTTCCCCACAGATAATGTTCATGCGCCGCCCTCGCCGGCAGCTCCTCGAATTCAAATTCTTCGACCCTTTCATTGCGTTTCCCGTACGGCGCGCGGAGCAGGATCCGGGGCAGCGCAAGGCCGATCCAGGACGCGACGGAACTTCTACGCAGCGCCTGCCAGCATTGCTCGGCGGTGGGAACCAGCGGCTGCCACTCCCGAGGATCCGGTGTGTCGGCGAGCGAACGACAACCGAGGATGCCGCTCTCCGCCGCCGCGACGAAGGGCCCTCCCGCCTGCGACGCGATCGCCCCGAGGAACGCGAGCAGCTCGATATTCTCCTCATCCGGGCCGAACGCATAATTACCCGCGAGCAGCGACCACGGCTCGCCGCCTGGCGTTCGGGTTCCTTGCTCCACCAACAGACGATACAGGCTGGACTGCTCGGGATTCCCGTCCGCCGCCCGCGCGTCGGAGCGCAGCTCATCCAGCGTAACATCCAGCAGAAAGAGCTGAAGTTGCTCGCCGAACTCGAGCTCGGAGATCAACCAGTGGATCGCCAGCCATCCGGACTCCAGCGCTTGAAACGCCGGGTCGTGCAAAATAACCCGCATCTGCTCCTCGATGGCGGCATCGACCGATGCGACGTACTGCGCCTGGTGAGGCGGAGCATCGGGAACGATATGCGGAGCGACGATTTTGCGGATCAATTCATCGACCACCGCCGGTTCCGCACGCAGGACGGGCTTACTCGCGACGGTTGCCGCTTTTCTGCCCAGCAGACGCTCGAGCGTCGCGGCATCATTTTCGGCGGTGGGTTTGCTCCCGGTCGCAGGACCCTGATCCGGCCGAGGACTCTGCGCACGATCTGTCTGCAGCTTCTCGGCGGCCTCGGCGAAAGTCGCGGGGTCTTGCAGGCGCGACCGTGACTTCCGCAGCGACTGAAAGAGGTCCAACTCGCGGTAAAGCCGGCCGGGATGGAAGTCGTCGAGCTGCCGGAATTCGATAACGACGTCCGTCCCGGCTGCCTTTCCCGGCGACAAAAGCAAAACGGGTGAAAATCCGGCCAATACCTGCTCGAAGCTGTCGACATCCACGGCAACGATCGGGCGCGACGCCAGATCAGCTGCATTCTCCACACCACGGCTGGCACGACCACTGAAGTCGCCCATGACAAGGATGCGCATGGGATTCTCCTCGCTCCGGGCGCTGGCGCTACGCGCCCGCGGCTGCGAGAACTGGAAGTCGAAACCGATGCGGCCGGGCATGGCTCCTCCACGGATCAGGCTCTGGTCGTCCGGCAATGCCTGCCGGGACTGTGTGTTCCTGCGCCTGCTGTATCAGCGCAGGCTCAACCGCCGCACCGGGCTGCGCACTGTGATCGGCTACTGGGGCAGGGCAACCGGCTGCTGGGGCACCATCATCGGCTGCTGCGGCGCCATTACCGGTTGTTGAGGCGTCATCACGGGCTGCTGCGGCGCCATCATCGGTTGTTGAGGCATCATCACGGGCTGCTGTGGAACCATGACGGGAGCCCCGGCGGCAAAGCCGCTCTGGGCTTGCATGGGCTGCTGTGGGTAGTTGTCGAGCGGACCGACCGCGATTCGAATCGTGCTCCCCGGGTGATTTAAAACCGTCGTCGTAATGTCGCGCCCGTTGTAACGGTAGACTACGGAGTACCCGCGGAGCACCTCGCGCTGCACGCCGTCCACCGTGCGGCAGCGGTCCACTACCTGTGCCTGCTGCATCGGCATCTGCCCTGCCTGCATCGGTATCTGCCCCGGCTGCATCGGCTGCATCTGAACCTGCCCCGGAACCGCAGCCTGCTGGGGTGGTGGGCTGGACATCAGGCGGTCACCGATCATCGCGCCGCCGATCGCTCCCGCGGCCGTTGCCGCCGTCCGCCCGCTACCCTGCCCGACCTGGTTGCCGAGCAGCGCGCCGGCGCCGCCGCCTACGACTGCGCCCGTCAGCGAACCGCCGCTATTCGGATTCGCCATGCGGTCAGCGACAACGGTACCCGCAACTGCACCCACTGCCGTTGCCGCGTCGCGTCCACGCCCCTGCCCCACCTGGCTGCCGATCAACGCCCCCGCTACGCCACCCACGACGGGAGCGACGACGCTGCGCTCCTGCGGCGGCGCGCCGCCAGGCGCCATTGCGCCCTGAGGAACCTGCGCCGGCATCATGACCGGCTGGGGGGATGGCGCGACGGCCATCGCGGGCTGCGGTGCAGCCGCGACGAAGCATTCGCGCGCGTCCGCAACCGGTCCATACAAGGGCGTAACCGATATCACGGGCGCGATATCGATGAAATCCATGGCCGGAGCCGGGCCGGCGAAGGCGACACCCGCCGCCACAACCAGCAAACCTGTCCTCATGGCCCCTCCTCTTTGGCAGGTCTCACGGAGAAACCTCCCTCACTCGTGCTAATACTACACCGATTGAGGACGATGGTACGGCCGCTGCGATCGAAATCGGTGCGGACGGAGCCGGACATGCGGCGGCGCATGCTGCCAAGCGTGTCTTTTCGAAATTCAACAGCCAGGCCGATGTGAAACAAAGCACGGGGCCGCTTGCAGCCCGGCTTCAGCTCGCGCGCGATCCGACCGTACGAGATATGACTTTATCCTGCGCCGCCTTGAGGAGGCGGTCGAGCTTCTGATCGACTCCCTCGCACTGCGGGTCCTTCAGCGCCTCCGTCGCCCAGGCGTAAAGGGGATCGTTCAGGAAACCGGCGCCAAAAAGAAGCATGAACTCCACCATCAGCACGACCGACCAGCGGTCCATCAGGTCGAACGGGCGGCACGCCTCGACCGCGAGCCGCGTGCAGTTCGCGAAAGCAGCCTCCCCCGCTTCGGTGAACTTGCGCGGATACATTGCCGCAATCTGAATCAGCAGGTCGCGGTGGGAGCGGCTGGCAAATTTGGTCAGGTCTTCCACCGTCTTGCCTTCAATGCTGCGCAGGGCTGCAAGGTAGAGTCCGTCGTCGGGTCCCATGATCCGCTGGCGGACCACCTTTGCCTGCTCCCACAATTGCGTCATGCGCTCCGCCGTCGCGGCGTCGGCCGGTCCGAGGAATTGCTTTACCCAGGGAAGCTGCGGATCGCTCTCCCAGTAGCTTCCGAAGAGGATCATCATGCCGAGATGGCGCATTACGGCCTCCTCGGATTCCAGTCCACGCGCCTTCGCGCGATCGAGCCCGAGGCTCACCATCGCCGAGATCGCCGGCTCGCCGAAGATCTTCAACCGGTCCGGAAATTCCTCGCATACGTTGCGCAGCAGCCGGCGACAGAAGTTCGCCTGTGACGCACTCTGAAAAGCGCGGAGTTGTTCTTCGCGGAATATAAGCATCATCTCAGAGGTATCTGGCGCGTGCCCGTTTGAGGCTCGCCGTTTACGTGCGTGAACGTGAGCGCTGCCGTCGCAGTCTCGCCTTCGGCCACGAACCGCTCGACCGGACCGAACAGCTGTTTGATCTGCTCGGGCGCGCAGGTCGTCAGGAATAGTCGCATGACCCGCGGGTCGTAGTAGCGGAAGAGCATCGGCCTGCTTTCGGGCGTATACACGACGCTGAGGGTGCGCAGGTGAAAATACACCGTCCTCAGGTCCGCCTGCGATACCGCAAAGATTCCCCAATGATTGCCCCACCCCTGCCCCATGACCCACTCGGCAAAATCGCTTCCGCGATCGAGCTCAACGAGATAGGGCGCGACTTCCGCCATGTCCGGCTCCAGCTCTCCCGGAAACAGGCACTCGAACGGCGGGCGTTTTTCGCCGTACAGGCGCTCCAGCAGGCTCGGAATGCTCGCGCCATCGAGGAGAGCGTAAACCTTGTCCTGCGGAGACATCCACAGGAGCTGCGTCAACGTGCCGATCGCGTCAGGGCCGACCATGTATGCTGCGGTTCGATCTGGCGGCAGCGCGGCTGGACGCTGCCGGTGTAACTGTCCTCATACGTCTACAAACGGCGCGCCGCTCTGGGCCGCCAGTTTCAGCGATACTGCCTTGGGACTGTATGTCTTTGCCTGGGGCGGCTTGGGCTTCGGCGGCACATCGTCCTTCGATCCGGCCTTGGCGTCGTCGGCTTCCTTCGGATCCGTCGGCGCCGCAGGCGACGAACCCGAGCCGCTGCCTGCCGAGCCGCCGCAGTTGATCTTCGTCAGGATGCCCTGGATGTCCACGCCGGCGGGCGTGATGTTGATGAAGTTGCCCCCGACCTTGAGGGAGATCTGCACGCCCGCCTCCAGGATGATGTTCATCCCCGCCTTGAGGTGGATCTCCTGCCCTGAATCGAGCGCGCTCTTCATTCCGACCTTGTATTGGAGGTTCTGATCGATCTTGAGCGATGCCGTGCCGGTGACCTTTTCGTTCTGGTCGCCCTTCACCGCCAGATGCTGGTCCTTTTCCACCTTCTCGTAGCGGTCCTTCTTGACGATGTGATGCGAATTCTCCCCGATGAATTCGAGGCGGTCCTTCTTGATGCGCAGGTCGAGCTGCTTCTCCCCGTGCATGAAGATCTGCTCCGAGCCCTTCTTGTCCTCGAAGCGAAGCTCGTTGAATCCGCCGCCGCCCTCAGAGGAATTGGTCTTGATCGTCCACTTGGTTTTCTCTCCCGGGAGCTCGTACGGCGGCTTGGCCACGCCGTTGTAAATGACGCCGGTCACTATCGGCCGATCGGGATCGCCTTCCAGGAAGTCCACGATCACCTCCTGGCCGACGCGCGGGAGAAACATGGCGCCCCAGCTCTTTCCAGCCATGAGCTGCGCCACCCGTACCCAGCACGTTGCGCCTTTGCGATCCCAGTGGAACTGAACCTTCACGCGCCCGTGCTTGTCGGGATCGATTTCACCATTGCCCACCACGAGCGCGGTCTGCGTACCCTGAATCACGCTTTTCGGCGTGAGCCGCTGCGGCCGGAATGCCTGGCTGGCTGCGATCGAGGTGAAGGTCACCTTGAATTCGGCATCGCCGCCGCCGCTTCTGAACTCGTTGACCTTCGCCTCCAGCGACGCCGATGTGACCACGTAATCGGCGTTATAGGCCCGCTGCGGGTGGTCCGTGAGCGTGAAGCGGCGCGCCACCTCGAGTCCGCGCGCGTTTCCCGTCCCTTCGAACACGCGGTACTGGCTCTGCAGCTCCTCCATCCGCGCGCTGGCGTAGCCTGAGCTGCGATCGGAACCCGACTCCGCGCCTGCCACGTCCAGCGCGGCGGCCGGGTAGTCGTACATCTCCAAATCGCCGAAGGTGTGGGAGCGCGGCTGGGCCGCAACCCCTTCCACGGCGCGAGCCCGGTAAAAGTCGTAGTCCTTCAGCAGGTACCTGCCCGCCTGCACGCCGGTCGTCGCCATCCACTCGCTGATGTAGTCGCGGTCGAAAACGTCCTCCCGTCCGGGCTGATGGAACGCAAAGGTCCTGAACTTCGGGTGTGGCGCATGCGCGCTCGAAGAATCCGCGAGCACCAGCAGGTGCTTTCCGTTCTGGTGATCGAAGTAATAATAGATGCCCTCGTGCTCCATCAGGCGGCTGACGAAATTGAAATCGGTCTCGCGATACTGCACGCAGTACTTCCACGGATGATGCGTGCCCGAAAGCTTGTCGGATATCTGTCCGCCATAGATACCCAGCACTTCCTTGACGATGTCGGGCACCGACTTGTCGTTGAAGATGCGGCAGTCGGAGCGGCGAGTCGCGAACCACAGCCATGGGCGCAAGGTCGCGCGGTAGGCGTAAGCGTGCCCCGAGGAAAACGCAGCGCTTTGCTTCTCGCCCGCCTCGCAAAAGCGGGTGACGTAGGCGTTCAGGTAGCGCGGCGCGCTGTGATCCTCGGTTTCGAACATCAAGGTCACGTTCGTGCCGAGGAGGTCCTCGGGCTTGATCGTGGCGCGCTCGCTCAGGAGCTCGAGGTCGTACTCGAACAGGCGCCCCAGCTCTTCCTTGCCCGAAACGCGCGCAAGCAGCAGGACATCGGCCCCCAGCTGGGTATTGATCTGCGCAAAGCGATGTTTTCCCGTTGCGGTGTCCATCCCACTAACCCCTATCGCGCGAGCCGCACCAGAGCATGGCGCGGCAATTGGAGCGGAGTGCCGATCAGTCGAACCGGTATGCGAACTCTCCCTGATCTACCCGTACGTGCACTTTGTTGACGAGCTTGCCCTCCATCATGCGCGTAAGAAGCTCCCGCCCGATGGCCGGCAATATGGTGTTCGTCAGTATGGCATCGATCATGCGGCCGCCGCTTTCGAGCTCCGTACACCGGCTCGTGATGAGCTTGACCACCTCGTCGTCGTAGCTGAACGGGACTTTGTGGTTGTCCCGAATCCGCTTTTCGATCCGGCCGAGCTGAAGCCGGGCGATGGCCCCTATCATCTCGTCGGAGAGAGGATAGTACGGTATCACCACCAGGCGCCCCAGCAGAGCGGGCGGGAACACCTTCAACAAGGGCTCGCGCAGGGCCTTGGCTATCCCTTCCGGCTCCGGCATCAGCGCCGGGTCCTTGCACATGTTCATGATGAGATCGGTGCCTGCGTTCGTGGTAAGCAGGATCAGGGTGTTCTTGAAGTCGATGACCCGGCCTTCGCCATCTTCCATCCAGCCCTTGTCGAAAACCTGGAAGAAGATCTCGTGCACGTCGGGGTGCGCCTTCTCCACCTCGTCGAGCAGGACGACGCTGTACGGGCGCCGACGAACCGCCTCGGTCAGAACGCCGCCCTCGCCGTAGCCCACGTAACCCGGAGGCGCGCCCTTGAGCGTGGACACGGTATGCGCCTCCTGAAACTCGCTCATGTTGATGGAGATGAGGTTCTGTTCACCGCCGTATAGCGTCTCCGCGAGCGCCAGCGCGGTTTCGGTTTTGCCCACGCCGGACGTTCCCGCCAGCATGAACACGCCGATCGGCTTGTTGGGGTTGTCCAGCTTGGCGCGCGAGGTCTGGATGCGCTTGGCGATCATGTCGAGCGCATGGCGCTGGCCGATGATGCGCTTTTCGATATTATCGGCGAGCTTGAGGACCCCCTCGATCTCGTTCGCGACCATCCGGCCGACCGGAATCCCGGTCCAGTCCTCGACGACCGAAGCCACCGCCTGATGATCGACAGTGGGAAGCACCAGCGGGCGGTCGCCCTGATGGCGCTGCAGCCGCCCCTGCAGCTCCTTGAGCTCGCCGAGGAGGCGCGTTCGCTCCGCTTCGTCGAGCGGCGGCGAAGCCGGCGCCGCAGGAGCGGCATCGATACTGACCTTTTTCGCCGCAGCATCGGCCTCCTGCTCCAGCTTGCTGTCGGTGCCCTCGACCTTGCCCACTTCCCCACGCAGGCGCCGGCGCAGGTCGAGGATCTTGTCGACCAGCTCTTTTTCCGCCTTCCAGCGCTCTTCCAGGCCTGCGAGGCGCGTCCGTTCCGCGGCTAGCTTTTCGTCCGCCACCGATTTTCGATCCGCCACCTCGATACCGACCGCCGCCTCGCGTCCGATGATCGCCAGCTCGTTTTCCAGCGCTTCGATGCGCCGCTTGCTGTCCTCGACCTCCGGCGGCATCGCGCTCTGGCTGATCGCCACGCGCGCGCAGGCCGTGTCGAGCAGGCTCACCGACTTGTCCGGCAGCTGGCGCCCCGGTATGTAACGGTGCGACAGCCTGACGGACGCTTCCAGCGCCTCGTCCAGGACCTGTACGCGGTGATGACGCTCCATGGTCGAGGCGACGCCGCGCATCATCAGTATGCCCTTTTCCTCGGTGGGCTCGGGCACCTGCACGGTCTGAAAGCGTCGCGTGAGCGCGGGATCCTTCTCGATGTGCTTCTTGTACTCGGCCCACGTCGTCGCCGCGACGGTGCGCAAGGTGCCGCGGGCAAGCGCGGGTTTGAGAAGGTTCGCGGCATCCCCGGTGCCGGCGGCTCCTCCCGCCCCGACCAGGGTATGCGCTTCGTCGATGAACAGGATGATGGGCTTTGCCGATGACTGCACCTCCTCGATCACCTGGCGCAGGCGCTGCTCGAATTCGCCCTTCATGGAAGCTCCCGCCTGCAGCAGGCCGACATCCAGCGTCTTGAGGCTCACGTCCTTCAACGGGGGAGGGACGTCACCGGCCGCGATGCGCAGCGCGAATCCCTCGACCACCGCGGTCTTTCCGACCCCCGCCTCGCCAGTGAGTATCGGGTTGTTCTGGCGCCGGCGCATGAGGATATCGACGAGCTGGCGTATCTCCTCATCCCGGCCCACGATGGGATCGATCTTCCCTTTGCGCGCTTCATCGGTCAGATCGATGGTGAAGCGCTGCAGTGCCTCCTGCTTGCCCATCTGAGCCGGCGCGAGCGCGCCGCTCGCCTCGCCGGGCGCCGCCCCGCCCCCCACGGAAGCGCCGTCCCTTGATCCCAGACTGTCCTCAGGCGAGCCCGCCACGATCTTGTGAAAATCCTCGCTCAGCGCATCCGGCTTGATGTTCTGGAACTCCCGTGAAATGGACATCAGGGCGTTGCGCAGGTTGGTCGTCTTCAGGCACCCGACAACGAGGTGCCCGGTGCGCACGGCGTTCTCGCCGAACATGAGAGTGCCGTACACCCAGCCGCGCTCGACCGCGTTCTCGACGTGCTCGGACAGGTCCGAGATGGAGGTCGAGCCGCGCGGCAGAGCGTCGAGCGCCCGCGTCATGTCCGCGGCAAATCGCGACGGGTCGATGCCGAAATGCTTGAAGATCCGGTGCAGGTCGCTGTCCTGGTTTTGCACGATCTGATGCAGCCAGTGCGCGAGCTCCACGTAGGGATTTCCTCTCAGTTTGCAGAATACCGTGGCGCCTTCAATCGCCTTGTATCCCAACGAATTCAACTTGCCGAAAAGTGCGGTGCGGCTGATCTCCGACATTGCAGTTCCTCTCTGTTCCGTTCTTACCGATCAAAACCCATGAGCAGACGTGCCCTCTGCATCCGCTTACCGACCCGCCAGCACGAGATCGGCCGCGTCGCTGGCGCTCAATCGCGTTCCGAGCCACGTCGTCCAGCCGAGCTTTCCTGATCCGCCCAGAACGAGCCGCGGTACCTCTTCGCGTTTCAATACGAGCTGCGACTCCCATTTGAGCTCGAAGCCCACGTAGTTGCGCACCCAGTCCACGAGCCGCCGGTAGCTCGACCGGTCCGGCAGGAAGCGGTGGTATTGCTGCGCGTCGAGCGGGCCGATGACGATACGGAATTTCGACTGCAGGTCCCAGACCTTGCTGCCGATCACCGCGGTCTGCCCCAGCAGCGCCGTCTCACGCTGCCCGAGGCGCGTATAAGACTCCTCCGGCAGGTGCATCCAGTGCGCCACGAACGGCTGTATCCTCACGGCGACGCGGAAGAAACCGCGCAGGACCAGTTCCAGCCCTTCCGCGTTCCTGACCTGGCGGCCGAGGAGCCCGGCGAAGGAAAGCTTCGGCTCGTCGGGCACCGAGTCTCGCCTCTGCATCGACCGCGCCGCAAGGCCGATGAACGAGCCCAGGTAAATGGAAAAACGCCCGCCCTCGCTTCGGTCGACGGCCACCGTGGCCTGGGCGCGCGCCCAGGCCCGGTAGAACAGGCTGATAAGGCGATGATGGAAAACGTCGAGAAAGCGCACGAACGTCGCATCGCCGTAGTTGCGCAGGCGATCGCGCGCGAATTCGGTCAGATGCAGCGGCAAAGGGCCGTTCGGGCCCAGCAGGCCGAAGAAGCTCTCGGTGAGCCGCGGCGGCCGTCCCCCGGGATGCAACGTGAAGGCGACGAGAGACGACGTCGCAAAGCTCAGCGAAGCCTCCTGGCCGAATCGCACGGGCTCTTGCTGCGGGCGGCGGGCTTCGCCTATGCGCGGGCGATCCGGAAACGCGCACTCGATCTCGCGCAATGCCTGATAGAAGTCGAATGAGTGAGGCGCGGCGGCCAGCGCTTTCCAGAGCGCTAGATGACGGGCCGCGCTCCGATCATCGCCGGCCACCGTCTCACCTCGCCGCGTCCCGTAACATTTAGTACTGTCTCGACAAAACCATTGATCGAGACGTGCCTGGTCAGGTAGTGCCGCAGCACGGCTCCCATCATGAAGGCTCCGGTGCCGCCAAGGCTCGCTTCGTCTATTTCCAGGGTCGCCTCCACGCCGCGGCCGAACGTCACCGGCCCGCGCGTCGGCAGCCGTCGCACGACCTGACGGCAACCAACGCTGCGCAGCGCCGCAATCTGCTTGCGCACGTGAGCCTCGGTCTGCGCCGCGAAAATCCCCAGCAGCTCGCGCAGCGCCTCCGCGCCCTGCCGCGGATTGTGGTCGAGCAGCGACAGGTAATTCTGCGAAAGCAATCCGATGAGCCGCCAGGACGATTCGCCCGGCGCATGCGCAGGCAGCGGCGGTGTCGGTCCCTTGCGGCAGCGCACGATATCGACCGGCAGGGAAACCTCCAGGGTGAAATCGCCCCGTTCCGATCCCATCGGCATGCGCAGCGGCAGGTCGCGATTGGTGCACAACGTTTCAACACCGACCTGGCGCAGGCTCTCTGGATACGGCGCCTCGCTGCGATC
Organism: Burkholderiales bacterium; assembly: GCA_035259205.1. Taxonomy (GTDB): domain Bacteria; phylum Pseudomonadota; class Gammaproteobacteria; order Burkholderiales; family SG8-41; genus SG8-41. Next base: position 55,209 of record DATFWO010000234.1, on the reverse strand, counting down.
GACGAGAGACAGAAATACCTCGCTACCCACGTAATTCGTCCGCGGGCCCACGCGCCGCTGCTTCTCCGAGTAAACGCGCGGGGTACGGCGCACGGTGAAATACGCGTCACCTTCACGCTCGAACCGCTCGTCGTACATGGAGTAGAACGGCGAGAATTCCTGCTGCGCTTCGATGCCTTCCCCGTAACCCGTCACTGCGGTCACCCGGTACACCTCGAAATCCATCGGGCGCGTGCGATCGGGCACGACATGGTGCTCGTGCTGTCGCGTCAGGTGGATACGGTCGGCGCGCTTGGGAAATAGGTTGATGGCGGGCGTGCAGTACAGCGCCAACGCTTCCGCCGACACGCTCCCTTCCAGGACCGGGTCGTGACGCGAGAGCGGGATCACGATTTCGATTTCGCTGCCGTCCGCAGCGCGAAACCCCTCTTCGATACCCCCGAGGTCGACGAACAGGAACCGCGACGCGAAGAGGAAGTATTCCTGAAGCAGCCGATGGCCCTGGAAGCTGCGCGGCCCGGGGGGCAGAAGCGCCTCGCCGTCCCCGAACCCTAGCGCCCTGATGCAATCCCGGGATTGCAGGCGTCCGAGCACGCGCCGCTGTCCCGGGCTGGCGAGGAACAGGCCCTGAGCCGTGCCGAGCAGGCATTCGTAGAGCCGCTGCGCGACGTGCTCGTCCCCGCACAGGAAGACCGGCAGCGACGCCGCCGCGATCTGGGCGATCCTGAGTTCGGCGGTCGCGCGCAGCCGTATCCTGAGAACTGCCCTGGGCATCTCCGCCAATTGCAGCCCTGGCGGAAAATCTCCGGCATAAGCGCGGTAGGTCGCCTCGGCGATCTGCAGCGGCCACAACGTAACGCCGTGCCCCGTGCGGTACTCGCAGGCTGTGGCCGCCTCCACGCTGCGTTGCGCCGTCAGCACGCTGCCACGCGGCAGCTCCACGCCCTTCGCAAGCCCGGGGTCCGCATAGGCGGGTACTGCCTGCACGACGGCGGCCGACGGCACCGGGCACAGGTAGTCGGGGTAAACCATGTTCAGCAGCTGTTGCGTGAAGCGGGGAAATTCCGAGTCGATGCGCAACTGCAGGCGCCCCGCGAGAAAGGCGAACCCTTCCAACAGCCGCTCGACGTACGGATCGGCGCATTCGATTCCCGCAAGCCCCAGGCGCGCCGCGATCTTTGGAAACTCCTGCGCGAACTCCGCGCCCGTTTCGCGGATATGCTGCAGCTCCTGGTTGTAATAATCGAGCAGCCTCGGGTCCATCAGCGCCGTCCCGATTCCTTGACCGTGTTCTGCCCGCTCTCGAGATCGACGTCGGAATAGAGCAGCAGCGCGATGGGCGCGGGCTGGGCCCACAGCCGGCATTCGATATCGAAGGTCAGCTTGTTGTGCTGGTGCTCCCGCGATTCGACGTGTCTCGCCCTGATGCGCACGCTCTCGGGCAAAAGCCTCGGCTCGAAGTCGATGATCGCCTGTCGCAGCGCATTCTCCATCGAGCGCAGCTCCACGCCGGATGCTGTCAAGCCCGAAAACGGCGGGAGCCCGAAATTCACGACGGACCTTGCAGCAAGCGGGGCGGCTTCGACTTCGTCGGCAGCCGCCGTCTGCGTCGAATTGAAGAGCCAGTTGAGGTCACGCAAGACGCTCTCCCTGAGCCGCGACAGGTTCAATACCCTCTTTTCCAAAGGCTCGGTCCGCTGATCGGGCTCGTTGTCGGTAAGCCGGTCGAGCAGGGACGGCTGGAGCCGGTCTTGTGGGAGCAGTTCAGCCATGAGAGAGGCGTCGCGGGCGAAACATATCCTGGCGCAGGCGGTTTACCGCGCCCGGGATGCTAGTTTGCCTGCCCGACCCCCGGTTTCAGTTCGATGCGCCGGACGTCCATCAGCGCGTACTCGCCGGCGTCCGTCGCATACATGCGCTGGCCCAGGCCGAGATAGGTCGCGCCGGACACCTGCGACCACTCGGTCTTGCGCGCCGTGCGGATCATGTCGTCGGCGTGCGTCTCGGATCCCGGATAACGCGTCGAAATGAGAGCAACGGACTCGCCGCCGCTGGCAAATGTCAGCCGGACCGGCATCCAGACGCAGTCGCGCAGATCGGCCGGCGGCTCGATCTCGATCGCCTGCAGGCGGTGAAATGGAATCCAGTAGTACTTGCCGTTCACGATCGCTTCGCAGACCGGGCCGATGCGGCTGTCGGCGTCTGCAATCCACTCGAAGGCCTGGCCGTCGATCTGACCGGGTGTGGCGGGCGCCGCACCCAGGCCCGACTCCCGCATCCGTTCGGCTTCGGCATGCCGGCCCGTCGCCGTCAGGCGCAAGGCCTCGAGCAGCCGCGCGATCCACTCTTCCGGATCGCCGAACACGAGAGGCGACCGCTCGCCGGCGAATACGCTTGCCCGCAACGCCTCGCAGTTAAGCGCGGTGCGATACGTCTGGACCATCGGCAGCGCCTTCGCATCGAGATCCCCCGCCACGCCGAGCTGCGTCGCGGCGCGGTCCCACGCGCCCAGCACGGACAGCAGCTGGAACAGGAACACGCGGTGCTTGGATGCGGAGGGATCCTTACGGACCTCGCTTTCCAGCGCCTTCAGGGCGTCGCTGACCTGCCCACCGCGCAAGAAGTCAGTCGCCGGCATTTAACCCTCCCTTTTCTCCGGGCTTGCCGCACCGGGCCGGCCAGCTGCAGCAAAAAAACAGAATTGGAAGCTGGATCGCCCTGGAGAAGTGTCGCTTGCATGCGTGCCGGCGACCCCTCACGGACGCGCCCCGGCAAGTGGGGCGGCTGCACACGACTTGCGCCGCGGGCAGCCGGCCAGTTGTTATCCGGTCTTGACGTTCCCGGCGATATCCCACGCGAAGGTCGCCGGGCCACCGTCGGCGCCTCCCTTCGCAGCCTGTTTTTGGTAGTCGACATGGACCTTGGCGAAATTCAGGGTGATGTTTTCGGTCAGGCGGTCTTCGCCCCCGCTGCCGCCAGTACTCACCGACGTTATCAAGACCTCCGTCATCTTGATCTTGAGGTACTCGAGCGGATGCTCGCCGGCCTTGCGCACCGTTAGCAGCGCGTCCTTGTAGTGCTTCCCGTTGGCGCAGGCGAGCTGCAGCGCGGTCGAGCTGAAGTCGATGTATTTCGTGAACGAGAGATCCTGGACGTTTACCTTGCCGGCTCCAGCCCCGCCTCCCGTGTGCGCGCTGCCGCTGTTGCTCATGCCCCAGCTCCATGCAAGCACGTCTATGGACTCCTTGTGCTTGTCGTCTCTGGATTCCCCTTTAAGGTCGCCGATCTTGATGAAAATATCCATTGCCATGGCGGCATTCTCCTTTCAAACGTTGTTTTGTTCAGGTTGCCTGATGATCCGACGCTTGTTGCTCTTCACCATACCCGCAATAACGTCCTGGATCAGGCCGCCTTGGCGGACGGAAGCTTGGAAACCAGACGCAGCGACACCGTCAAACCCTCGAGCTGGTAGTGCGGACGCAGGAAAAACTTGGACGTGTAATAGCCGGGATTCCCTTCGACATCCTCGACGATCACCTCGGCCGCAGCCAAGGGCCGGCGCGCCTTCGTCTGCTCGGACGAGTTGGCCGGGTCGCCGTCGACGTACTGCAGGATCCAGTCCTGGAGCCAGCGCTGCATCTCATCGCGTTCCTTGAATGATCCGACCTTGTCCCGGACCATGCACTTGAGGTAGTGAGCGAAACGGCACGTGGCGAACAGATACGGCAGGCGCGCCGCGAGATTTGCGTTGGCGGTCGCGTCGGGATCCTGGTACTCCGTCGCCTTCTGGAGCGATTGCGCTCCGATGAATGCGGCGAAATCGGAGTTCTTCCGGTGGATGAGGGGCATGAACCCGTTCTTCGCCAGCTCCGCCTCGCGTCGGTCGCTGATTGCGATCTCGGTGGGGCACTTCATATCGACCCCGCCGTCATCGGTGGGGAACGTATGGCACGGCAGGTTCTCCACCGCACCGCCAGATTCGATACCGCGGATACGCGTGCACCACCCGTACTCTTTGAACGCCCGGTTGATGTTGACGCCCATCGCGTAGGCGGAATTCGCCCACGTATAGCGCTCGTGCTGCGAGCCCTCGACATCCTCTTCGAAATTGAAGGCTTCGACCGGATTGGTTTTCGCCCCGTACGGCGCGCGCGCCAGAAAGCGCGGCATCGCAAGGCCGATGTAGCGGGCATCCTCCGAGTCGCGCAGGGAGCGCCACGGGGCATATTCCGGCGAGCTGAAGATCTTGGTCAGATCGCGCGGATTGCTCAGCTCGCGCCACGACTCCATCTGCATTACGGTCGGGGAAGCCCCGGCAATGAAGGGCGCATGCGCCGATGCCGAAATCTTCGCGATCTCGCCGAGCAGCTCTACGTCGGGCGGGGTCTGGTCGAAGTGATAGTCTCCGACGAAGCAGCCGAAGGGCGAGCCGCCGAACTGGCCGAACTCTTCCTCGTACACCTTTTTGAAGATCGGGCTCTGGTCCCACGCGGTACCCTTGTAGCGCTTGAGGGTACGGGCGAGCTCCGGCTTGCTGATGTTCATCACCCGGATCTTCAGCATCTCGTCGGTCTCGGTGTTGTTCACGAGATAGTGCAATCCGCGCCAGGCCCCTTCCAGCTTCTGGAAATCCTCGTGATGCAGGATCTGATTCACCTGCTCGGTCAACTTCCGGTCGATGGCCCCGATGATCGCCTCGATCGACTTGATCGCGTCGGACGAAATGAGCTTGGTTTCGGCCAGGGCGTGCTCCGCGAGGGTCCGCACCGCCCGCTCGACCGCCTCGTTCGCCTGCGTGGTCTTCGGCTTGAATTCCTTCTTGAGGAGCGCGGAGAACTCATCGAGTTGAACCTCGCCGACCTGTCCCTGAACTTCTTTCTGAGCTTCAGCCATATTTCACCTCATTACAGTAAGTTCACGCGCGCGGCTCTCAGCCGGCTTTGCCTTCCGAGCCGCCTTCCGCAGGCTTGGGCGCAGACGACAGCGCTTTCATCAGGTTCGGGTCCTTCATGACCTTGGCGATCAGATCTTCCGCCCCGGTCTTGCCATCCATGTACGTGAGCAGATTGGCAAGCTCGCTGCGGGCTTCCAGCAGCTTGTTGAGGGCACCGACCTTTTTCGCGATCGCGGCGGGCGTGAAATCGTCCATGCTCTCGAAGGTGATGTCGACGCTCACGTTTCCTTCACCGGTCAGGGTGTTGGGGACCTGAAACGCGACGCGAGGCTTCATCGACTTCAGCCGATCGTCGAAATTGTCGACGTCGATCTCGAGGAATTTCCGATCTGCCACGGGTGCCAGCGGATCTGCCGGCTTGCCCGAAAGGTCCGACATGACTCCCATGACGAAGGGCAGCTGGACCTTCTTTTCCGAACCGTATACCTCGACGTCGTATTCGATCTGTACGCGCGGTGCGCGGTTGCGTGCGATGAATTTCTGACTGCTTTGCGCCATGGCTGATCTCCTTTTCTAATCTACCCAATTCCTTTGGGAGCGCAAGGAATATGTTACTTCAAATCCGGATCAACGAGCCTTACCGCGCTCAACCCGGACGACCGCTCCCCACCAGCTTTTCGATCTGCGCGACCGCGTCTGGCGCCAGGTCCTGAATGATATCCATGAAGCCGACGTCGAGCAGCCGCTGCGCGCGCCGAATGAGTATCGGCGCGGGATTGCTCGGCTCGGTTCGTTCCATGAAGATGCAGACTTGCTCCAGCACGCGTTTCACGTCTTCCCGCGACCGGAGTGCGCCTACGGCGACCGTACGGTCGCCCGAAACGGAACCGTCGGCCTGCTCGATCCCTCCCTCGCCAGTATCATCCTGCCCTTTTGGCACGCCTTTGGCAAGAAACGCGACGCCATAGCCCAGCGTCTTGTCGAGCACCTCGAAGTTCGGTCCCGCCTGCCCGCCGGTTTTGTCGGAGAAAACCTTGTCGATCGAGCGCAGGTCGTCGCGAACCGTGTTCAACATCGACAACCTGGCCTGTGCGTAGTCGCCGCCCGCCTCGGTCAGCGCGGACAGCAGCAGCTCCGGCCCCGGGGCAGTTTCGTCCCCCACGGGAGAGGTCCTCTGCTCGGCGACATCGAGATCGCGAAAGGTAAACCGTCCGACCGAGCGCGATTCGACCAGGTAGCTCTTGCGCACGATCCCGTACAGTCCCGCTGGATCAGCAAGCGAAGCAAGCGCGTTTACCCGGAAAACCGGGTCATTGCTGTCGTCGGGCTCCAGTGCCGGATGAATGCCGTCCCAGTAGCGTTCCAGCAATCCCCGGATGAGCGCAACGCCCGACGCGAGCCCGCTAATGCCGTCGAGCGCCGCCTCGGCGGTCGCCAGCCGGACCGCAACCCGCAGGTCCTTGGTGCGCCCCAGGAGCTCGGTCGCGATCGCTCGCACCTCTTTCCATTCCGGCTCCTTCGCCGCGATCACTTCCTTCCCGGAGTAACGCTCTTCCTGGCCGGCGCTCGCACGCTCGAGCTCCGAAAAGCGTGGATCGTATTCGAGGTTTTCCCCTACTGGCGATGCTTCGCTAACCGGTTCCAGCAGCTTTTCAAGCTCGAAGCCGGGCATGTACCTGCTCCCTCTCCCGTTTGTAGCACTATCATATATGTAACCGACACTCAGTGGCTCGGAATCGCGCCGCTGACACCGGCCTCCCAGCCGTGCTCGGCCCAATGGCCGTCCAGCAGGGCGCAGAAGCAGCGAGGCTCCGGAAGCGCTTTGGATACCAGCAGTACCGGTTCGGCGACAGCGCTATCCATGCTGATCCAGACGCAATCCCATCTGCCGATGACAATCTGCTCGCTGTTCAGAGCCGCTTTGGCGCCATCGCGCGAAATGTTGCCTCCCAGATCCACTTTCGCGGCAGTGAAGATACGCTCGGCCATTGGCTTTGTGTCGTCGTCCTCTTCGATGGCGACTGCAATGGAGTCCGCCGGGAAAACAAGTGTCTCGAGGCGGGCGTCGAGGTCATCAAGACTGGCAGTCGCGTCGAAAGCGACGGAGCCCTCGCGCTCGATCTCGGCGTACCAGGGCGCCGCCCCGAAGAGCGTGCCGAGGGCATCCAATGGACCGGGCAGAGCCGCGGCAATGGTGAGCGGAAAGTAGCGGCCCACGCGGTCGACGCTCGGCTGGACGATGCCCGCCCAGGCCCGCGTTCCGCACACCCCGGGCGGGAGGACGAACCGCCAGACCGGCGCTTCGCGATACTTGTCCTCCCACGCCGGCCCCAGCACGTTCTTGCTCACGGCTATTCCTTCCTGCAGCCACGCGTCCCACCCGCTGATGAAATTCTGGGGCAATCGCCGCGCAATGAAGTCGCCGTGGCTGTGCAGTTTGCCGTAGAGGCCAGGCCGCCGTAACGATTCAATCAACGTCGGTTCGGACAACGGAAGTCCTCCAGCGCCTGGAGATGAAACGGGTTGTAGACCGCGCTGGAGGCGCGCAATTCGAATACCACCCGGGCACCCTCCAGCACATAGGTAAGCTGCATGCGCTCCGACTGCGGCCCGACCTGCGGATTTCCGCGATCGATGAGTCTGAACAACGCCCAGGTGCCTTCGAAGGCGATCGCGGCGCCGGTCGGATACACCTGCAGGCGCACACGCCCGCCCGGACGTTGACTCGGCCACGCGAGCCGCGCCGGGATCGACGCAATGCGGTCGAAGCGCATCACCTGGTTGTCGATTTCGATCGTTGCGTGCGTCAGCCGCTCGTCGATTTGCGTCAGGGCGAGCTCTGCCGAAGCGGCGGGCATCTTGGAGCCGCTGCGGTAAAACGCGTCGCGAATCGCGGCTGCCCGCTGAAACTGCGCGATCGTTTGCGGCGAGACGGTGCTGCCCCCGTCGCCGGAACGGGGGCGCCATTGACGACCAGAGGTATCGACCAGCACCGCGAGGTTCTTCTGGAAAAAATCGTCCAGATCGCCGCCGGGCGCAAAGACCTTGCTGAAGTCATCGAGCGTGACTTCCGCCTGGGCCGCGCGGGCAAACGGATAGCGGCTGCCGATCGCTTTCTCGCAAAACGACGCAGCCCCTCCGACATCGCTCGCCAGCTTTTCGCGTGCGGCGCCGGCCGCCTGACCGACACTCGCGGTGATGAGACTCCGCAACACCTCGCGCGCCGGCAGGGGCGCCTGGTCAGCCTCCATCCGCAACTGGGCCGTATCCACGAGTTTCGGCGCCGTGGGATCGCCCCGGCGCAGCGCTTCGGACACTGCATCCAGCCGCACCGAGTATTCCTTCACCGCATCGGTTACCCGGTCGATCGGTGCCCGGCCGCCCGCGGGGGCCGTGACAAATTCGCGCAGGCTCCTGAAACGCTCCTCCACGATCGTCTCCGGCCGTTCAACCGCAAGGCTCTCGACTTTCGCAGCGCCGGATCCGAGCGTTTTTTTCGCGAAATCAACCACGGCATCCGTCGCCGCCTTCGCGATGCCGGCTTTCGAAGTGACGTCTCCGGTGCCTGTGAACGAAAGTTCCTTCGCGGCGCTCTGCATGAGCCGCCGTAACGGCGAATCCGGGCCGGACAGCAGCTTCGCCAGTTGCAGCGTCTGCGAGAGATCGGCTGAAGGCGCGAGCCGGATATCGCCCAGAAAACCGTCCCATTCTTTTGCGTAATCCTCGAAGTAGCGCCGGCGGATCTCATTCAGCATCGGAATCGAGCTGAGCGCGGTGCCGACAGCACCTCCGGTCTTGGAGCCGAGCACCCACGACTCTTCCTCGAACATTCGCCGCGCGATCGCATCGACGGCCGGGCTGACGGCCTTGCCGTAGCCGGCGACGGTGAACATCCCCGGCACGCCCTCCGACAGCGGCTGCTTGGAGGCTCGAACGAAAACCTGCGCGGCAGTCGGGCCCGCCGCATCGCTCAGCCGGAACGGCGGCACGTCGGCGCGCTCGGCTTCCTGGCGGAGGCGCGCATAGACGCGTTCCGGGAGCGACGCGCCGGCGAGTCTTTTCCGCGTATCAGCCACCACCTGTGTGTTTTGCCGGTAGGCCATCTCCAGGGGACGGTTCCGCAGCGCGGTGCGCAGATGCTCCTGTAAGGCTTTGACCGGCGGGCTCAACTCCGGCGAACGAAAGGTCTGCAGCCAGTCGCGCACTACGAATTCCTCGAGCCCTTTCGGATCGAGATACTTGTCCGAATAGAGCATCAGATAGTTCTTGAGCACATCGTACTGGTCGACCGCGTTGCCGCCATCGACCAGCAGCTGCTCCAGCCGCAGTGCGACGCGCGGCAACAGGACGTCTCTCAATGCGTCCTGATAGGTCCGCACGGCCTGGGAGCTCAGCTTCCTGCCTTGATACAGGCCGAACGTGAGAGACCATGGCACCCGATAGTCGCTGCTCGAGTACGGCTCGCTCAGATTGCGCAGGCTCGTGAGCACATTACCGACCGGCAGCAGATCGCCAAGCGCCGGCGGTGGCAGCCGATCGACCGTCTCTTTCACCGCATCGGCTTTGGCCTGAAATTCCGAAATCAACGCCTGGTTGCGGAAGTAGCTCACGAGCCACGCCGTCGCCATCCCCAGCGTCAACACCAATACCAGCGCGTACCCGGCCATGAGCGCCGTTCTGAGCTTGCGCTCCAGCCGCGCGTTCGCTCCCGCAAGGCCGGCCTCCGGAAATATCAATTCCTTGAGCAGGTTTGTCAGGAAAAAGCTCTTTCCGCTTGATATCGAAGGCGGCAGGATCTTGCGCTCCAGCTGGAAGCTGCGCGAGAGCGTGCCCAGCACGCGATCGATCGGACTGCCCTCCTGCGTTCCGCTGGAAAAATAGACCCCGCGCAGCATTCCCTGTTCGTTGTACCGCGAAGACTGGAAGACGCTCGCGACGAACTCCGCAAGCAGCGACTTGAGACCGCTGAATTGCTGCGGGAAGTTGTAAATGAGCGCGCGACGCTGCTGGTCACGCTCCTGCTGTACCCGGTCGAGCAGAATTCCATTGAGCCGGTTTTCCAGCGCCTGGAATTCGGAATCGAAGAGGGGTGCGTAATCCACCGCAACCTTCGCCTCGGCCTGGTGCGGGAATGTCATGCCCCAGACCTGTGCCCGCTCCTCCCGCCCGAAGCTCCCGAAAAACTCGTTGAATCCGGCGAGCAGGTCGCTCTTCGTGACCATGACGTAGAGAGGAAAGCGCACGCCCAGCCGGGAATACAGCTCCTGGATGCGCTGCCTCACTGCGTCGGCGTACCGGGCCCGGTCCGCCTCGTTCCACACGAGAAGGTCGGCAATGCTGACCGTGATGATCGCTCCGTTCAGCGGGCGCCGCGGACGATATTTCTTCAGCAGGTCCAGGAAACCCAGCCAGGCCGCCGCATCGGTCTTCTGCTCGCTCTCCTGAGTGGTGTAACGGCCGGCGGTATCGAGCAGCACCGCTTCGTCCGTAAACCACCAATCGCAGTTGCGGGTTCCGCCGACGCCCTTTACGGCGTGTCCTTGCTGGCCGTCGCCGAGCGGAAAATGCAGTCCGGAGTTGACCAGGGCGGTGGTTTTTCCGGAACCCGGCGCGCCGACAAACGCATACCATGGCAGCTCATAGAGAAACTGCTTCTCCCCGCTGCTGTTCTCGAACCGCGCCTTTTTCAATACTTGCGACGCTTCTTCGAAGCGCTGCCGGAGCGTTGCCACCTCCTCCACCGACTTGGCCGCCGAAGGGTCGGCCTCCGCGCCGGCCGCCATGCCCTCCAGCAGCTTCTGGTTTGCCTGCCGCGCTGCCCACCACCGTCCCAGTTCGACGCCGAGCCAGATCGCCGCGACGAGCACGATCAGCGCTACGCGGACGATCGTGCTGTCGAGCGGACGGCGGTCATATATGGCCAGCGCCGGCCCGATGAACCAGATGGCGAGCGCAAGCGCCAGCACCATCAGGGCGCCGAGGAACCAGCGGTTTCGGATCAGCTTGCGCACTCTTTCACCCAATCGACACCACGCCGGGCCCGTGACTATCCCGGGGAGTCGTCATTGCTGCGCCACTTTCAAGACAATCTCGACGCGCCGGTTGCGCGCCTTGTTTTCCTTCGTATCGTTCGGCGCGACCGGATAGGCGTCCGCCGCCCCCTCGGCCTTCATTCGCGACGGGTCTTTCACGGTTCTGGACATCAGGCGCACCACGGATACCGCCCGCTCCTGCGACAGGTGCCAGTTGGAGGGAAACCGTGCAGAGTAGCGCAGCGGATCGCTGTCGGTATGTCCGGTTACGGTCACCAGTCCCGGCACGTTGTTCAGCGCATCCGCGATGCGGGCGAGTATGGGCTCGTACTGCAGTTCGATCACGGCGCTGCCGCGCTCAAACAAGTTGTCCCCGCGTATCGTGACGCGACTCGTCGTCTCATCCTCCTTCACCTCCACCAGCCCCTTGGCGATCTCGTCGGTGAGAAAACCGCTCAGCCGCGCCACCACGACTTTGGGAATCACGGTAGCTACCGGCTGCGGCGGCGCCGGCACGCGCAGCTTCGCCAGCGTCCCGAAGACCCGGTCCGAGCTCCGGTTGAGCGCGATGCTCAAGCCGATGAAGAGTCCGGCGAGCAGCACCACCGCGAGGGAGGCAGTGACCCACAGCGGAAGGAACCGGACCGCTCGTCCGATCGTTGTCTTGAGGCCGCGCCAGTGCGGAGACAGATCGCGCTCCCCATCACGGCGCTGGTTACGCAGCATGTTGTAGAGCCGCTCGCGCACCTCGTCGAGCTGAGCCCTGCCGCGGTCGATCACCCGATACCTGCCTTCGAAGCCTAGCGCAAGGCAGACATACATGAGCTCGAGCGGGTATCGGTTCTTTATCGGATCTTCGGCGAGCTTTCCGAGCAGCAGGAAAAATTTCTCCCCGCCCCACGTCTCCTTGTACAGCGTTACCAGCAGGCTGCTGTTCGCCCAGTGCGCTGAGCTGCCCCAGGGCGTAAGGGAAATCGATTCGTCGATCAGCGTGCACAGCGCGTAACGCGCCACATGCACGTGCTCCGGGGAAACGCCGTGGTCCCGACTTGCCTTCTCGAAAGCGCTGATCTGGCGCAGCAGGAGCTCACGCAATCCGGTGGGATCCGGGTGCGCCATGGATGAGCGCAGCTGGGGAACGAGGGAAAGGAGCGGATTGGCGGCCGCCACGATCGGGTTGATCCCGGTCAATCCGCCGAGCGGCAGGCTGTGGCTCTCTGCAGTCCGAACCATGGCGTCGGTCTGCAGCACCGACCGCTGAAATACCTTCCGCCTCGCAGCGATTATGCCTACGGTCGCTTCCAGGTCTTCGTCCGGCGTCGTCTTCTGGCTCACCGAATTTCTTTCAGGGGATTATCGCCTGTGTGCGCGATTTCACGAGTCGCGACGAATGGCCCAGAGCTGAAGGTTCAGCTCGGGAAACTCGCCGGCGACGTGCATGATCAGCATGCGAGAGGCTTCCAGATCCTTCCAGTAATCGACCGGATCGTTCTGCCGCCGGACCTTGTCGAGCTCGAAGTAGGTGTAGCCCGCATGGTACGGAATCTGCCTGGGCGCGACCGGCAGCGGACGCAGGACGATGCCGGGAAGCTGCGAATCGACGAGAGCACGGATTCTCTCGCGGGAGCCGATCTGCGCCTCCCGCGGAAAGCGTCCACGCAGCGTCTCGGAAGGAAGCTGCGCATTGACGGCCAGCACGAACACCGCCGAGCGCAGCAGCTCGACGTCCTGCACCCGCCCGACATAGTAGCCCTTGGTCATGTCCTCGACGGGTATCTGCACCGCCGCGCTTTCGAGTATGGCGGTCAGGGAGCGCCTCACCTCTTCCATCACCGGCTGGAACGTTTCCCACAGGGCGTCGTGGCGATATGGCTCGAATTCCGCCGAGCGACGGTCCTTGCGCGCGAATGTGCCCAATTCACCGGCAAGCGCAACCAGACAGGAGTAGAAGACCTCGGGATGCAGCATTCCGCGGCTGGCCAGGTGCGAGAAAACGGGTTGAGCGCGATTGCAGAGCTGAAGCAGCAGAAAGTCCGCGAATTCGGCGACGCCTTTGCTGCCCGGCTGCGCGACGCGGTCGGCCAGCCCCTGCGCGCGGTGCCGCAGAAGTCCATGGACTTCGTTGACGCAATCGAGCAATTTCGGGCTCGCCCGGCAATCGATCACGGTGGGATAGTGTTCGGCGTTGAATATCAAGCGGCCGTCCGGGCGTTTCTCGACGACGCGCGCGATGGCGAGAGAGGAGTAGGCAGAGGACAGTTCGTCCGCGATCCGCAGCCCGAGGTTGAGTTTCCCGATCTTCAGTTCCGCCGTGCTGTCCATTTCGGCGACCGCGTCCCGGGCCTCCGCATCGGCGGCATAGTAACGCGCGAGCGCGTTGTTCGAATTGCGCTCGAGCGACATCGCGGGCATGTTCGGTCGCCGCAGCGGAAGCGCCAGGGCGACTGCGACATCCTTCGCGCCGTCGGGCATTTCGAGCGGCGTTGGAATGTCATCCTCATAGGGAATATCAAAGGGCGTTCCGTCCGGAAGGATTCCTTTCGCACGGGCCAATCCGAGTTTGCCCAGCTTGGCGAGCTCCTGATCGATCTCCAGCTGGGCAAAGCCGTAGCGATAGGCAAAAGTGCAGTCCTCCGTTGCACCGACCAGCCTTTCGAAGAATCGCTCGGCCTGCTGAAAATGCTGAGGGCGGAGGAAGAGTCCCTCGGTCCACGCAACGCGATTGCTTTCAGACATTCCGAGACCTTTGCCCGGTTGGCAAGAAAACCGCCTGAAGAAACAAGCGAATCCGCTAACGAAGCCGGAATGCCGGATCTTTGCGACGAGGGTACGTCCCTCTTGTCTCCATTGTTATCCCGATACCCTTGCACTGAGGGCACGTGCACCTGGAAAGATGCGTTCGAAATACTACTGCGTTTTACGCCTATTTCCAACATGTTCGGTGCGGATCGTCTCGCCACAGATCGGACCAGCGGACAGTTGAACCAAGAGCGTGCCGTTCCGCGCCTTAGGCACCCAGCTCAGGGCAACCTAGCGAAAATCATCGGGTGGACAGCGTTCGCCTCAGTTCGCGAGCCTATGCGGCGGCGGTTACGACCTCGCTCTATGAAGGTCACGGCCTCACGCCACCATCTTGCGGGATTGTCAGACGACGTCCCCTTGCCGCGGTGGCAGCTTGTAGCCGGTCACCATGGCGCGCGGCAGATTGTCGCGGTGGCGCAGGCTGGTGTACGCGACGCCTCCGACGTGCAAGCAGGCCAGTGCGACCAGCGCATCCGCAAGGAAAGCATGGGTCTCCTGCACCCACTCCACGCCCCAGAAACGATCCGTGATGGAGAGCCAGCCGCTTGCGCAGGTCAGCGCCACGGTGGCGAGCAATGCGACGATCATCCAACCCCCAAGAGGGTTATGCCCAAGATAGCGGGGCTCGACGCGTGCGGTGAACGCCCTGGCGTACGCCAAAGTCGCGGCCGGCCCCAGGACAAATTGGCGAAAGCGCGCGTAACGGGGGCCGATCAGTCCCCACACGATCCGCAGCACAACGATGCCGAGCGCGGCGTAACCGATCCATTCGTGGAGCGATTTTCTGGTGAACCACGCCGCGATGATGCCGGCGACGAGAGACCAGTGCGCTACCCGAACGAACGGGTCCCACACCTTCAGCACGGCTGCCGCTAGCCTTTATGCCCCTTCGCGCCGTGCGGCACGGGCGCGAGCGTGCGCGGGTGGAAATACGCCTCCTGCCGCTCGCCCTTTTCGTCGATCGCATACACCTCGTAGCAGCCGCCGTCTTCCTTGATGCGCCGCACTTGCCAGCCTTTCTCTTTCAGCACGGTGGCAAGCTTGTCTTCCGGCTGCCAGCCCTCGCGCGGTCCCGAGTCGCAAGTCGCGAATCCGGTCGCCTGAGCGCCGGATGCACCAAACGAGAATGCCGCAACGATGCAAAACCTGGCTAAGCTCATGATCCCCATCCTCATCGTGTTCTCCATGAAGTTCCAATTGGATAGTCGGCCATCACACTCGAGAGTATAAGGCCGAGACGCAATCAGGGAAGATTCGGCGCGTAACGACTTGTAACCGAACGATTGCTGGTCCAGAACCTCGGCCACCCGATGAGGGTTACTGGAAATAGGCGCCGCCGTTCACGAGGTAGCACTGGCCCGTGATGAACCCGGCAGCCTCGCTCGCCAGGTAAATGACGAGCGATATCGCCTCCTCCGGGGTTCCTTTGCGCTGGAGCGCCTGTCCGGCGCGCATGGGTTTTTCCGTGACCGCCGGATCGGGGGGCCGCTCGATCTGTCCGGGACCGAAGCAGTTGGCGGTGATGTTGTACTTTCCGAACTCGGCTGCGAGTCCACGCGTGAAGCCGACGATGCCGAGCTTCACCATCGCCTTGGCGGCGCCCGCGCCCAGGTAGGGCGCCACCCCGGAAGTATTGATGATGCGACCCCAGCGCCGCTCCGTCATGAGGGGCAGAACGTGCCGGCAGACGTGAAACGGCCCGCTCAGGTTAACTCCGATGTTGCGTTCCCATGCTTCGGGCGTTTCCTCGAGCAAGGGACGCTCGGCGCGATACCCGGCCAGGTTCACCGCCACGTCGACTCTGCCCAGCTCTGCGCGCACGCGCGCCACGAAGCCACCGACGGCGGCATCCTCTGTGATGTCGCATTGTTCGGCGACGACTTTGACGCCGAGCGCGCGCGCCTCCGCGGCGACCTGATTGAGATCGGCCATCGCGCGGCTCGTGCAGATCGCCAGGTTGGCGCCTTCCCGCGCAAAAGCCAGCGCCGCAAGGCGTCCCATGTTGCGGCTCGCTCCCGTCACGAGGGCCGTTCTTCCTTTCAACCCTGTTTCCATATCGTCCTCCGTCGGAGCCGCACCGGCTTCACGATACCGCGAGCCGTGGCGCGCCCGGCGCTGCGGCGCACTCACGGCCTTCGCCGGACATGGCTCGCGCCCTGTGGCTATGGATCGGCGCCTATTCCTCCCGGATGCCTGCGCTGCGGATGACTTTTTCCATGCGCGTAACCTCGTCCTTCATCACCGCGGCAAACGCCTCGGGCGAGTTGCCGACCGGCTCGACTCCGGCAGTATCGAACCGGCTTTTCAGATCGGGGCGGTGCAGCACGCGGGCAATCTCCTGGTTGAGCCGCGCCACGATGGGCGGCGGCGTTCGGGCCGGAACGAAGACCCCGTGCATGGAGACCGTTTCGAATCCGGGCACACCCGAGGCGGCCACCGTGGGCAAGCCGGGAAACAGCGGCGAGGGCTCGCGCGAACTCACGGCGAGCGCCCTCACCTTCTCGGACTTGAGGTGCGGCGTGACGCCGGCGGCAGTCGCGAACATGAGATGCGTTTGCCCGCTCATGACCGAGGTGAGCGCAGAAGTGGACCCTCGAAAGCCCACCCGGACGATGTTCACCTTCGCCATGTATTTGAACAATTCCGCGGCAAGATGATTGCTCGTGCCCGGTGCGGCCGACGCGTAGTTGAGCTCGCCGGGACGGGCGCGCGCGACCGCGATCAATTCCTTCACGGTGCGCGCCGGCACCGCCGGATGTACCACGAGGACGTTCACCGCGCGCGCGACGAGCGTGACCGGCAGGAAGTCGCGGAAAGGATCGTAAGGGATGCGACTGCGCATCAGCGGCAACAGCCAGAGCGTGTTGCCGTAGAGCAGCACGGTGTAGCCGTCGGGGGCCGACCGCGCGACAAGATCGCCCGCGATCACGCCGCCGCCACGATTCTCGACCACTACCGGCTGCCCCAGATTCGCCGTGAGCCCTTGCCCGATGAGGCGCGCGAGGAAATCGCCCCCGCCCCCGGGCTCCGATGCGACGATGCGTATCGGCTTGGACGGATACTCCTGCGCGGTCGCGGACGCCGCTATCGCGAACAGCACGGTTGCCGCGAGATTGAGGGCGAAGGCCTTCATGCGTCCGGCAACACGTCAATGAGCGCCGCCGCCCGCACTCTTGAACTCCCGGCCGCAGCCCTTGAGTCCCCGCTCGAGGGCACCGAAAGACTGCGTGGGCGCGGGCATGAGCCAGCGAAATCCCTTCGCGAGCAACTCGTCCACGTTCTTGGTGCTCACGTGCGGGTGCCCGCACGGCACCTTGTATTGCTTGCAGATGGCGAGGATGTCGTCGATCGCCGAGGCAACCGTGGGATGCTCGTACTGCCGGGGAAAGCCCAGGTCCTGCGAGAGGTCGCCTTCGCCGACCAGGACGACCCCGATGCCGGGCACCTGCTCGAGCATCTTCGGCAGATTACGTATCGCGCGCACCTCCTCGCACATGATGATGACGAGGACTTCGCCGGCGGGATTGAGCGGCCACGTGTCCGCGCGCTTGTAGTACTCCTGCTGCGTCAGGCCCCAATATTTCGCGGCCCGCGCTGGCGCGTCGCCGCGCATGCCCGGCGGCTGGAAGTGGGGGACACCCTCGGGACGCGGGTAGCGGCAGGCCACGACCGCGTTGCGCGCTTCTTCCACCGTGCTCACGTGCGGCCAGACCACGCCGTAGATGCCGATGTCGAGCACCTGCTTGGCGATCCACTGGCTCATCTCGCCGCCGTTCGGAGGGATGCGCACGAGTGGCGTCACGGCCGGGGCGATGCTGCCGGATTGCACGATCTGCTTGCGGTCGAGCATGTACTGCAGGCAGTGGCGCAGCTGCGTGATGTCGTAGGGGTTGTGCTCCATCTCGAACACTACGCCGTCATACGGCGCCGCTCCGATCGACTGGGCGGCGCCGATTTCGGGCGCGGAGAACGTCACGAATGCCGGTTGCCCCTGTTCCAAGGCACGAATGGCGCCGTTCAAACGCTGGATCTCTGCCATGAGTTACTCCTCGCTAGAAGCTCTCCAAAATCGACACAGCCACGGAATCACACAGAATTACCTGGACAAGAGCACAAACCGCTCATTGCCTGAGAACTATGGAGAATTTTCCGTGTGTTTCCGCGACCAATCTGCGCACTACAACCGAATTTCGGTGCCCACGCCTTGCGCGCGCGCCAGTTCGTAGGTCCTGGCTGCCATTGCAACGTCCGTGACCGCAAGCCCGTGCGAGCCGAACAGTATCGTCGACTGCTTCAGGTCCGGCGGCTTCACGCGCCCGTTCACGACGTCGCCCAGCTCCTCGACGCGGTTCCAGGTAAGCAGTCCCTTCGCGATCGCGTAAAGCAGGTTGCCGCTCTCGGCCCTTGCATGCTCCTTCTCATCGACCACGACGAGGTCGGCACGCGTTACGACTTTCTCGTCGATCTCGCGCTTGTACCAATGGTTCGCTCCGGCGGCGATAATGAGGCACGGGCGCGCGATCCAGTCGCCGAAGAGTATAGGCACTTCCGAGGTGCTCGCGGTGATGACGATGTCGGCGTCACACGGTACCTCGTCGGGCGCGTTGGCGGGGATCACCTCCACGCCGAGGCGCTGCGACATGCGCTCGCAGAAAGCGACGCGGTCTTTCGGCGTACGGTTGTAGACGCGCACTCTCCTGATCGGGCGCACGCGGCAGACTGCTTCGAGCTGACCTTCGGCGATGCGGCCTGCGCTGTAGAGGCCGATCGAACTCGCGTCGGGCGGCGACAGGTACTTCGCGGCAACCGCGGACTGGGCGCCCGTTCTGTATTTCCCGATCAGGTAGGCATGGACGATCGCGAGGAGTTCGCCCGTCTCCATGCTGTAGATGTAGTCGTAACCGGGGCTGCCCCTGTGCACACCGGTCCCGCGGCCGAAGTTGGCCCACAGCTTGAAGCCGGCCACCTGCTTTCCGTGCAGCGCGCCGGGCGCGAACTGCATGAAGCCGTTATTAAAGGGCATGCGCAGGCGCGGCCCATTGCCCACCGAGCTATCCGCGAGCATCCGGAACGTCTCCTCCATGATAGGGATGGCGGCTTCGATCGAGAGCGGCAGCTTCTTGACGTCGTCCTCGGTAATGAGCAGCGTCATGCGGCGTCTCCCCTCATTCGTCCCCTCATTCGTCCCTTATACCCGCGCCCTGGATGACTTTCTGCATCCGGGCAATTTCGTCCTTGATCGCGGCCGCCAGCGCTTCGGGCGGGCTGCCAATCGTTTCGACGCCCACGCTCGTGAGGCGCTCCCGCGCTTCGCGCGCCGTCAGAACGCGCGTGGTTTCCTGGCTCAGCCGCGCCACGATGGCAGGCGAAGTCCCGGTTGGCGCGAACAAGCCGAAAAACGAGAGCACCTCGAATCCTGGGAGTCCGGCACTGGCGACAGTGGGCAGGCCGGGGAAGAGCGGTGACGGCTCGAGCGAGGTGACCGCAAGCGCCCGCAGCCGCCCCGACTGAATCTGCGCCGTGGCCCCCGCCCCAAGCGTGAACATCATGTGAACCTGGCCGCTCATGACCGCGGTGAGCGCAGATGCCATGCCGCGATACGATACTCGCACGATGTCCACCTTCGCCATGTATTTGAATAGCTCGGCGGCGAGATGGTTGCTCGTACCGGTCGCCGCGGACGCGTAGTTGAGCTGCCCCGGGCGCGCGCGCGCAAGCGCGATCAGCTCCTTGACGCTTCTCGCCGGCAGCGACGCGTGAACAACCAGGACGGTCGGGGCGCGCGTGACGAGCGAGACGGGAACAAAGTCCCGCGCGGGATCGTACGGCACCTGGGCGCGCATCAACGGCAGCAGCCATAGCGTGTTGCCGTAGAGCAGGAGCGTGTAGCCGTCAGGCGCCGAGCGCGCCACGAGATCGCCGGCCACGACGCCCCCGCCCCGGTTTTCGACCACGACCTGCTGCCCGAAAGCGGCCGTAAGGCCCTGCGCGAGGACGCGCGCCACGAAATCACCGCCGCCCCCTGCCTCCGACGCAACGATACGCAAGGGCTTCACCGGATACGGCTGCGCGCATGCCGCCCCGGCGAACAGCGCGAGAACCAGTGCGATTGCAGGCCATGCGGCCGTCACCGATTCCGCCCCTCATGCGGCGCATACCGCCTTGCACGCACCGTAGAGCCCGTACACGCGGCGCACGTTGCCGTGAAAGATCTTCTCGCGATCAGCTTTCTCCAGCCACTCGATCGAGTCGATGTAGCGCTTGGTGTCGTCGTAGTTGAATCCGGTCTTCGGATTCACGCCTTTCACCGCGCCGTAGATCTCCTGCGCGAAGAGGATGTTGTCTGCGGGTATCACCTTGAGCAGCAGCTCGATGCCCGGGCGATGATAGACGCAGGTGTCGAAGAACACGTTGCCGAGCAGGAGCTCCTCCAGCGGCGGGCGCTTCATGTCCTGCGCGAGCCCCTGATAGCGGCCCCAGTGGTACGGCACCGCACCGCCGCCATGGGGAATGATGAATTTCAGGGTCGGGAAATCCTTGAACAGGTCGGACTGCACGAACTGCATGAACGCGGTCGTGTCGCCGTTGATGTAGTGGGCGCCCGTGTGGTGAAAGTTCGGGTTGCACGAGCCGCTCACGTGCACCATCGCGGGGACATCCAACTCCACCATCTTGTCGTAGAGCGGATACCACCACTTGTCGGTGAGGGGAGGATCGGTCCAGTAGCCGCCCGGCGGATCCGGGTTCAGGTTGCAGCCGATGAAGCCGTACTCCCTGACGCAGCGCTCCAGCTCGGGGATGCAATTGGCCGGCGGCACGCCGGGCGACTGCGGCAACTGGCAGACTCCGATGAACTTGTCGGGATACAGCCGGCACACGCGGTGGATCAGCTCGTTGCAGATCGCCGACCAGGCCTCGCTCGTGGCGCGGCTCCCTATATGGTGGCCCATCTGGCCCGCGATCGGGGAAAAAATCGTGACATCCACGCCGCGGTCGCGCATGGATTTCAACTGGGCGCCCTCCAGGCTCTCGCGGATTTCGTCGTCGCTGATGACGGGCGGAGCCTTGGGCGTGAGCGCCGAATCCTTGAGCGCGTCGGTCTGGCGCTGGCGCCAGTCCCGCAGCGGCTTGGGGGCGGTAGTGTAGTGCCCGTGGCAGTCGATGATCATCGTATTGGTCCTCTCAGTCGAGCGCCCGCGTCGTCGCGTCGAACAGGTCCTCGAGCTTGAGCTCGCGCGGCATGAGTCGTTGCCTCCAGGCGTACTGTGCTGCGACCTCGAAGTTGCGCTTGTTTACTGCGTAGCCGATCGGACGCTTGTCGATGCCGTCCTTGGGCGCCGGTTCGGTGGAGGCCTTGCGGCTTTCCTTGAGCAGACGGTAGATCTCCCGCACCGCGTCGGGGTCCGACTTCGATAGATCGGACTTCACCACCATGATGTGATTGACCATCAGTGCGCCGTACTTGGCATGCCAAGCCTTGCCGGCGGCGGCCGGGTCCGGGATGAGCCCCTTCACCTTGGGATGCTTGAGATCGTCCCCGGATAGTACAGCGGCGTCCACGTCGCCATCGAGCAGCATCTGCAGCAGCTTCTTGCCCGAGGTCGAGCGCTGGCAGTTGGGCGGGTCTTGGTATTCGGGCACGTGGCCGTCGCTGAAAGTCACGAAATTGATCTTCGAGAGGTCTACGTCGTAATCGTTCTGCAGGATGCCGCGGACCCAGGTCGGGGTCGTCTGCGGATAGGTGCGCACGCCGACGCGCCGGCCGTGGAGGTCCTTGGGCGAGAGCACGCCGCGGTCCGCGTTGTAAGCGATCTGCGCATGCTGGAACCGCCCGTGCAGCACCACGGGCAGCGCCACGAGCGGCCGGCCCCAGCCCACCGCCTGCAGGTAGGTCATGATCGCAAGCTCCGCGACGTCAAACTCGCCCTTCACCACGCGTTTGAAGTTGTCATGCGGGACTTTGGCTTCGGCGAAGCCGAGTTGCAGGCGGTCGCTCGTTATCTTGCCCTGCGTCAGCGCCACAGTGTTCGGGTAGTCGCCAACCATCACGTTGAGTTTCAGTGCTTCCTGGGTCGTGCTCATGATTTGATCTCCTGTCAAAAAGCTATGACGCAATGGGCGCAATGGACCGGCCAAGGTCGCGAAGGGTCGGATTCATGCTCACCTTTGCGTCCATTGTTGGACCTTCGCGTCCATCGCGTTGAAGCTCTGCGTATCAGTCGGCGAGAGCGGGATAGAGCGATTGCGCGGTCTTCGCGAAGATCCAGTCCTGGTCGCTCTGCTTGAGGCTCGAGAGCGCCGCCTTCGCTTCCTTCACCATCTCCGGCAGCGTGCCCTTGGAGGCCGGGTAGTTCGAGCCCCAGGCGATGCGGTTAGCGGGAATCTCCTGCACGAGCTTCGGGAAGAAGGTCTCGGGCGTAGCCGCAGTGCCCTGCGTGTGGCGCACGTTGTTGGTCGAGAGCTTGAAGTATACGTTCGGGTACTTCGAAAGCTCGAACAGGAACGC
The DNA here is from genome assembly GCA_035259205.1 of Burkholderiales bacterium. Taxonomy (GTDB): domain Bacteria; phylum Pseudomonadota; class Gammaproteobacteria; order Burkholderiales; family SG8-41; genus SG8-41. The sequence continues at coordinate 32,975 of DATFWO010000234.1, read as the reverse complement.
CGCGCGCGCATAGGGGGGCTCGTCGCCCCGCGGTGCGTGCATCAGGTGATCGACGATGATCTTCACGTTGGGGAATTTCTTTATGAGCGTGAAGAGCATGTAGAGCCCCTCGCGACGCAGCTGCGTCACGACGGGAATCTTGAGCTCCGCGCACGTTTCCCACGCCTTGAACGTTTTCGGGTCGTCGAGCGTGTCGGCCTGCTTCTCGAAGGTGCTGCCGGCGCTGAAGATGCGCAGCCCCGTCACGCCCTTGCCGTGCCAATAGCGGATCTTTTCCGAAGCGTCGGGCGCAGCGAAATCCACGGAGCCCACGCCCGTGAAGCGCTTGGGCTGGGTGGCGATCGAATCGACCATGTACGAATTGTCGTAGCCATATGTCGTGGAGGAGTGGACGATCGCCGCCTTGTCCACGCCCGCTTCGTTCATCGACGCGACGAGGTTTTCGAAATCGATCGGGCGCTCGCTGGACCACACCGAGCGCTTCCCGCCGAGCGGCGTAATCGGATACTTTTTCTCGTTCTTGGAAATGATGTGCGGGTGGATGTCGATGATCCTGGAAGCCATGTTGGTTTTCCGGTTGAGTGATTAAATGAGTCGGACCAGAACCTATAGGTTCTAATCAGGCTGCTTCGGGGTCCACGAAGAACTCGCCGACGCTATAGCTCCGCTTCAACATGCCCTGCTGGTGGACGTACTTGATCAGCGCCTCGATCGAGGCGCGGTTCTTCTGAATGCCGTAGGGCAGCGGATCGCCGACGATCGTCGCAAGCTCGGCAAGCTGCTTGTCCTTGCCCGCGGCCTTGTCGGGGGATGGAAGCTGCCTGACGTAGGGTTCTTTCGCCGCGGCGAACGCCTTGTAGAGCGACCTTGCGACCCACGGGTGCTCCTTCAACACCGAGTCCTTGACGACGATCGTCCCGTGGAACGGATAGATCCCTGTCCGGCGGTGCCATTCGGCTTCGAGCTTCCTCGAATCCTTGAAGAACTCGACGTAGTTCGTTTCTGCGGGTTTCGCGGCCCCGGCGGCCCAGCCTTCCTTGGGCGCGCCCGTGCGACCGAGACCGGCGTTCCCGGTGAAGCCGGCCTGCAGCTCGCCCGAGGCCATCATGCTGACGAGCGACTTGCCTTCGGGAACGTGCTTGACGAATGGCGGCAGCTTGAGCGTCGTCACGTGCTCCTCGTCGTCCACCCACCAGGTGATCTTCGAAATATCGATGCCATACTCGTTCTGGAGGATGCCGCGACCCCAGACGCCGGTGGTCACCGAATAGGCGCGCACGCCTGCGTTCTTGCCCTCGAGATCCTTGGGCTTGCCGATGCCCGCGTCCTGCCGGTAGACGAACCCGGAGTGGTGGAAATTGCGAGTGACGAAAATCGGCAAGGCCTTGAACGGCGCGCCGTGCTCGCGGGCGATCATGTAAGTCGAGGGCGCGATGTCGCAAACGTCGAATTCGACGTCCCGCACCATGCGGCGGTAGGCCGCGATCTGCGGGTTGACTTCGATGAACTCGGGCTCGATTCCATCGATCGGGACGCTGCCATCCTTGAGCGCGGCAGTATGGCCCTGGGAGGAAATGGCCATCTTCAATCGCAGTGGGGTGCTCGGCATCGGATTTCCTTCAGGGCGTTGTTGGAAGTTTATTGGCGCTCGATTCCCGAGCGCTCGATCACCGCCTTCCACTTGGCGATGTCGGACATCATCATCTTGCGGGTCTCATCGGGCGTCATGGCACGGGCCTCGATGCCGAGGTCCTGGAGTTTCTGCTTGACATCGGGAACGGCGACAGCCGCCGCTACCTCCTGCGCCAGCCGGTCGATGATCGGCCGCGGCGTGCGCGCCGGCGCGCTCATCCCTGTCCACGAATAGACGCTGAAGCCGGGCACGCCGGCCTCGGCGACCGTCGGGACGTCCGGCAGTCCCCCGAAGCGCCGCTCGGAGCCGACGGCCAGCGCTTTCAGTGCGCCGCTGCGGATGTGCGTCAGGGCCGGCCCGACGAGCTCGAACGCTACGGGCAGCTCGTTGCCGCGCAGAGCGGTCAGCAGCAGCGTGTTGGACTTGAAGGGCACGACCTGGGCCTGGATCCCCGCCATGGACTTGAGGAGCTCCGCGGACAGGTACTGCGTGCTACCGACATTGATGGTACCGATGTTGAGCTTGCCCGCATTCTGCTGCGCGTATGCGATGAGATCCGCCAGTCTCGTGAATCGGGACTCGGGCGTGGCGAGCACGACCAGCTCGAAAAAGCTGATCGACGAAATCTGCTGGAAGTCCCTGACCACATCGTAGGGAAGCTTCTTGAACAGCGAAGCGCTGATCGCGGCCGCGTTGCCGGTTTGCAGCAGCGTATAGCCGTCGGGGGCGGCGTTGACCACCGCCATGGCGGCCGCGGCGCCGCCTGCGCTCGGCCGGTTGTCCACGACGATCTGCTGCCCCAGGTTGCGGCTCATGTGCTGGGCCGCCAGCCGCATGGATACGTCGCCCACGCCGCCGGTGCCCACGTTGAGAACGAGCCGGATCGGCTTCGTCGGGTAAGTATCCGCAGCCCAAGCGACGCTGCCAGCGGCGCACGCCATCAGACAGGCAAGCAGCATCAAAACTCCGCGGAACACCAGAACTTCCTCCTTTGCCGCGGCGGGCTGGTTACTGGCTCTGGGGTTGCGGCCGGCCGTAGCGAACCGGCATGATCGCGCCTTGTGGAATAACTATCCAGTGAAAAATCAGGCGCTTCTCATAACCGTTTGGTAATATCCAGGCCTCCTCGTCCATCGGCGGAGGCAGCCATGGCACAGATCGACGCCTATGTGCGCACCAGCTTCAAGCCGCGCCACCTGCGGTTGCTGGTGGCCCTCGACGACCTGCGCCACCTCGGCAAGGTCGCCGCAAGCATCAACATTTCCCAGCCCGCGGTCTCGAAGACGCTGGGGGAGCTCGAGCGCGGGCTGGGCTTGAAGCTCTTCGAGCGTACCGCGCGCGGCGTCATTCCCAATGCGTACGGCGAGTGCCTCATCCGGCACGCGCGCGCGATGCTGAGCGAGCTGGCCCAGGCACGCGACGAGCTGCGGGGACTTGCCTCCGGCAGCTCGGGCAGCATCCGGGTCGGGGTGCTTGCGACTGCTGCGCTGGAACTGCTGCCGCGCGCGCTTGCCGCGTTAAAGAACCGGCAGCCGGGCGTGTTCGTGCTGGTGCGGGAAGGCACCGTGGAGACGCTTTTGCCGGATCTGTGGCTCGGAAATCTCGACTTCATCGTCGGTCGCTTGCCCGAGGGAGGGAGCGCGCATGGGCTGGCTGAGAAAACGCTGATGGAAGAAGGCGTGAGCCTGGTGACGGGCCGGCATCACCCGCTCGCACGTCGCAGGCGCATCCGCTGGTCGGATCTGGCGCTTTATCCCTGGGTCCTGCCGCCGGTGAATACGCTGCTGCGCGAGCCACTCGAGCGCGCCTTCGAAGCCAACGGACTGGCGATGCCGGCGAACCGGATCGAGACGCTTTCGGTTCACGTCATCCGCGCCTACCTGCACTACACGAACGCGATTGCCGCGCTGGCATCGGATGTTTCGAGATACTATGAATCTCTGGGATTGCTGGCAATACTTTCGCTCGAGTTGCCGAAACAACTGGTGCGGCCCGTGGGCATCATCTGGAACCGGCAACGCCCTGTCACACCTGGCGCCCAGGCCCTCATGCAATGCCTGGAAGCGGTGGTACGCCTGGCCCGATCGTCCAGGGCTGCCGCGGACGAGCAACTCGCTGGCAGGTCTCCCGAGCGCGCTCGCGCGAAGCAATGGCTCCCCAAACCCATATTGGAGCAAAATCACTAAAGCCACAGGTTTCTCGCTACCCCTCGGGTGCCAGAATGCCTATGTTGCGACTCAGCAGGCTTTGCGCAAGCTTCGGTTTGGAGGCCGCCGACGTCGAGCTGGCGCAGCTGGTGTCGGAAAATGCCTTCCGCGAGAGCTCTACTCGAGCGAGGTACCCCGCAGGGGGGACGACACGCTGTTCGCGGACCAGTTCGCCGCCGACAACGGGTGCGTAAACGCAGTCACACACCACAGGAGGCAAGACCATGAGGCGCAGAGCGTTTGTAACCACCCTCGCCGTCGGTGCGATCGCCGTGGCGCTGGCATTGCCCGCGGCCGCGCAGACGATTACCCTGCACGGCGCATCGCAGTTCAGCGACGAGCACGCATTTACCAAGGCGATGGTGAAGTTCGAAGAGCTGGTCAAGAAATACTATGGCAAACCGATCACCTTCGTGCTGCACAAGAACAGCGAACTGGGCCTGGAAAAGGACTACTTCGCCTATATGAACCAGGGCGCGGCGGTGGACTATGCGATCGTCTCGCCGGCGCACATGTCCACCTTCTCGAAGGCGGCGCCGTTCATCGACGCGCCGTTCATCTTCCGCGACCTAGACCACTGGAACAAGGTGCTCGACCAGGACTTGCTGAAGCCGATTGCCGACGAGATCGCGCAGAAGGCCGAGGTCATGCTCATCGGCTACGCCGGCGGCGGCACGCGCAACATCTTCGTCAACAAGCCGGTGCGCAACATGGCCGAACTGAAGGGCTTGAAGGTGCGCGTGCAGGGGGCTCCGATCTGGAGTCGCACCTTCACCGCAGCCGGCATGGCGCCGACGGTGATCGCCTACAACGAGGTTTACAACGCGATTCAGAACGGCGTCATCGCCGCCGGCGAGAACGAGGCCGCCGGCGTCGAGCAGATGAAGTTCTACGAGGTAGGGCCCAACCTGTCGATGACCCAGCATGCGATCACCATTCGGCCGCTGTGCTTTTCGGGCAAGACCTTCAAAAAGCTGCCGCAGGACCTCCAGGCGGCGATCATCAAGGCGGGCAAGGAGGCGGGCACGTATGGCCGTCAGATCGAGTCGAGCGAGGACACCGCCAAGCTGGACGCACTGGAGAAGGCCGGCAAGTTAAAGCGCATCCCCTTCACCGACCGCGCGGCGATGAAAAAGGCGGTGGATCCGGTGATAGCCGCCTACGCCAAGGAAATCGGCGCCGACGCGATACTCGCCAAGATCAACGCGATAAAGTAACGCAAATCGACCAGCGCGGCGGCCCCGGAGCGTGAGGAGCGCCGTGCCTTCCGTTTGCCGCGCCGATGAAAAAGCTGATTGACCTGTACCACCGGCTCCTCACATGGATGCTGGTGGCCACCGTGGCTATTCTGATCATCCCGGTGACGTTGCAGATCATCTCGCGCTACACCGAGCTGATCCCCTCTTACATCTGGACCGAGGAACTCAGCCGCTTTCTCTTCATCTGGATGGTGATGCTGGGCGCCATGATCGGCATCCGCGAACGCACTCACTTCGAGGTCGATGTCTGGCCGGAGCTGAAGCCGCGGACGAACGCCCTGCTTCGCATCGTGTCGTCCCTTTTCGTCCTGGTGTTCGCGCTGGTGTTCGCCTGGTGGGGCATCCGGTTCGTGCACTTCGGCTGGGCCCAGCTTTCCGAGCTCGCCGAGCTGCCGATGCCCTTCATGTTCATCGCCTGGCCGCTCACCGGCGCGACCTGGGTGCTGTTCCTCGGCGAATCGCTCGTCGCCGACTTCCGCGTCCTGCTCGAGGCGCCGGCGGAATGAGCTCTGTCGCCTTGACGCCCGGCGGTGCCGCGCTGGCGCTGTTCGGGGCGCTCCTCGTGCTGCTCTTCGTGCGCGTTCCGGTCGCGTTCGCGCTCGGGCTCGCCTGTCTGCCGATCCTGCTGATCGAGCCCAGGCTCTCGCCGATGATGCTGTTCAACGAAACCTTCAAGGCTTACAACTCGTTCATCCTGCTTGCCGTGCCGTTTTTCCTGCTGACCGCCAACCTGATGAACGTCGGCGGAATCACGGAGCGCCTGGTGCGCTTGTCGCGCGCAATGGTCGGTAATTTCCCCGGGGCGCTCGCGCAAATCAACGTGCTGCTTTCGGTGTTTTTCGCCGGGATCTCGGGCTCCTCCACGGCGGACGCCGCAAGCCAGTCGAAGATATTCATCGAGGCGCAGGTCAAGGAAGGCTACGGTTTGTCGTTCTCGATCGCGATTACCGCGGTCTCGGCGGTGCTCGCGGTCATCATCCCGCCTTCGATCCTGATGATCGTGTGGGGCGGCGTGATTTCGACTTCAATCGGCGCGATGTATCTCGCCGGCATACTGCCGGGCCTGCTGGTCGCGGCGGCGCAGATGGTGACGGTGCACGTCTACGCCAAGATCTACAACTACCCGGTCTATCCGCGCGCGACGCTCAGGGAATTTCTCTATTCGGCATGGATTTCGATACCGGCGTTGTTCACGCCGTTCATCATCGTCGGCGGTATCCTGCTCGGCTGGTTCACCGCCACGGAGTCGGCGGCGGTGGCGGTGATCTACGCAGGGCTCCTGTCGATCTTCATCTACCGCGAGATGAACCTGAGGCAGCTCTACCACGCGTTTGCCGAGACCGGCAGGCTCGCAGCCGTGGCTCTGTTCTGCGTCGGCACGGCGTCGGCCTTCGGCTGGCTGCTCGCCTATTACCAGATCCCCAAGGCGCTGCTCGAGAACGTCACTTCCTGGGGCTTGGGCATTACGGGCGTGGGCTTCTTCATCGCGTTCGTATTCCTTGTGGTCGGCTGCTTCCTCGACGCGATCCCGGCGATCATCATCGTCGGCACCATCCTGCAGCCGCTTGCCCAGTCGGTGAACATGCACCCGATCCATTTCGCCATCATCGGCATCGTTTCGCTCGCCTTCGGGCTGGTGACGCCGCCCTACGGGCTTTGCCTGATGATCTCCTGCGCAGTGGCCAGGGTGCCGCTGAAATTCGCCCTTAAGGACACGATGATCATGCTCGTGCCGATGCTGCTGATGCTCGCGGCAATCATCATCTGGCCCGAGATCCCGCTGATCCTGCCCAGGCTGATCGCCCCAGAGCTGCTGAAATGAAACGGTTATGAAGCCACGCCCATTTTTCACTGGATAGTCGTTCTGAGAAGTGCGACGATTCCCGCCTGCGAGGAGAGAGCGACATGCACTTACGCAGCATCGAATTGCAGATCCCGAACCGCGCGGCCGCGGTCGAGTTTCTCAAGGAGCCCTGGGGACTGATCGACGTCGGCACCCGCAATGACACGACCTACCTGCGCGGGACGGCGCCGTTCCATTACGTCATTGCCGTAACCGAGGGACCAGCCCGCGCCGTGTTGTCCGCGACCTTCGTCGGCAACCGTGGGGAAGTCGAGGCCACCTGGAATCGGATACGTAACTCCGGTTTGAAGCATGGCCCATGGGTCGACGAATTCGACGAGCCCGGCCGCGGCGCGGGCTTCCATGTCGCCGGTCCCGAGGGCGAGCCCTATCGCTTCGTCGCGGAGCGCGACGCGGCACCCGCACCGCTTCCAGCCGACAGCGCGCGCCCGATCCAGGTAGCGCACGTGGTATTCAACACGTGCGACCGCGAGGCGGCTTCGCGCGTGCTCGTGGACGCATTCCGCTTCAAGCTGTCCGATCGGACGCGCGTCATGAATTTCCTGCGCTGCGACGACCTGCACCATGTCGTGGCCTACGCCGATTCGAAGCAGGCTGCGCTCAACCATATCGCTTTCGAGATGCCGGATCTCGAATCCGTCATGCGCGGCATGGGCCGCCTGAAGGATGCAGGCTATCCGAGCGTGTGGGGACCTGGGCGGCACGGCCCGGGCAACAACGTGTTCGCCTATTTCGTCGCGCCCTTCGGCACCTGCATCGAGTACACGGCGGAAATACAGCGCGTGGATGACGGCTACAGGACGGGCACGCCGGATTCCTGGCAATGGCCGCCCGGCCGAAACGACCACTGGGGCATCGCGAGCCGCGACAATGCAAAGCTCGCCGCTTCGGGCGACACCTTCACTTACCGGCCGGTAGGAGCATGAGCGGCGGAGTTGGGACCTCATTCGTGGGGATGCGACCTGCACGTACCGCTTAAACGCGACATCGAAGTCGCCGGCTGCCTGGCCAGAGCGGAGAAGATCGAACGAACTCGCTAGAGAAGGCACAATAATGAAGATCTGCTGCTACAACAACGGCTCGCCCGGACTGATCGAGGGCGGCTCGATCTATCCGTTGCGCGAAGCGCTGGCTGCAGCCGGTGCGGCGCGCGCGGGCGCGACCATGGCGGAAGTCGTCGATGCGCTCGCGAACCATCCTTCCGCTGCTGCAGGCCTTGCATCCGCGCGCCGGGGCACGCCGGTCGCGCTCGCTTCGGCGCGGCTCCTCGCGCCGGTCGACAACCCGCCCGCGATCTGGGCCGCCGCGGCCAATTACCGGGCGCACCAGGCCGAGATGAAGGAGCGCGTCGGCTCGTACGACCGATCGGAATTTTCCGCCGACGACCTGATGGCGGAAGTATTCCTGAAGCCCGCCTCATCGGTCATCGGTCCCGGCGGCACCGTAATCCTGCCGAAGATCGCGCGGCACGTGGATTTCGAATGCGAGCTATGCGCCGTCATCGGCCTTGCGGCGAGAAACGTCTCCGAGAACAACGCGCTCGATCACGTCTACGGCTACACGATGTGCTGGGACATCAGTATCCGCGACCCCTGGGGCAAGGGCCGCCACAACACGCGCAACATCCGCAAGGGCTTCGACACGTTCTGCGGCCTGGGGCCCTGGATCGTCACCCGCGACGAGGTCCGCGAGCCGCAGGACGTTCACATCGATGTCGAGCAGAACGGCAAAAACGTGATGCGGGCGCACACTGCGGACATGATCAATGGCTTGCGCGATCTGATTCGCTTTCTTTCCAGCGTCACGACGCTGAAGCCGGGAACCCTTATCACCACCGGCACGCCGGCAGGCGTCTCGAAGCTCGCGGACGGCGATCACCTGAAAGGCACGATATCCGGCATCGGCACGATGGAGCTGAAAGTGGTCGCTGCGCGGTAAACCGGCAGCGCCGTGATCCCGGCCGAGGAGACGTAAGTTGAGACGCTGCATTGCCGCCCTGTGGACGACGCTAGCACTGGTCCTGGTCTCATCTGCCGCGACAGGCCAGACCGCACAAGCTCCCGTGGTGAAAAAGCCGCCGGTGGACATGCCTCAACGCGTTCTCTTCGTCGGCAGCAGCATCATGTACTATGCGGGTGCGCTGCAGACCCATACCCACCGGATGGCAGCCGCAGACACGCCCCCTATCCAGTTAAGGGACGGGTTCAGGTCGGTGCACATCACCACCGGAGCGCTGCACCACTATCCGCTCGAGCACTTCGTGACGCCGGGTAACCTGGGCATCAAGGAGCCCTTTCAAATGGTCGTGCTCGGCGGAAACTTCCGGGACGGGATGACGGACGCCGGCCGTGCGCAGTATCGGCAGACGGTGATCGAGTTCGATGCCATCATCAGGAGGCACGGCGGGCGCACCGCACTGTATTGGCTCCCTCCGCACGGGAAGCCCGGCGGCCCGCTCGCCCCCGGCGACCTGGCCCGCAGGCTGGCGGAGATGACCTTGTCCGTGGGTAATGAAGTGGGGGCTTTCATCATTCCGGTCGGACTTGCCTTTCAGGAAGCCTACCGGCAGCGGCCGGGTATCAAGCTGCAGGTCGACTACGACGAGTACCACCCAACCCTTGCGGGGCAGTACCTGGCCTCGAGCGTAGTCTATGCGAGCCTCTACGGCAGATCGCCGGTCGGCAATCCGTACGACTACTTCGGCGCGCTCGACAAGGACACGAAGGCCTTTGTGCAAAAGGTTGCCGACGAGACGGTGCGGAAGTTTTTCGGGCGTTAGCGATGTTCGACACGCACGTCCGCCGCGGAACGTCGCGCACGGCGGCGTTCCTGCTCGTGTTGATGATGCTGGCCGCCGGCGCGGCGCCAGGCCAGAGCTTGCCGGCCAGGCACATCCGCATCGTTACCTCCCAGGTGGGAGGGCTCAATGATCTGATCTCGCGCGTCATTGCCCCGCCGCTCTCGAGCAGCCTGGGCAGGCCGGTGATCGTGGAGAACCGCGGCACGATCGCCATCGACATCGTGGCCCACGCTTCTCCCGACGGCCACACGCTGCTCTGTTTCGCCAACAATTTCTGGCTGCTGCCGTTCATGCAGGATAAGGCCACTTTCGGTCCCGTCAGGGATTTCTCGCCGCTCACCCTGGCCGTGACCGCGCCCAACGTGCTGGCCGTCCATTCGTCGGTGCCGGCGAGCACGGTCAGGGAATTGATCGCCATCGCCAGGAGCCGCCCAGGGACCCTCAACTACGGCGCGGGGGCCACGGGCGGGACGCCGCATCTGGCGGCGGAATTGTTCAAGACCATGGCCGGCATCAATATCGTTCACATCGGTTACAAGGGCACCGGACCGGCGATCATCGCGCTGGTGGGAGGCGAAACGCACATGATGTTCGCCGGGCCGGGTTCGGTGGATCCGCATGTGAAGAGCGGGAGGCTGAAGGCACTGGCGGTTACCAGCCGCGCGCCCTCCGTGCTGACGCCGGGTCTTCCGACGCTCTGGGAATCGGGTCTGCCCGGCTACGAGGCGACGGCCATGATTGCGCTGCTAGTACCGGCGGGAACACCCGCGACGATCGTTACGCGGCTCAATCAGGAGATAGTGAAAGCCCTGAATCTGCCCGACGTGAAGCAGAAGCTCCTTGCCGCAGGAACCGAGGTCGCGGGCAGCTCGCCGGGCGAGCTCACGCGGCTCATGAAGTCGGAAATGTCCAGGTGGGAGAAGATCATCTGAGACGCCGGCATCAGGGAGTAGCTTTTACTGATCGGTCGGCCGGATGTTGGCCGCCTTGGCAATCCGGCCGATGAGCTCGTGCTGCTTCCTGATCTGCGCCAGGAACTCCTGTGCCGAATTGCCTACGAGCTCGAGCCCCTCCTCGCCGCTTTTCACGTGCACGGCCGGCGCCTGGAGCGCGTTCACGATCTGGCCGCTCAACTGGTCGACCAGTCGCTGCGGCAGCGCGGCCGGCCCGAAGACACCGAGCCAGGATGGCGGCGGCTCGAAGCCGGGGATGACATCCGCTGCGGCCGCAACATCGGGCATCGCGGCAAAGGGTTTGCCCTCGACCACGGCCAGCACTCTGACTTTGCCGGCACGTATTACCGGCAGCGCCGTTGCGGCAAAGCCGATGGCGATATCGACCTCCCCGGTCATTGCCGCCTGCATCGATCCCGCGCCTCCTTTATACGGCACGTGCACCAGCCGGGAGCCCGTGAGTTGCTGGATCTCTTCGCCCGTAAAGTGATGAGAGGTCCCGAACCCGGACGTGCCGTAGGACACCTTGCCTGGGTTCGCTTTCGCGTAGTCGATCAGTTGGGAAAGCGATTTCACCGGCAGGCTCGGGCCAGCCACGATGAGCGTCGTCGCCTTCCAGAGCTGCGTGATCGCGACGAGGTCCTTGAACACGTCTATGCTCTTTGCCGTCGACAGGAACGTGCGCATGATCAACGCGTTCTGCGTCGCCGCGAGCAGGGTGTAGCCGTCGGGTGCGGAGCGGGCTACGACCTCGGTCGCGACCGCTCCGCCTGCGCCCGGGCGGTTGTCCACGATCACGGTCTGGCCGATAGCGGCCGCAAGGGCAGGCAGTAGCTGGCGCAGGTACGCGTCGCCCCCGGTGCCGGCGGCGAGCTCGGTGACGAGGCGGATCGGCTTGCGGGGGAAGTCCTGAGCGCAGGCTCCGCGAGCGGCCACCAGGCACGCCGCAAGCACCGCCGCCCTCCTCCAGGCTGCCGCAGGAGGCCCAGCCGCGGTCACGACAGATCGATCCCGTAGTCCTGCTTCGCTCTTTCGCGCACAACTTCGCCCGGCATCTGGTAGAGCATCTTCCTGCTGACGAAGGTCCCCATGAATTGCTGGATCCTCACCGCCGTCTCGGCCATCTTGAGCAGGATGCCGAGGCCGTCGACGATCAGCGCCCCGTCGATGTCCCTCAAGCCCCGGCGCGCCTGGAGCACGGCATGCGACCCGCACGGGATGATCACTTCCGCGCCGGCAGCCACCGCCCGCCGCGCGGCACTGTCGAACTCGTACATTACGCGCTGGTGCGCCGCGGGATCGACAAAGGCCTGCCGGTAGTCCGGCAGATGGGGAATATTCATCGCTTCGATGGAAGTCAGGCGCTGGCTCAAACCATAGAGCTCGATCTTCTGCCTGTACGAAAGAGCGAACTTGGGATTGGGCGTGATGAGCGAGAACGTCCGTCCCATCATGCACGAGACGAGAGCCGTGGTCTCCAGGAAGCCGAGGACTGGGATCTCGAGTATCTCGCGCGCCTCGACGAGCGCGGGATCGGTGGAATTGAGCGACACGAAGGCGTCGTACCGCTTTTCGCCCTTCGCTTCCCTGCACTTCAGGATGTTCTCGATGATGTCCGGCGTATCGATCGCCTGGAAGAAGCGGAACTGCTCGCCGAGGCCGCCCTTGCGCGTGCCATGGACCTCGATCTCGACGCCCGGGTCCGCGATCGAACGCAGGTGCTCCTCGAGAGCGGCGTGAAAATTCGGATTCCGCTCGCGTGACGAGAATACCTGCACCCAGATGCGCATTGTCTTCCTCGCCACGCGTCGCGGCCGGCTACTTCTTCACGGGCGCGGTCCCGATCCAGGGATGGTCGGCGATGTCGAACAGGGCGTTTTCCGGCCCCTTGAACTTGTCCGACCGCTTGGGCCGGTAGTTCGTAGCCTTTTCACCGGGATCCTCGGGCAGCTCGTCGTAGGGCACGCAGCCCGACTCCAGGCACTTTTTCGCGGTGCCCTCCAGGTCTTCGACGTACACGCCGAAGTGGTGGAGGCCGGTGAAGTCCAGCCCATGATCGATCTGGTCCTGGCGGAACTGCAATACGGAAATGTTGATGTGACCGTCGGTCAGGACCACGCCGCGGGCGCGCGGGTTGTCGAGCCGCCGCACTTCCTCGAAGCCGAACACCTTTTTGTAGAACTCCGCCTGCTTTTCAGGATTCAGGCTGGCGATTGCGAGATGCTGAATACGGGCCATGCGGGTGCTCCTTGGAAGGGTGATTTTCGATCGTTATACCAGAGTCCACGGGCGCTGTTTGAGCCGTCCTACATCGTTACCTTGCTGCAAACCGACTCTACTCCCCAGCATCTCGTAGTAGCGCGACGCGAGCGCGAGGTCCTGCAACGCCGAACCGACCGACTTGAACACTATCAAGCCCTCGCTCGGCACGCGCGTGGCGCCGCTCACGATTTGCCCGAGGGTCGCACGTTTGTCCTCCGGCAGCGCCCCGGTGCGCAGAGCCTTTCGCAACTCGCCGGCCTCTTCGAGCGCGTGCGGAGTATCGACTGCAACCAGGGCGGCCTGGCGGAAACAATCGACATCCACTTCACGGAATTGCTTGCGCGTATTGCCGACTGCGCAGAGGAGCCGGCATCCGGCGAGCCACTCGCCGCGCAGGATCGGCTCGGCGCCGCGCGCATTGCTGGCCGACGCCACCACGTGCTTTCCGCGCACGGCAGTCTCAACCGAGTCTGCAGGCGTTACCGTCATGCCCAGCGATTTCGACATGTCCCGGGCGAACAATTCGCGGTGCTCCGCGGTCGGACTATAAACGCTCACGGCGCCCAGCCGATAGACCGCAGCGAGACATGCAAGCTGCGCGCGCGCCTGGTTGCCCGAACCGATCACGCCCACAGACACTGGCCCGGGAATCGGCACCTTTCGGGCGATCACGCCGGAACACGCGCCGGTGCGCAGATCGGTGATGATCTGCCCGTCGAGCAAAGCGAGCAGCTGCCCGTCCTTGAGGCTGTACAGCGAAACGACGTAGCGCGTGCCCGCCCCTTTTACCGAATGGTATGCCTTCACTGCGGCGTAACCCGCCTTCTCGTCCGTCGCGAAGAGGATGCGCATGGAACCGCTTTGAAAGTCCGTCACGAACTTGGGCGATACCACCGTCGCACCCGCGAACTCGTGCGCAAATGCGCGTTCCAGCAGATCGATCGCTTCCCGCATCTGCAGCGCGCCGCTCAATGCTTCGTAGCCCAGCATCACCGCCATGAGGTCTCCACACGAGTCGAATCCGGGCTCTCACCCAAGGAAGGCGATTTTAGCCAATCCAGAGTCCAGATTTCCTACGGCGAGCTGTGTCGGTCGTTCTCACTGCCGCAGGATATCGACCAAGCCAGGGCACAGGCCAAGTACGCCGACAGCGTGCGGGAACTCGTGCTGCCGAAGGCGTCGGCCGATCCCGCCTGCAGAAAACGCCTCGAAGTTTACCGAGGCAGAGTTACTGAGATTGGGAGCAGCCTTTGCGGGCTGCTCCCCTTGCCGTACAGTGGGACGCTCGCACGGCGCAGAGAGACGCGGCCACTTTCTCTACGGTCGCACAGCGAGCCGCCGTCGCATCACTTCCCCGGTCCTGCCTCGACGCCCGATCCCATGCTGATGTCGATATCCTTTGTGTCGCGCAAGAGCAAGCCGCCGACTGCCGCGGTCATGAGGGCGACCAGAATCGGATACCAGAGTCCGTTGTAGATGTTGCCAGTGGCAGCCACGATCGCGATCGCCAGCAGGGGCAGCATGCCGCCGAAGACGCCGGCACCGATGTGATAAGGCAGCGACATCGACGTGTAGCGAATTCGTGTGGGAAACAGCTCGACCAGGAACGCGGCGACGGGACCGTAGACCATGGCGGCGTAGATGACCATGACGATCAGGATAGCTTCGGCCATGAGCCAGTTTATCCTGGACGTGTCGGCGGGCTTGACCACAACTTTCCCATCCTTGTCTCGCTGCAGGTTCGGGTACGCCGCCTCCAGGAATGCTGCGTTCCACTTGCCGGCATCGAAGCCTTCAACGGAGATCGAGCCTATCCTCAAGCCCACGTTGTCGCCCGAATTCGGGATGTTGATCGTCTGGAATGACACGCCAAGCTTGGTAACCAGATCCCGTGCGCGGTCGCAGTTGGAGAACCTGGTGAATGCGGTGACGAAAACGTGCAGCTTGCAGGTCGAGACGTCGGCGGTAATGGTAACCGGATATCGCTGCGAGAACGCTTCGAGGTCGGGGTTCGTGTAGTGCGTCAGCGAAGCGAACAGCGGGAAATACGTCAGGGCAGCGAGCACGCAGCCGGCGAGCATGAGCTTCAGGCGGCCGATACGATCGGAGAGCCTGCCGAACAGGACGTAGAACGGCGCACCGACGACCAGCGCTCCAAGGATCAGGAGGTAGGCATGGAAGTAGCTCACCTTCAGCGTGATCGTCAGAAAGAGCAACGCGTAAAACTGGCCCGTATACCAGACTACGCCCATGCCGGCCGTGATGCCGAAGAGCGCCAGCAGCACATACTTCGCGTTGGGAAACCGCAGGAAGCTCTCCGTCAGCGGCGCCTTGGAGGCCTTGCCGGCCTCCTTCATCTGGCGGAACACGGGCGATTCATCCAGCCTGAGCCGGATATAGACCGAGAACACCAGCAGAACGCTGGACACCAGGAACGGGATTCGCCAACCCCATTCAGAGAATGCCCTGGCGTCCATGACTTCCCGGCAGAACATGATGACGAGGAGCGCGACCGCCAATCCGATCGTGCCGGTCGTCTGTATCCAGCTCGTTGCATAACCCCGCTCGCCGGAGGGCGCATGCTCGGCGACATAGGTTGCGGCGCCGCCGTATTCACCGCCAACCGCGAGGCCCTGCAGGAGCCGCAGCGTCACCAGCAACGCCGGCGAGATCCAGCCGATGGCCGCGTAGGTGGGCAGGAGGCCGACCAGGAAGGTCGATGCGCCCATGACCACGATGGTCACCAGGAAGGTGTACTTGCGACCGACCACGTCTCCGATCCTTCCGAAGACCAGCGACCCGAATGGGCGCACGACGAAGCCTGCCGCATAGGTGGCGAAAGCGGAGAGGAGCGCAGCCGTGTCGTTGCCCGGCGGGAAGATCAGCGACGCAAAGAACGGCGCCAGTACGGCATAAAGGTAGAAGTCGTACCACTCGAAGGTCGTCCCCAGTGACGAGGCAAAGATGACGAATTTGACCTCGCTCATCTTGCCTGCAGTGGAATTTGAAATGGCGGGCAGAGGGAGTGCTGTGGTCATGTCGCTTCTCCTCGCTTTCACTAATCCATCGGCAACTGGCCTGCTCCGCAGACCATGTCTTCAGCAGCCGCACCGCCGAGCTCGCCGATCCGTCTCGTCGCTGGACCGGCTTGCGGGCCGGGCGTCCGGCCTTCGTCGAAATAGGCCGGCGACCGCGCGGTCCGGTCAACGCTCAGGCTGAAGATGTCGAACCGGTTGTAACCGCCGACGATGTCGTGAAATTGCCTGGGCTCGATGCACCGGTTGAGTTCGATCTCCGCGTAGACGATGCCCTCTTCGTCAATGAGCGGAGGCGTCAGCAGGCGGCCGTCCGGGCCGAATATTCCGGAAAACGCGTTTGGTTTTCCGGACAGCATCTTGCGCATCCTCTCATCGACCGCGACGGCCTCGATGATCTCCTGCGACATCGCCGAGCACGACGCGATCGTGAAGACCTTGCCCTCCAGTGAATGGGCCGCGGCCCGGATCTGGATCGCAGCCGCCATGTCGTACTTCTCGACGAAGGGAAAGGCGATGTAGTTTGCGATATGGACGAGCTCACCCTGGGCGAGGAGCGTGAAGCGCGCGAGGCTGTTCGTGTTTTCTCCGCAGGCCAGCATGCCGAGGCGGCCGAGCTCGGTTTCGTAGACGCGAAGGGTGCTGCCGTCACCGCCCGCCCAGGTCAGCTTCTCTGCGAAAGTCGGCACGAGCTTGCGGTGGCGTCCCGTCAATACTCCCTGGGGGGAGATGAGGACATTGGTGTTGTAGAGCGTACCGAGGCTGTGCGCGCTGCGCTCGTTGATCCCGATGACAACGTAGGCGCGGGCGGAGCGCGCCGCCGCGCACAATGCTTCGATTTCCCCACCGGTGATCTCGATGGCGCTTAAGCAGAGACGGCGGAACCGGGCGCTGCCTTCGAGCGGGGACATACACCAGTTCCAGTAGGGGTAGCCCGGAACGAAGACTTCAGGAAACACGACGAGCCTGGCGCCGTTGGCGGCTGCCTCCGCAACGAGTCGGCACGCTTTCGCGATCGTGGCGGGACCATCGAGGAAGCATGGAGCGGCCTGCACGGCCGCCGCTTTGAATGTTGGAAGGTCATTCATCAAGAGCCCCAGCTCCTTCCGGTCCGGAACGTCCTTGTTGCAAGCCATCGGGAAGCGCGCTCCCTTTGCAGCGAATGCCGCCTGGATTGCCGGCAGCAAACGCTTGATGCTCGTCAGACTAACCGACGGTTGTCTCGTGTCACCAGCACTTTCGCCGGAAGCCGTTCCGGAAAGCGGAACACTGGGATATGATCCCTGCGGTCGGATATCGGGTCATGACGGAACCGGGCGACGCGTGCAGAAACACCAACCCTCCGGAGTCAAGGCGGTCGAGACCGCTGGTCGGATTCTCGAGGTGCTCGCACGCGCTCAGGAGCCGGTGGCGCTGCGGGAGCTGGCGACGGGAGGGCGCATGTCGCCCGGCAAGGTCCATCGCTACCTGGCAAGCTTCGTGGCAAGCGGTCTTGCGTCGCAGGACCCGGGAACCCGCCGCTATTCTCTTGGCCCGCTCGCGATGCGGCTCGGGCTGGCGGCGCTCAGTAGCTATCAGCCGCTGCGTGAAGCTATCCAGCTCCAACGCGAGTTGCGCGATCGCTTCGACGAAACGTTCGTGCTGTCCGTCTGGGGTGGTCAGGGCCCGACGATCGTGCACGTCGAGGAAAGCAGTCAGCCCATCATCATGACGATGCGGATCGGCGCCACCTTGCCGATGCTCGCGACGGCGTCGGGCCTGGTGTTCGCCGCATACCTACCCCGCCATTTCACCGAGCCGCTCCTGAAGGCATCGGTGAAGGCAGGAACCGGACTGAACGCCATCGCGCGCGATTCCGCCTCGATCAAGCAACTGATCAGGCACATCCGCGAACAGGGTTACGCGCACAACCACGGACACCTGATGTCGGGGGTGAGTGCGCTCGCTTTTCCCCTGATCGGTCCCGTCGGGAAGCTGGTCGCGGTCCTGGCGGTGATGGGGCGCGAGGAGCGGATCAATCCGAACGATGGCGCGCAGATGATCGCGCATCTGAAAGAGGCCACGCGGGCCTTCAGTCACTGAACGTCCAACGGCGGTTAGCTGTCCAGCATCTGGATAGTGTCAGAGGTGTGACCGCCCCCCCACTCGCCGTTGACACCCCCAATATCCTGCCTATACTCGTTCGCTCTCCTCTCCGATGCCAGCGCCCGCGCCGGCGGCGTGCGTGGAGTGGATGCCAACCTGGGGAGCTCAACGGTGACGAACGAAGCCAAACTGCATGTCTACGATGTCCTTGCCAAGGCCTTCATCCAGGAAGGCGTGCGCACCTGCTTCACGCTGATGGGCGATGCCAACATGAACTGGGCGGCGCGCCTGCGTGAGCACGGTTGCCGCATGGTCTTCGTCAGGCACGAGCACTGCGCCGTAGCCTCCGCGATGGCCTACGCACGCAAGACGGGCGAAGTGGGCGTGGCGACCGTCACCTGCGGGCCCGGCGTCACGCAGCTCATCACAGCGCTCCCGGCGGCGGTGCGCGCTCACCTGCCGCTGGTGGTGTTCGGCGGCGAGGCGCCGCTCCGGATGGGCTGGTACAACCAGGGGATCGACCAGGCGCCGATCATCAAGGCGACGGGCGCGGACTATCATCCCCTGCACCTGCCCGAGCGCATGCCGGTCGGCATCCGCGACGCGTTCCTGCAGGCGCGCCGCGAGCGGCGCCCGGTGGTGCTCGGTATACCGTTTGACCTGCAGGAGCGGCCGTGGACCGGGCCGGAGAATCTGCCGACGCCCTCGGCGCAACTGCTGCCGCGCCTGTCGCCGATTCCGCCGCACCCGGACGACGTGGCGAAGGCCGCCAAGCTCGTGGCCTCCGCCGAGCGCGTGGTCGTGTTCGCCGGCCTGGGCGCGGTCCAGGCCAAGGCGGGGCCCGCGTGCCGCGCGCTCGCCGCCAAGACCGGCGGACTGCTCACGACGACGCTGCCCGCGCGCGGTCTCTTCCACGACGACCTCTACTGCATCGGTATCACGGGGAGCTTCTCGACCGAGGTCGGGCTCGAGTACCTGGCACAGGCCGACCTCGTCATCGCGGTCGGCCATTCCCTCGCCTACCACGCCGGCGGCGGCGGCCAGCTCTTCAAGAAGGCGCAGCTGCTGCACATCGACGTCGATCCCCGGGCGATGCGCCAGGGCCAGGAAGTGGCGAAGCACCACCTGCGCGCCGACGCGCGGCTGGGCGTGGAGGCGCTGACGGCGGCGCTGCCCGCGCGCACCCAGACGTGGCGCACCGAGGCGATGGCCGCGCG
Source organism: Burkholderiales bacterium (assembly GCA_035259205.1). GTDB lineage: Bacteria > Pseudomonadota > Gammaproteobacteria > Burkholderiales > SG8-41 > SG8-41. Next base: position 13,660 of record DATFWO010000234.1, on the reverse strand, counting down.
CATCCGCGACACGAAGGCCGACAGCCACGTGTTCCAGATCGAGCCGGGATTGCTCGATCCGCGCGACGTGGTCGAGGGGCTCGAGAAAACGCTGCCCCCGGACTGGGAGCTCGTGAACTCCGGGGGCCACTGCTCGTGGTTCTTCGCGCAGATGCCTTCTCGCCCGAACGAGAAGTTCCTCACCATCCGCGAGTTCGGCGCGATCGGCAACGGCATCTCCTTCGGCATGGGTGTGGCGGCAGCCCGCCCGGATAAACCGGTGGTGCTGTTCGACGGCGACGGCAGCCTGATCATGCACGTGCAGGAGCTCGAGACCATCAAGCGCCACAAGATGAACATTCTGATCATCGTGATAAACGACGGCGCCTACGGCTCGGAAGTGCACAAGCTCCGCTCGGAGGGGTTGCCCGAGGAAGGGTCGGTGTTCGGCTACGTCGATTTCGCGGGCATCGCGCGCGGCTTCGGTATCGAGGGCAAGACCGTCAAGAACGTGGCCGAGCTGCCGAAGCTCGTGGAAGAGTTCGGCAAGCGCGGCGGCGCCGCAGTCTGGGACTTCCACGTGTCGGACAAGGTGGTCTCACCGACGATCCGCCGCTCCCATCCAAGCAAATACGCGAAGGCGTAGCCATGCGAGAAGGCGCGGTGCACCGCTTTGGAAGGGGGATGAGCGTGCCTTAGAGCGCGCAATACGGTGTTTCAAGGTTATCTATCTGCGCTTACCTGCCCTGAATCGATAGCCTTGACCAGTGCGTCATAGTCGCCTTCCGTCGCACTCGAGTAACTCCGGGCGAAAGCAAGGAGCGCGCGATCGAAGCTGTCGCTCTTGCCCAGGTACCCACTGATCATTGCTGCATCACCGGTCTTAGCATGGGCGCGGGCGAGCGCACAGGCGCAATGACTGGCGTACGTAGCGAATGTTGAGGGCTTGAGCGCATCCAGATTTACCGACGTCTTGATGTCGCGTAGCTGCCGCACGTAGAAATCGAATCCGGAATTTCCAGTGGACGACCAACCCAGGAATATATCGCTCGCCGACTGCATCGCCCGCTGCCCGACCACTACCCGTTGGCCGTGATTTTGATACTTGCTTCTCCCGACGTAGGGCTCCAGTACCGAGGGGCGAGCCTCCTTGAACTGCAGAAACAAGGGCTCGTCATCCTCGGCCAGGAACAAGGCGACGGCACAGCGGGTGCCGACACTGCCCACTCCGACTACCTTGAGGGCCGCGTCAACAAAGCGATAGCGCTCGAGTAGTGCTCGGTGCTCATCGGAAAGCGAGCCGCAGTAGCGCTCGAGTGCATGAGCAATACGTACATACCCGTCGTGTCCCGGCTCATGGAAGATGAGCGGCGGGTCGTCTTTGATCCTGAGCTTGCCGTTCCTCATTACGACCATCTTGGGCAGCAGGTGCCCCGCCGTGTGGACGTGCATCAGCCCCGCAGCCTCCTCACGCAATCGACGAACGTCGTGCTGGCTGACCATATCGACGACGTCGTGCGCCTCGATTCGTGCATGCCAGATCTCCAATGGCGTCAAGCGCGAAAATTCACGAAGCTTTTCCCGGTAGGCGCGCACCGTAGCGAGAACCGCATCAGCGCAGCGTCCGCCGCCGAAGCCCCGGTAGCGGCCGGCGACCATGACGCTCGCCGCGAGCCGCTTGATATCCCACTCCCATGGAGCAGGAAGAGTTTCATCAAAGTCGTTTACGTCGAATATGATGTTGCGCTCCGGCGTGGCGAACCCGCCAAAGTTCATCAGGTGCGCATCACCGCAGGCTTGAACCGGGATCCCGGTCGTGGGCGTACTCGCCAGATCAAACGCCATGACTGCGGCGGACCCGCGCAAGAAGGCGAACGGGGATGTACGCATCCGTCCATACCGGATCGGCAGCAGCGTCTTTACCCGCCCTGCATCCGTTTTACGCAAAATCGCAATCGGATCGCGTTCTCGCTCGACAGGTTTCCACGCACCGTGTGTAGACCGCGAAACCCTGTCGCGCAGGATCTTGCCTGCGCTTCTGCGCGCCGCGCGCGTCACCCATGACGTTTCCGTAATCGTAGCCATATATGATGGTCTCCGGGAATGCGCAAGATCGCTAAACCGACTGGCAGCAAGTTGAGATCGCTTTGCATCGTCACAAACCCGATCGCGAGTTCGGTAAGAAGTAGACTAAAACATACTTCAACCGACCGCCAGATACGCCGGTTTCCGTGTCGGCTGCAAGACCGCGATCATGCTGCGGGAGGCCGGCTTCGACGCGAAGTACATGAAGGGTGGCCACTCGGCCTGGAAGGCGAATTGGAGGTGCAATTAAACCCATCGCGGAGGAATCGCAGGAGATTGAAGTGTAGGCACGCCGCTGCATCCGCTGCTTCCCGGACACTTTCCCTGGAGGCAAACGCGCGGCAAGCGCCCGGCGGCGCTCCACCCGCGCGGGGCGTTGCTTCGAGCCATGGCGCGGCTGCGCTGCACGGGCCAGGTGCCGAGCGTCGTCAGTCTAAGGTAACTTGCTCAGATATACCGTCTCACCCGTTGGCAGTACTCCGCGTACGGCTGACCGTAATGCTGCTTCAAGAACGCTTCTTCGCGCAAGACCTGACGGTGAAAGAGCCACGCGGCCGCAACGATATATGCCAACAGTATCCAATTGGGGAATATCAGGGACTGCCCCACCAGGATCGCCGCAAACGCCGAGTAAATGGGATTGCGCGTGTGTGCAAAAGCGCCTGTGGTGATGAGCTTGTCAGGATGATCGACATCAATACCCACGCGGAAACTCTGGCCGAACGAAACGAGACTCCACAGGAGCAGCGACAATCCTGCCAGGCAAAGGGCTACCCCGGTCCAGGAGATTACGTCCGAGTGAAAGAACTCCTGTGTGCTCACGGTCGGCCAATGGAAGGCTGCCGCAAAGACGAGATAAAAGTAGAAGAAGGCAAACGGCGGGATGAAGAAATCGGTCTTGTCGAGTTTGCCGAATTTCATGGCTTCCACCCCGCGCCGTCTCAGCATGATCGCGCGGGTCAATACCAATCCCAGCATGAACACCACGGTCAACGCCGCGACGTATCTTGGCATCTGCCGTCTCCAGTTCCTTCGTCACCAGTATCGCGCGACCGGACGCACCTCGACCGCGCCACCCAGCCGGGCCGCGGGAATGCGCGAGGCAAGCTTGACCGCGGCTTCGAGATCATCGGCTTCGAACACGACGTATCCGCCGACTGCGCGGCCGGCGTCGACGTACGGGCCATCGGCGACCTGGGTACGGCCGTTGCTGACGCGCACGGTCTTCGCATCTTTCGGCAATCCGAGCGGAAGGCCGGGAGTGATGCCGGGGACCTTGTTGAGCTCTCCATATTCCGCGTAGATCCGCTTCTGCTCCTGCTCGGGCAGCGCCTTCCAAGCGTCCGTGCCGGGCAAGGGGGTAGTACCCTGATAGATCATCAATACGAATTGCATCATCATCTCCTTGGGAATCGGCCACATCGGCCTCACCAGGCATGACGAGGCGCAACGGAAAAATGTGACGGTGTCACACATTGCGGCTCCGGCACGTCATATCGGGCTTATGCACATGGAGCGACGCGGATGAGCAGTGGAAACGAGTGGCTGGCGCAGCGGTTCGAGGACCATCGCGGGCAGCTGCGCCGCGTGGCCTACCGGATGCTCGGCTCGCTCGGGGAGGCCGAGGACGCAGTGCAGGAGGCGTGGCTGCGGCTTGCCCGCTCCGACGCGAAGGGCATCGACAATCTCGGCGGCTGGCTGACGACGGTGGTCTCCCGCGTCTGCCTAGACATGCTGCGTTCCCGCAAGGCGCGGCAGGAGGAGTCCCTCGAGGAGAGCGTCGGGGACGCGGTCGCCGCGACCGGGCACGCCCCCAATCCGGAGGAGGAGGCGCAGCTCGCGAGCTCCGTGGGGCTTGCTCTCCTCGTGGTGCTCGAGACGCTCGATCCGGCGGAACGTCTCGCCTTTGTCCTGCACGACATGTTCGACCTGCCCTTCGAGGAAATCGGCGCGATCGTCGGGCGCACGCCGGCCGCGGCACGGCAGCTCGCGAGCCGCGCTCGCCGGCGCGTGCGCGGCGCGCCGGCGGTCGATCCCGACCGCCTCGCGCGGCAGCGTGAAGTGGTCGACGCGTTCGTAGCGGCCCTGCGCGCCGCCGACTTCGAAGGCCTCGTTGCGGTGCTCGATCCCGACGTCGTCCTGCGCACCGACAGCCCCGGCCGCCCGGGGGCCCCGACCGAGGTGCGCGGCGCGCGCAACTGGGCCAGGGGCGCGGTGGCGTATGCCCAGGCCGCCCGCTTCATGCAACCGGCGCTGGTGAACGGGGCTGTCGGGCTTATCCTCGCGCGACGAGGACGGCTTCTGCGCGTGCTCAGGTTCGAATTCGACGACGGCGGCAGGATTCGCGCCGCAGAAGTCATCTCGGATCCGGCGCGGCTCGCCACCCTCGATCTGGCCGTGCTGGCATGAAGCTTCGTCCCATCGGATACATTCGCTCGATCCTGCGCGACGCGGCGTCCGCGCCGAAGCAGGGCGCCGAGGGCGCGCCCGATGCGTGGCTCGAGCTGGATCCAGCGTTCGCGCGAGCCCTCCTTGGCACAAATGCCGGGGACACGCTCATCGTGATTACCTGGCTGCACCTCGCGGATCGCGACACACTGGAAGTTCACCCGCGGGGCGATCCGCGCAACCCGCTGGCCGGCGTTTTCTCGACGCGCTCGCCGCATCGGCCCAATCCGCTGGGCCTGCACCGCGTCACCGTGCGCGAGATCGCGGGCACGCGCGTGCGCATCGGGCCCATCGAGGCGATCGACGGAACGCCCGTGGTCGACATCAAGCCAGTGATCTAGGTGATCGCTCAGGCGGCCCGTCCCCACGGACTCGGCTGCGGTTTGCCCGTGGCGATCAATCTGCGCAAGTTGCCGTTGACCAGCATCCCCCAGGCATTCGAGCAGGTGTCGTAGCACTCGAACGCCGGCGCCAGGCCTTTGTGAGTGAAACGGACTTCGGTCTGCGCGCCCTTCTGGGTGATCTCGAAGACGATGTCCGTGCCCTTCCACTCGCTCTTGTCTTTTGCGAAGTCAAGACGGGCATCCAAGACGTGCCAGACGATCTTTTTCCCGGGCACGGCTTTGGTGATCTTCTGCTTGGAATAGTGTGCGCCGGCGACGCGGTAGGTGAACTCGTCGCCGAGCTTCTTGGTGTCGCCCTGCACCTCTCCAGACCACCATCTGCGGACATCGCTGATGGCGTCGAAGACTCGTTCCGGGGACTGGTCCACGGTGAAGGTGGAAGTGAAATCGTGGTTCTTCATAGATCGTTTCTCCTGTGTTTGTGGTCGCTGTGTCAGGCCATGCTCTGCGGCAGGAAGCCCGCGTATTGGCGCTCGAACGCCTTGACCACGCCGTTGCGCCAGCCTTCTGCCAGCGCCTGGGACACCGGGTCGGGGAAGATGTCCTCTTCGCCCTTCTGCACCCCGTCGAAGATTCCGCGCGCCACTGATTCGGGCGTGGCCTTGGGTATGTCGAATCCCCGGTTCATGTCGGTGTCCGTGGGGCCGAGGTACACGCCATGCACTGCCACGCATTGGCCAGCCAGGTAAGCCCTGAAAGTCTGCGTCAGGGAATGGGCGGCGGCCTTGGAGATGGAGTAGGACGGGACCACCGGTAGCGGCGCGAGCGACGACAGAGAGAGCACGTTGACGACCGCACCCTTGGAGCGCTTGAGCTGCGGCAGGAACGCCTGGATCATCCTGAACGGCCCGTGGAAGTTGACGGCCATGTGCTTCTCGATAGAGCCGGAATCGCTCAGGTCGTCGAACAGGGCGATGCCGGCGTTGTTGACGAGCACGTCCAGGGCGCCGACCTCGCTTACCACCCGCTTGATGTCCGCGGCGTTGGTTACGTCCAGGATCAACGGCGTAACGCGCTCGTCGGGATGCTGGAGGGCGTTGCGGGTCCCCGCATAGACCCGGGTCGCACCGCGCTTGAGCGCCTCGCTCACCAGGGCGCGGCCGACGCCGCGGTTGGCGCCGGTGATCAATACTGTTTTCTGGCTGATGTTCATGACGGTCTCCTTCGATCCGATGGTTGATCAGGTTTCGTGGACTAAACGAATGGCCCGAGCAAGAGGAATCGATCCAGATGCTTTTTTTGGGGAGGGAGATTCTTTTTGATGGGCTGAAACGTTCTATTGGTAACGAGCGAGGACAGGCTCACCACCGCGGTATACGATGAAACAATTCAAGATCAGCTAGCGCCATGCCAGACGCACCTGCCCCCAGCGACGCGAAGCACGAGCTCCTGGCGCGGATGCTCGCCGAGCTGCGGCCGCGGCTGCACCGCTACTGTGCGCGCATGACGGGCTCCGCCGTGGACGGGGAAGACGTCGTGCAGGAGGTGATGCTGAAGGTGCTCGAATCGCCTCCCGACATCGAGAACTTCTCCATGCTCGAACGCTGGCTGATCCGGGTGGCGCACAACACGGCGATCGACTTCCTGCGACGGCGCGCGAGGCAGGACGCCACTCACACTACCGAGGACCTAGAGATGATCATCGACCCTTCGGCGAGCGTGGACACTGGCGACACGGTCCTCGTGAGCCTGCGGACTTTCATGCGGCTGCCGGCGCTGCAACGCAGCACCGTGATCTTCAAGGACGTGCTGGGTTATTCCCTGGACGAGATCGCGGAGTTCACCGGGAGCAGCATAGCGGCGGTGAAGTCAGCTCTGCAAAGGGGCCGCGCGAACCTCAAGGAGCTCTCCAAGGAGCCGGACGACAGGCCTCTGCCCACGCTCAATGAGCATGAGCGGAAGCTGTTGACCACTTATGCCGACCATTTCAACGCGCGGAACTTCGAGGCGGTGCGCGCCATGCTCGCGGACGAGCTCAGGTTCGACCTCGTGAATCGCGTGCAGGCCACCGGCAAGAGCTCGGCTGTCAGCTACTTCGGGAACTACGGCCGTCTCGGCGGCTGGCGCTTCGTTCCAGGCATGGTGGACCGGAGGCCGGCGCTGCTCGCATTCGACCCGGACGACATGCTGGGCACGCCAATCTACTTCGTCGTCCTGGAGTGGACCGGCGACCGGGTGGTCGCTATCCGGGACTTCCGCTACGCGCGCTATGCGCTGGAGGGTGCCGAGATCATGGTGCTGGGGCAGCCGGGCTAGAGGGACGCCGGCGCTGGCGCATCAGCACGCGTGCCGCGAGCGAAGCAACCGCGGTGTTACACCAAAATGCCGAACAAAGTTGGCGCGGAAGTGCGCGATCTGGCAATAGCCGACCAACTGCGCAATAGCGGTAGTGGGCAGATCGGTCTGCAGGGTGAGCTGCCGGGCACGCTCCATGCGTCGCGCAGTGACGTAGACGTGAGGCGGGATGCCCGTTGCGCGCCTGAAGCTGCGCGCGAAGTGATACGGGCTGAATGCGGCCACCTTCGCCAGTGCGCGAATGGCCAGACGATGGCCGATGTTGGCATCAATGTAGTCCCTGACGCGGTCGAGCCGCCTCGAGTCGAGCTTGCGCCCTTCAGCGCGAGGCGGCGATAAGGACGCGTGCTTGCAGAGGACGTGCACTGTCAGCCTCAGTAACAGAGTGCTTGCCTGAACATCGCTCATCGACAGTTCGCCGCGCAAAGCGGCCCGTAGAGAGGCTGCGATTCCCCAGACAATCGCGTCCGGCGCCCCGTTTACATCCGGCAGCGTGAAAACCCCGGGCGCACCGAGGTCGCGGGCGACGGATAGAAGGTAAGACGCATCAAATTGAACCTCGAGCGCGTCCGACGACTCCTTGACATCTAGCCATCGAAGATCGGCAGAGGCAACAACGAACGCATCGCCTGGCGATATGTCGGAGTCGCTTACAGCCCCGTTACCGTACTGCCGTGCAGCCCGTCGATGCCCGCTGAATGAAATACCTACGGAGATTGGCGGGGTTAGCGACGTAAAGCCGCTTGGCGCATGCGGGGGCATTACCGCATGAATGACCCTGCCGGCTTCAAAGGATTGCTCGATGTCGTCTGCTCTCGTAGTCAGCATCTGAACAACTGTATGAGCAAGATTGGGACTATCGCACCGGTGCAGGTAATTCGATCATAGCGTACGACCCGAATGTCAGAGGTGAACATGGCGGACGACAGGGCGGTCTCGGAGGTAAAACCGGCGTTCTCCACCCGCATCGCATTGCGCACGACCGTGAACGGCAACTCCGTTGCGATGCAAGTGGAGGCGCGAACCAGCCTCCTGGATTTTCTTCGTGAATACATGGGCCTCACCGGAACGAAGAAGGGATGCAACGAGGGCGCTTGCGGCGCGTGCACCGTCTTGCTGGACGGGCGCCGCGTCTGCGCCTGTATGACGCTCGCGGCTTCCTGCGCCGATGCAAGCGTGGTCACCGTCGAAGGTCTTGCAGGACCCGACGGCGCGCTCAACGCCGTTCAGGCCGCCTTTATCGAGCACGATGCCTTTCAATGCGGCTACTGCACACCTGGCCAGGTGGTATCGGCTGTCGCATGTATTCGAGAAGGACATGCGAAAGACACCGCGACGGTGCGGGAATGGATGAGCGGAAATCTGTGCCGATGTGCAGCGTACCCGCAAATTACCGCCGCCGTCCTGGAGGCGGCGAAGCGAGGGCGCACATGAACGATTTCGCCTATGCAGTCGCGAGCGAGGGCAACCATGCCGTGGAGCTCGCCGCAGCGGGCGGCGCGACGTTTGTCGCGGGCGGGACGGAGCTTCTGAATTGGTTGCGGCTGGGCATAGCCGCCCCAGAGCGGGTTGTGGACATCGGCCGCATCGCCGCGTTGCGAGGTATCCGGGAGGACGGCGACACCCTCTGGATCGGCGCGCTCACCACGCTCTCCGAGGTAGAGGCAAACGCCCTCGTGCGCGACAAGGCGCCTGCTCTGGCGGAAGCCTGCGCGCGCGCGGCCTCGCCGCAGATACGGAATCGCGCCACGCTGGGCGGCAACCTCCTCCAGAAAACACGCTGCGCCTACTTTCGTGTGGAGGAGCCGATGCCGTGGCCGTGCAACAAGCGAAAAGCCGGTTCCGGATGCGCCGCCATGGACGGCCATCACGAGCGTCACGCCATCTTCGGGTGGACTACCGAGTGCGCTGCGACGCAGCCATCCGATCCGGCCGTGGTGCTCGCGTGCCTGGACGCGGAGATCCACGTAGTGGGGCCGCAGGGCAGACGCACCATTTCCGCTGCGGATTTTCATCTCTCGCAGGACGAGGCGGGGAACGCCCAACGGGAGACTCGCCTTGCCCCAGGGGAGTTGATCTCGGGTTACCTGGTGCGAGGTTCGGCGGCGCGCCGATCCGCCTACGTCAAAGTGAGGGAGCGCGAAAGCTACGAGTACGCGATGGTCTCGGCTGCGGCGGCCCTGGTCGTGGAGCGGAACGTCATCCGGCACGCGCGGATCGCCCTTGGATCCGTCGCGCAGAAACCCTGGCGTCTCGCCAGGACCGAAGCGGAGCTGGTCGGGAAATCACTCCAGCGAAACGCTCTTCTCGACGCGGTTCGGATGTCGATGGCGGAAGCGAGGCCTCTTGCGTGCAATGAATTCAAGGTCCGCCTGGCGACGAACGCGGCCGTGCGCGCGATCGAGGCGGCGGGGAGAATGCAATGACGCCCGCTTCTGCCCCCCCGCCTCGCGCTGCGGCGGAGCTCGTCGACGGGACCCGTATTCGTGGCGGACTAGACCAACCCGTGACAGGAATCGGTGCCCCGGTCGGTCGTCCGGACGGTGCCGCCAAGGTCACGGGACGGGCGAAATATGCCGGTGAGGAGATGCCGGCAGGGACGCTCCACGCCGTTCTCGTAACGTCCACCATTGCCTCGGGCGTCGTCACCGACATTGACGCCGGCCACGCACGCCGGGTGGCCGGGGTGGTACGCGTCCTCACTCACGAATCGCTGCCGAAACTGGCGCCGGCGCCGGTCCCGCCTGCGGCGCAGTCCTTCATGCCGATGCAGGACAACCGCGTGATGTACGAAGGCCAGCCCGTCGCGATCGTGCTCGCCGAGACTCTCGAAGCCGCGAACGAGGGCGCCGGCCAAGTGAAAGTGACCTACCGGGCCGGACCGCTCAGCACCTTCGCTGCGGCTGAGAGCGTCAAACCACGCAGCGAGAACAACGGCTACGCCTTTGCCGAGATCGAAACGCGGGCGGGTCAGCCGCCAGATCCGTCGCAGGTAAAGGCCCGGATAGATGAGACCTATTCGACCGCGACTCGTCACCACAATCCCATGGAGCCGTCTACGACGCTGGCGGAATGGCGCGGCGATGAAATTTCCCTCCACGATGCGACCCAGTGGACTTACGGTATCCGCTATGCGCTTGCCGCAATGCTCGGTATCGAGCCCCGGAAGATCCACGTCCGGTGTCCGTATACGGGTGGGGGGTTCGGGTGCAAGGGATACGTCTGGCCGCACCAGGTGCTCGCCGTCCTGTCGGCCAAGGTGGTGGGACGACCGGTCAGGCTGAATCTGACGCGCCAGGGCATGTATACCGGGTCGGGATATCAGCCCGAAGTCGTAAATCGCGTTCAGCTCGCGGCAGACGCCGGCGGCAGACTCCTCTCGATCGTGCACGACTCGACCAATGTCTCGTCCTTGTTCGACGACTACGTCGAGTTTGGGGCAGCCGGGACGCGAGGCCTGTACGCGAGCGGTGAGATCGCGACGAGCACGAAGGTGCGTCACTGCAATGCGGGCACGCCTACGGCGATGCGCGCCCCGCATGAGGGGCCGGGCCTGTTTGCGCTCGAAAGTGCCATGGACGAGCTAGCCGCGGCACTCGATCTGGATCCGCTCGAGCTGCGGCTGAGGAACTACGCCGAGGTGGACCCCGCCGACGGCAGGCCTTTCTCGTCCAAGAAGCTGCGCGACGCGTATCTCGAGGCCGCCAGGCGGTTCGGATGGGAAAAAAGGCCAGCACGCCCGCGGATGATGCGCGAAGGCCACTGGCTGATCGGATGGGGCATGGCGAGCTGCATCATGTCAACGTTCCGCTTTGCGTCGAGCGCGCGTGTCAGGATGAGAGCGGATGGTACGGTAACGATCGAGACTGGCACGCAGGAGATCGGCACCGGCCCCTACACGGTCATGCCCCAGATCGCGGCCGAGGTTCTCGGCGTGCCCCTCGAGAGGGTAAAGCTGATCCTCGGTAGTACCGACCTTCCGGAGACCGGCGGCACGTTCGGATCGTCCACGACGCTTTCCACGGGCTCCGCGGTCAAGGATGCGTGCGAGAAGCTCAAGCCCAAGCTTCCGCTTCTCGAGAAAATGAGCGAGATTTCCGCGGACGGGGTCTGGAAACCGCATGGTGACGTGGGATTTGATGCGACTGGCGGCAAATCAGGCTATTCGATGCACACCTGGGGCGCAGTGTTTGCCGAGGTTGCGATCGACGAATCCCTGGGCCTGGTGCGGCTTCGCCGCGCGGTTGGCGGCTATTCGGCCGGGAGGATCATCAATCCACGAACAGCGCGAAGCCAGATGATTGGCGGGATCGTTTGGGGCTATGGCCAGGCAGTGCTCGAGGAGAGCGTGATGGATGCGCGCTACGGCCGCTATCTGTCAAAGAATCTTTCAGGAGTGATGCTACCGGTAAACGCGGACATCCCGACCGACATTGATGTGTTCTTTGTCGAGGAGCATGATCCGCATGCTTCGGCAATTGGCGCGCGGGGTATTGGCGAGCTGGGCGCTACCGGGGTGAGCGCAGCGATTGCGAATGCCGTGTGGCATGCGACCGGCAAAAGGATCCGCAAGTTGCCGATACGCCTCTCTGATGTAATTGCATGAACCAGCTAGTCCTTCACAGCCACCGCGTCGAGCGCTTGCACCCACGCCGAAGCGGCGAGGAAAGGGAGAAACGTGGCAGCGAGCGAAGGCAGCCTCATTGTGTGACCAGTTTCAAGCCGGCGATACCGGCGACGATGAGGAGAATCGAGCCGATGCGGAGCAGCGTCTTTGGCTCGTCGAAGAGCACCATGCCGAGGATGGCCACGCCGACAGCGCCGATGCCGGTCCACACCGCGTAGCCGGTACCGATCGGGATGGTACGCACGGCGAGCCCGAGCAGGTAGACGCTGCCGACCATCGCCGCGATGGTGATCGCGGAGGGCAGGATCCGCGTGAAGCCCGCAGTGTACTTGATGCCGATCGCCCAAACGACCTCGAGCAACCCGGCAAGCGTGAGCCAGACCCAAGCCATTATCGATCTCCTTTAGCGGGACCGGCTTCAGCGTACTTCGCAGGCGCGCTGCGGATGCGGAATCGCTTCGGAGCGATTCTCGTTGAAACAGCGCAGAAGCAGGTATCGCATCGTCGTTCTCTCCGGTGTGGTCCCCAGGCTCGATCAGCCGCCGCTCAGCGCCTGGACGATGACAACTTCATCGGCCGCAGCGAGCGCATGCGAAAGATCGTGCGCCTGCCTGCCGTTCACGAAGATCCGTATGTGGCGCCGAATGCGATCCTGCTCGTCGATGATGCGGAATCGGATGCCCGGATAGTGGCGCTCGAGGTCCGCGAGCAGCGCGGCGAGCGTCGCGCCGCTCGCTTCGACCTCGCCTCGCTCCGTGTACGAGCGCAGCGCGCTGGGCACGAGCACTTTCATCCTGAGCGGCGCATAGTCGATCACCGATCGCCGTGATTACGCTTCGGCCGTCTCGACCGCATAGATCTCCGGCAGGTGGCGCGCGATGCAGGACCAGCGCTTGCCCTCGTCCCGACCCATCCACAGCTCCCCGCCGCTGTTGCCGACGTAGAGCCCGACCGGGTCGCGCGCGTCGGCCGCCATGCACTGGCGCTTCACTGTCCACCAGGCCTGGCTTCGCGGCATTCCGGCGTCGAGGCGCTGCCAGGTCTTACCGCCGTTGCGTGTGACGTAGGCCGCGGGCTTGCCGCCCGGGCTCGTACGCGGCCACACCCGCGTGCCGTCCATCGGGAACACCCACGCCGTGTCCGCGTCGCGCGGGTGCACCACGAGAGGAAAGCCAATGTCGCCGACCAGCCGCGGCATGTTGCGGCCGATGCGCACCCACGCGTCCGACGGTCGATCGAGCCGGTAGATGCCGCAATGGTTTTGCTGGTAGAGCCGCTCCGGGTTGGTCGGGCACATCCGTATGCAGTGCGGATCGTGGAACGTGGGCTTGGCCGGGTCGAAGCCGAACCCTTCGACGACGTCCATCCCCTGGATAAGCACTTTCCAGGTCGCGCCGCCATCCACGGACTCGTGAACGCCGCCGCCCGACATCGCGATGTAAAAATGCGCGCCGTCGCGGGGATCGACGATGATCGAGTGCAGTTTTGGCCCGTCCGGGGTGCCGTCCTGTTGCGTTCCCATCCATTCGCGGAACTGCGGGTCGTCGTTGATGATCGAAAAAGGCTCCCAGCTCACGCCGCCGTCCACGGAGCGAAACAACCCCTGCGGCGAGGTTCCCGCGTACCACACGTCCTGGTCTGCCGCGCGCCCGGGAGCGAGCCAGAAAGTATGATCCACCGCGCGGCCCTTCTCGCCTTCCGCGAGCTTGGCGAACGCCGGCGGCCGCGCCGCCTCCCGCCAGTTCTTCCCGAGATCGGTGGAACGGAAAACGGTCGGGCCGAGGTGCCCCGTCTTCGCCGCGGCGAGCAGCGTCTTGCCGTC